>CAZJUC010000191.1:0-6489 GCA_964549065.1 uncultured Ilumatobacteraceae bacterium
GTGACGCCGTCGGGGATGTTGCGCGGCGTGGTGCGCACCTCGAGTTCCTGCATGGTGAGGTCGACCAGACCGTTGTGCTGGGAGACGTCCTTGGCCTCGCCCTCGAGGTGGATCGGGATGGAGACCACGATCTCCTCGTTGAGGTTCACCTGGATGAAGTCGATGTGCTGCACCGAACGCTTCACCGGATGGCGCTGGATGTCCTTGATGATGGTGGGGTACACGGTGCCGTCGACGGTGAGGTCGAGGATCGTGTTCATGCCCGACCCACCGGACAGGGCCTGGCGGAGCTCGCGGCGGTCGACCGACACGCTGACGGGATCCATCCCGTGGCCGTAGACGACGGCGGGAATCTTTCCTTCGGCGCGCAGGCGACGGGCATCGGAGCTTCCGGGGCGGCGGCCAACTTCGGCGGTGAGAACGGTCTCAGACATGGTGATCGGCTTCCATCGAATCTCGTGACGACGCCCACACAACAGACGCCAGGTCGTTACAGCAGCGTCCCAATCTACCGCCCTCCGCCGCCATCCCCTCGCGCCACTCCCTGCTCCACCCCCAATCCGCCCCCGATCCACCCCGCGCCGCCTCTCCCTCCGGCCACCCCCGAAAAATCACATCAACGTTGCGCTCAGCGCAACGTTCACGCGCCATTTCGGAGTTGTGGACGACGGGTTCGGTGGATCCGCGCGACCTGACGGGCAGCGGAGGCGAAATCGGCGCGGATCGACTCGTCGAATCGGACGACGTGCCATCCGAGTTCGAGACAGGCGCGGTCGCGTGCCTGGTCCCGCCGTACGGCGAGAGCGCCGGTGTGGAACGCGCCGTCACCGGGCTCGACGGCCAGCAGCACGTCGGGCCAGGCGATGTCGAGGTGGACCTTCTCGCCGTTGGCCAGGATCAGTGGATACTGCCGCTCGGGCGTGGGCAGGCCGGTGCGTTCCAACGCCTCGATCAGCCGTCGCTCGAGGTTGCTCTGTGTCGGGCGGGATCGGACCAGCGAGCGCTCCAGCCACGTCTCGAGTCGGAGCACGCCGTCCTTGCCCCGACATCGATGTTCCTCGAGGTAGTCCGCAGCGGTCGGGGGATCGACGAGCCCGAGGTTCCAGGCATCCTCCGCCGCCCGATCGAACCGGAACTGGTTGAACGTCGCCGCAAGTCCCCACAGCATCCGCATCGGCGTGGCGACGAGGAGGCCGTTGCCCAGCAGCTGTCGGTCGGTGGGGGCGTCGTACCACCGAGTGATGTGCAGGTCGGCCCACGCGGGCAGTGTCCGGCGGAACGAGCGCGGAGCCGTGTAGTTGATCGGGGTGTCGGGCATCGCGCGCAACCCGAGGATGCGCGCTGCGGTCGTACCCCCGATGAACCCTGCTGCATCTGCCTGCAGTTGGAGGGTCATGCAACGCTGACGGAACGTCTGCGGAGACGATGCAATCCGCACGACACCGCTCGCGACGTCGACCAACTGCCCGCGACCCCGGGCTCGGCTGATCGCCGAACGGGTTCTCCCCATCGCGACGAGTTGGCGCAGTGCCACCACGCCGTGTTGATCGGATGCGAGCGAGAGCAGGTCGTCGTCGAGCATGCCCGACCAGTGGGAGCTGGACCGTCGTAAGAGGAAAAACCCCGAAATGGCGCGTCAGCGTTGCGCTCAGCGCAACGTTGACGCCATTTTTCGGGAAGGGCTCGGGTCAGGCGAGGTTTTCGCCGTCGAAGATGTCGCTGACGCTGGTGTCGTCGAACACCGCACCGAGGGCTTCGGCGATCAGCGGCGCCACCGACAGCACCTCGATCTTGTCGAGTTGCTTCTCGGGCGGCAGCGGCAGCGTGTTGGTGAGCACCACCCGGGCGATCGGAGCGTTCTTCAAGCGGTCGATCGCCGGGCCCGACAGCACGCCGTGGCTGGCCATTGCCCACACCTCGCTCGCGCCACGCTGCACCAGCAGCTCGGCGGCCGCGCAGATCGTGCCGGCGGTGTCGATCATGTCGTCGGTGATCACGCACAGCCGACCCTCGACGTCGCCCATCACCTCGGTGGCCTCGGCGACGTTCGTCATGCCCTTCGGCCGGCGCTTGTAGATGAACGCCAGGTCGGCACCGCAGTCGTTGAGGTGCTGCGCCATGCGCTCGGCGACCTTGATGCGCCCTGCGTCGGGCGACACGATCACCGGCTTGACGGCGTGTTCGCGGATGTAGGCCTCGAGCACCGGCATCGCGGTGAGATGGTCGACCGGGCCCTCGAAGAACCCTTGGATCTGGCCCGAGTGCAGGTCGATCGAGATCATCCGTTTGGCGCCGGCGGCCTTGAACATGTCGGCGATCAGTCGGGCGGTGATCGGTTCGCGGCCCTCGGCCTTGCGGTCCTGGCGGGCGTACCCGTAGAACGGGCACACGGCCGTGATGCGCTTCGCGGACGCCCGCGACGCCGCGTCGATCATGATGAGGTGCTCCATGATCGAGTCGTTCACCGAGTGGTGGTCGACGCCGTAGTGGCTCTGGATGACGAACACGTCGGACCCGCGGATCGACTCGCCGAACCGGCAGCGCACCTCGCCGTTGGAGAACTCGACCAGGTTGTCGTGACCCAATTCGATGTTGAGGTGCGTCGCCACCTCCTGCGCCAGCTCTGGATGGGTGCGGCCCGAGTACAGGGCCAGTCGCTTGGTGGTGACCTTCTCCATGAGCTGTGACGTCCTCCCCGACGTGGTGTCGGCGCTAGCCGACGGGAGCAGTGTAGAAGGCCCCGGTGGTCGAGTTGGAAGCGACACTCGAACCGACCGGGAGGTGGGCGTACGGGCCGACGACGGCGGCTGGGCCGATCTCGGCGTCGTGGCCGACGGTGTGCTCGACGACGGCGTCGTTGCCGACCGCGCAGTCGACGAGGCGGGTGTCGGGCCCGATCTCGCAGCCGTCGCCGACCACGGTGGAGCCCTGCAGGATCGTGCCGGGATACAGCGTGACGTCGCGACCGATGCTGACGGTGACGTCGATGAACGTCTGGCGGGGATCGAGCATCGTGACCCCGCCGAGCAGATGCAGCCGGTTGGTGCGCGAGCGGAGTTCACGCTCGGCGAGTGCGAGCTGCCAGCGATCGTTGACACCCTGGGTCTCGTCGGCCGGTGCCTGGACGACGCCGATGCGATGCCCCATCGCGCCGAGCACCGAGACCACGTCGGTGAGGTAGTACTCGCCCTGTGCGTTGTCGGTGGTGAGCTTGCGGAGCGCGGGCCCCAGCAGGTCGCGTCGGAAGGCGTAGATCGACGTGCAGATCTCCTTCACGTCGAGTTCGTCGAGGGCGGCGTCGCGGTGTTCGACGATGCGCGCCGCCTGGCCGTCGGCCTTGCGGATCACCCGGCCGTAGCCGGTGGGGTCGTCCATCACGCTGGTGAGCAGGGTGGCCGCGTTGCCGCACTCGACATGGGTGTCGACGAGCTCGCGCAGCGTCTCGGGACGCAGCAGCGGCGTGTCGCCGGGCAGCAGGAGGACGGTCGAGTTGTCGTCGTAGTCGTCGCCACCGAACGCGGTCATGCCGATCGATGCGGCGTCGCCGGTGCCGTTCTGTTCGTGCTGTTCGACGAAGGCCACGTTGGCCCAGCCGGGTGCGAGTTGCTGCACCTTCTTGGTGACCTGTTCGGCGCCGTGGCCGACCACGACGGCGGTGCGGTCGGGGGTGACCAGTTCGAGGGCGTGGATCACGTGCAGCACCATCGACCGTCCGCAGATGAGGTGCAACGGCTTGGGCCGACTGGACCGCATGCGGGTGCCCTCACCGGCCGCGAGGATGATGGCGGAAACGCTCATGGCTCCGGGGAGAGGATTCGAACCCCTACACGCGGCACCAAAAACCGCTGTCCTACCATTAGACGACCCCGGACTGATTGTGTGTTCGCCGGCGGATGCACCGGTGCGGTCACCGTATCTGGCCCGGCGGGGCCTGCCCACCCGGTTGGACGGTGGCGCAGGCGGAGCCAACCGATAGCGTGGCGACCCTTATGGGTTCTCTGATCAAGAAGCGCCGCAAGCGCATGCGCAAGAAGAAGCACAAGAAGATGCTTCGCCGCACGCGTCACCAGCGTCGCAAGTAGTCACGTCCGAAGCGGCCGTCCGGCCCACGGCGCCCCGTTCGTCAGGGAGCGTCGACCGGACCGGTCGCCATCTCCATCGGCACGGTTCGTGCCAGCACCACCCGAGCGCCCTCGTCGAGCAGATCGCCGAGGGCGTTTGCGCGATCGCCGACGGTGAACCAGGTGGCGCCGCTGCCGGCGAGCACCGGGGCGACACCGGTGCGGTCGCCGATCAGGTCACGCCAGCGCGCCAGCTCGGGTTCGACGACGAGCGCCGCCGGTTCGAGGTCGTTGGGGCCGTCGACCGTGGGGCCACCGAGATCGTCCCATTCCCGGTACACGGCGGGGGTGCTCACCGTGAGCGGGGGGATCACCAGGGTGACCACCCGCTCGACGTGGGGCCGCGGCTCGACGATCTCGCCGATGCCTCGCACGCGGGCGCAGCCGCCCACGAGGCAGAACGCGATGTCGGCGCCGAGCTGCGCCGCTCGATCGAGGTCGTGGGGGTCGTCGGTGAACCCGCCCCAGCGCAGCACCGCTGCCGCATCGGTGGAGCCGCCACCGAGACCTCCTCCGTGGGGAATCCGCTTGTCGAGGTGCACGCCGACGTCGGCGCCGACGAGGCGGAGCGCGCGGGCGACGAGGTTGCTCTCGTCGAGGGGCATCCCGTCGGAGAAGGGGCCCGACGCGGTGAGTCCGGACGCTGCGGGTGTGAGCGTGACCAGGTCGTGGAGGTCGAGGCTGACCATCTCGGCGTCGATCAGGTGGTAGCCGTCGTCGCGCACACCGGTGATCCGCAACTCGAGCGTGAGCTTCGCGTGGGCGCGCAGTGCAATCGTGGTGTTCCGCGTGTCGGGCGTCGGGGTGCTCACGGCGCCGTGCCGCCCGTGGTGCGTGGGCTGGGGTCGTGACGGGTCGCTGCCGCGTCGCGGTTGGCGTCGGCGAGGCGGCACCACGCGTCGACATCGAGTTCCTCGGGGCGCGCCGTCGGGAGGATCCCGGCGAGGTCGTAGGCGGCGGGATCCACGATGCCGGCGAGCGACCGGCGCAGCATCTTGCGGCGCTGCCCGAAGCCGGCGCGCACCAGTGCGAACAGTGTGTCGGGGTCCGTGTCGGGTGGTTCGTGGCGGGTGATCTCGACCAGCGACGACTCGACGTTGGGGCGCGGCACGAACACCGAGGCCGGCACGTGGCCGACGATCCTCGCCGTGCCCCAGTAGGCGGTCTTCACGCTGACGGCGCCGTAGGCGGACGTGCGGGGCGCCGCAGCGAATCGTTCGGCCGCCTCACGTTGCACCATCACCAGCATTCGTGTGATGGCCGGGACGTCGTCGAGGAGGTCGCAGATCAACGGGGTGGCCACGTTGTACGGAAGGTTCGCCACGAGGACCCAGTCGTCGTGCCCGTCGAGGAGTTCGTGCCAGTCGAGGTGCATCGCATCGGCTTCGACGACGCTCACTCCGGTGCGTTCGGCGACGACGTCACGAAGAATCGGAACGACACCGCGGTCGACCTCGATCGCGGTGACGCGAGCCCCGGTGTCGGCGAGTGCCAGCGTCAACGAGCCGAGCCCCGCGCCGATCTCGACGACGTGGTCGCCGTCGCCGACCCGTGCGAGCTCGGCGATGCGGCGGACCGTGTTGGGGTCGGCGACGAAGTTCTGGCCGAGGTCGCGGCGGGGTGCGAGCGAGCCCGAATCGAGGAGTTCGCGGATCGTCGGACGCGAGTGCGTCACCGACGGATCTCGACCGAGATCGGAGCGTCGGTGAGGTCCGCGATGCTCGCGAACGCGTTGGTGTGCATCACGACTTCGCCGTGGACGCTGTTGGGTGTCAGGACCGCGGTGCAGGTGACCGACCGGTTGTTGGCGAGGTTGACGATGGTGATCGTGCTGCCGGCGGTGGGGCCGGACACGATGCAGGCACTGCGTGAGATGGTGCTGCGGAAGGTGGCGTTCGCGGTGATGCCGTCGAGGAGCGGCCTGGCGGGAACGGCGATCACGGCTCGGCCGGCCCCGACAGCGCTCGTCGGGCCCTCGAGGAAGGAGGGTGTCGCGTCGCCGATGGGGTCGCTGGGCGCGGCAGCGGGCTGGGCGTTCGCCGACACCGCGACGGCGAGCTCGGTGTCGGCGTCGATGCCGGCGACGGCGAGGTTGGGGCCCGCGGAGTTGTCCGACGTGTTGGCCCACCACAGCGCCGGCAACGCGAGGAGCGTCAGGACGGCGGCTGCGACGAAGCGGTGCCGGTCGGTGTCGGTGAGTGTCATGGTCGGGTCGTGGTGGTCTGCGGGCGCACCAGCGATCGTTCCTGCCGACCGCCCGGTCTGAGGGCGCGCCAGCGTATCGCCCGGTTCCGGCGCTGACGAGCCCGGCGACAGCAGATCGGAAGAGCACACGTCTGAACTCCAGTCACTCCGGAGAACCTCGTAT
>CAZJUC010000192.1:0-6427 GCA_964549065.1 uncultured Ilumatobacteraceae bacterium
CGCGTCCCAACGATCCGAGGAGAACGCAGCCCAGGGTGATTCCACGTCCACCAAGACGAGCAAGTCGACCAGCAAGACGACCAGCAAGACGAAGAAGCGGGGCACGTCCGCCGGCTCCAAGAAGAAGGCGGGCACCACCGGTCGCACGTCCAAGCGCTCGTCCACGAAGACGGCAGCGAACACCGGGCAGCCGCAGATCCCGGTGCTGTCGGCCCTCGAGCTGCGCGCCGATCCGCGCCCGGGCGCCGATCTCCCCGACCCGGCCCGCAAGACCGGTGACCGGGCGGCCGATCTGCGTAGCGCCGCCGAACGGCTGAAGGCCAAGGCCGACCTGATGGGGAACGACTTCATCCGCACCTACGCCGACGAGATGTCGTACATGATCATGCAGGCCATCTTCGACGAGTCGTCGGGCGACGCACAGGAGGCGATCGATCACGCAAGATCGCCGGGCACGGGCGACGACCCGGTGACGCTCGCCGAAGATGCGTACCGGGCGGCACAGGCGCACTACCGGAGTTGGGGGCGACACTCCGACAAGACCCTCACGTACAAGTCCACGAGTGCGGAGGCGGAGGGCGAGGCCATGGAGATCCTCCACGGCGACATCGATCTGCGCATCGCCCGGCTGATCCCCCTGCTCGAGCGCAAGGCGCGGCTCGACCCCGATCACTTCAAGGCCACGCTCCGGTGGCTGGGAGGCGGCGACACGGCCGAACTGACAGCCCGCTACGAGGTCGCCACCGGAGCGACCCTCGACGATGCTCTCGCCACGTGCTACGGGGGTCGCCAGAACCTTCGATACGTGTATCTCAAACAGGTCGTCGACAAGGGCAAGCCCGGCCCGAATGCCCGTCTCGCACTCCGCCTCGGTCTGCTCTACCCGCGTTGGACACCGTTCGCATGGAACATCGGGGGTGCGGTCCCCGGCGTCACCGACAAGGAGCGCCTGCGCGAGTTCATGCGCGACGATCCTGCGTCCTTCCGGGATCTCGTCGCCATGGCCGTGAAGAAGCAGGACGTGAAGACCCGACACAGCGAGGTCGAGCAGCAGCTGAAGACAGAGAAGAAACAGACCAAGGCGGCAGCCAAGAAGTCGGCCGGTGGGTCGGCTGGGGGCGGATCCGATCCCGAGAAGCGGTTCCTCAACGAGGCGTTTCTCGTGCTCGACCGCTCCGGTCTGCTCGGCGAGGTGGCAGCACTCCACTCACTCCAGTCGGCCAAGGCCGAAGCCGACAGGGCTGCGAAGGTGGCGAAGGAAGCTGCGGGCGACACCACCAAGACCATCGCCGAGGACGACGGTGGCGACGACGAGGGAAGCCTGCGATCGAGGCACCTCCGGTATCTGGTCTCGCTCGTCTACAACAGCCGCCGCGAGGAGATCCGCCACCTCCGGTTCAAGCCCCCGTTCCACGTGAAGCACCTCCGCCACGACCTCGTCGCCTGGGTGAAGGAGCTCGCCGGCGAGGAGGACCGGGAGCTGTTCGCGCTCGCCGGGAGGGCTCAGCTCGACGGCAGGGACGACATTCCCAAGAACCAGCAGCACCTGCTCGACGGGAACAAGTACTGCTGGTACTGGGGGAAGCTCCGTTCACTCAACCTGATCTCCGTCGACAAGTCGCGCTACGTCGTCTCGGTCGCGGAGAACCAGGTCCGCGTCGACAACGGCGAAGCGGCAGCCGACGGTGACCAGGGAGGTCGGCTCGGCGAGTTGGTCGCCACACTCGACCTTCAGAATGCGAAGGGCACCTGGGCCAGCAAGCGCGTCGAGCGCTCGAGCATGTTCGAACTCGCACGGCAGTACCTCTCGGCCGACGCCAACGGCGACTTCAACGCCGTCGACGCGATCATGGGCACCTACGGCGACGAGACATCACGGCAGAAGATCCACGACGCCGCGCCGGCAGCGAAGCCGAAGGCGATCAGCGATGCGTTCGAGGCCGCCTGGACGAGGTTCGCTGCGGTGCTCTCGGGCGCCGGGGTGTCCGACGAGCAGCGCGCCGACCTCCGCCGGTTCGTGATGCTGCGCGGCTCCACGGGAGCCGACGGCACCGCGGAGTTCAACGCCGTCGACAACTACATCGCACTGACCAGCCACCCGTCACGCGACGAGGCCGTCCGCCTCGTGCAGGCGTTGAAGCCCGACACCCTGGAGTGGCGGCTCGCTCATCGCGACCGCATCCTCCATCGGTACCTCTACATGTTGCACGGGTTCTACAACCCGACAGGCCGCCATCTGAAGTGGAAGGCGATCTGTGCGATGCTCGACATCGCCGACGACGACATCCCACCCCCCGCCCCGGGTGAGACGTACGAATCGATCGGCGGCACCCAGTTCGACGATCAGTTGCTCGACGATGCGGCGGTGTCCGGTCTCGAGGGCCAGGACGGACATTCCGGGCTGGCCAAGTACTACGCGGGACAGATGCTGGCGACGTCACGCGTGGACAGGGACGGCAACCGGCTCCTGGAAGTGGCCTTCGCAGCACAGGAGGACGGCGTTCCCGGCGCCAGCGTGTACTCCCAGCTGAACCGGATGAACCATGCCGTCGCCACGGAGTTGTGGAAGGGCAAGAGCCGATGGCATCGAGCCCGAGGGGAGAACACCGCCTACGGGCTCGTCGGCAAGTATCTCCACGAGCAGAAGCCGGCCGACGACGGCAAGGCCGGGTTCCGAATCCGGGTCGGCGACCTGCTCAACGCATCGCGTGCAGTCACGAAGCTGGGCACCGACACCGAGTCTCGCGACAACGCAATGGACCAGATCACCGAGAAGAACGTCCTCGACTTCGCCGATCCGTCCGCGTTCACCGCCCTCCAGGAGCGTTCCGCAGCCCGACTGGACGCGCGGCTCGAGTTGTTCGACGAGCGGCGGAAGAAGACTCCCGACAACGACCGTCTCGGTCAACTCACGGAGCAGATCGACGACCTGACGGTCGAGATCGAACAGCTCGAGGTCGGCATCGACAAGAATCTGGAGAAGCGGCTCAAGCGGGTCTTCCGCGACGGCGACTTCGTCGCCCAGAAGCGGCGCATCTTCCTCCTGATGGGTGACGTCATCGGCACCGGCAAGCACGGCTCGCTCGAGCAGATCCACCTCAGCGAGGCCGAGCTTCGGTTCAAGGGCATCCAGACGAAGGCGAAGAGCGACCTGGTCGAGATGCGATCACTCCAGTCGACCGCCAGCTGGGACCATCGCAGTACGGCGTCGATGGAGACCGCCGAAGCCGAAGGAATGCTGTTGTCCAGCTACTGGACCAACCAGCGCAAGCTGCACTCCCTCGCCGCCAAGTCCTCGCTGTCGAAGCAGGAGCGTGCCACCCAGTCGAAGCTGCTCGACGAGATGGCCGAGTCGGAGAAGAACCTCCGCGAGACACAGGAGTACTTCCGCAAGGTCCAGGACCGCCTGTCCGAGCAGACCGTCAAGATCATCACGACCACCCTGTCGATCCTGATCGCCGTTGCCGGACTGGCGAGCGGAATCGGGGCCGCCCCGGGAGTGGTCCAGCTGATGTGGACGCTCGGCACGTCGGTGCTCACCGCCATGGTGACCCAGGTGCTCAAGCTCGGATTGAGCCGTGAGGGAGAGTTCTCCAAGGCCGAAGCGGTCAAGGACTCGCTGATCAGCATTCTCTCCGACGTGATCACCTTCTCGGTCGTTCAGGAACTGACGCTGATGGTCGACCTCGCCTGTATCGGCATCCACACGGGCGACACCGCCACACAGCTGTTCGGGAAGCCGGCTCTCGCACTCGTCAAGGGTCAGATCGACAACTGGCTGAGCGACATCCCCGAGGGCGTCGTCAACCAGTTCTTCAAGAAGAAGCCGATCTCCAACCTGGCGCCCGACGTCTTCGGCGCATTCACCGACAAGCTCAAGGCGATGCCCGCACAGCTGTTCGTCGGCTACGTCAAGGCGTTCGCGACCGAGAGCTACCGGATGGGCCAGAAGGAGTTCTTCGAGGCACTCGGAGCCGATGCTGCGGTGTGGACCCCCGAGTCGTCGATGGCGGGAATCGGGGCCACCGAGGGCGGGAATGTGACCCAGGGGTACCACGACGCCATGGAGCGCGCCGCATTCGGGGGCGGGGTGCTGAACGGCCAGAAGCAGTTCATCTTCAGCCCCCAGGAAGGGGTCGGCAACACCTCGTGGGGCGGCACGGAGGACCTGTGGGCCGTACTCGGCCACTCGTTGAAGACGGCGGCGAACCAGGAACTGATCACCAAGCAGATCCAGCAGCAGCTCGGCGGTCTGGCTCAGAGGGGCGTCGACGTGGTGACGGCCGAGCAGACCGGCGCCAACGTCACCGGCCCCCAACGTCCGGCGTCGTCGGACGAGCAGGAGACGACGCTCACACGTGACGCCGAGGCGCTCAGGATGGTCTGCGACTGCTTCGCCCACATCGGCATCCGCCTCGACGGCGCAACCACCCTGCAGGAGGCCCACGATGCCATCCGCGCAGCACTCCCGGAGTCCGACGGCAGCACTGCATCGACGACCAAGAGGTCGTCCAAGTCGTCCAAGTCGTCCACGTCGGCGCCGAACGCCCCGACGCGCGCCGATCGGGCCATCGAGATGTTCGACCACTACCACGGCCGCGTGCTCGCATTGTTGCCTCACACTGTCTCGTACAGGAGTGGCGGCCAGTACGAGGGACAGCTGGTGAAGGGCAAACGCACCGGTCAAGGGAGCTACACCTGGCCGAACGGCGACACGTACGTCGGCAGCTGGAAGGACGGCAACCAGAACGGTCACGGCACGTATCAGTGGAAGGACCGCGACATGTACCGCGGTTCGTGGAAGGACGGCGAGTTCAGCGGCAGTGGCGTCTACTACTGGGCGTCGGGCGAGAGCTACACCGGCGACTTCCGCGGCGACCGGTTCCACGGGAAGGGCACGTACCTGTACGAGTCGGGGTCCGTGTACCAGGGCGACTTCGTCGACGACCGGTTCGAGGGAACGGGCACCTACGAGTCGAACGAGGGCTGGACCTACACGGGGGCGTTCGTCAACGACAGGTTCCACGGCGTCGGCAAGAAGATCTTCGCCGACGGCAGCTACTACGAAGGCGAGTTCCAGAACGACGAGTTCCACGGCAGGGGCGGCCTGTTCGCCAAGGACGGCACGAAGATGCTCGTCGGCATCTGGAACAACGGGACGTTGTCGAAGCCGTTCGGTGATGTGGTCGAGGTGAATGGCGGCAGCGTCGTGTTGAAGTCGACGCGACTTGCCGACGCGGAGACCGCCCTCGACGATGCGCTGGCCGACGCGAAGAAGCTCCTGGCCCGATCGTCGGGTGGACCGGAGAAGCGCAAGAAGGCCAAGCGCGACTCCAACAACGAGCAGCCCGTGCTGGTGTGAGCGCCGTACGGTTCTGAACGATGCCCGACTTCGACGCACTCGACGACGCAGGCGCAGCCGGGTGGCTGGCCGACATCAGCGGCTATCTGCGAGCCAAGATCGCCATCGCCCAGGAGTACGAGGCGCTCGATGGAACGCGCCAGGACGTGCCGTTCGTGTGGCTCGACCGGATGGTGGGCACCGCTGACCAGCTGGCGGCACTCGATCAGTGGCGATTCGTGGCCGACCTGGCCTCCGGATCCGCCGGGATGCGGATCATCGGAACCGGCGATGCGCTCGATGCCTCGCTGCGCAGCTGGATGCGGGGCAGCGAGGCTCCACTGCAGGAGGAACTCGCGCCCGGTGCTCTCGCCCGACGCACCGAGGGCGACCTCGGATCCTCGGTGCTCGTCGGCCCCGACAGGCTGTCCGTCACCTGGTTCGTCAGTGGCGACCTCCCGGTGGAGGAACTGCCGGCGCTGAGTCGGGCAACCGACGTGTGGCGGACGATCGCCGCCTGGGCCGAACGGCATGACACCGCGGTCACCGAACTGGGGCGCACCCCCGGCGCCAGCGGCGCCACCGACCACGTCAGGCTCCGGCTCGCTGGCAGCGACCGCAAGGATCGACTCCTGGATGCGCTCGAGCTGTACGGCGAGCTGGGCGTCGACGAGCCCCGTCGTGACGTGCTCACGGCATTCATGAACCACGACATGGGAGAGATCGGGTTGCGTGTCGAGTGCGGCGACGTCGGGGTCGTCGAGATCGGGCTGACCGGCGACCAGGCCCACCTCCCGGCACTGGTACTCCTGCTCGACGACCTCGGAGCAGACACGGTCGAGCATGTCGCCCGGCTCCAGGGCGTGATGGACTCGGAACCGGCCTTCGTGGCACCGGTACTCGGTCAGTTCGGACAGAGCGTGGAGTTGGAATACGACCTGTCCGCGTATCACGCCGTCGACAGCGACGACTGATCATCGTTGCCGCCGCAGGTCGCAGTGTCGCCGGCGACCTCGCTCGTCACCGTGGCGACGGCATGTTGCGCCGCGATCTCGACACCTCGTAGAGGGCGACGGCCGCAGCTGC
>CAZJUC010000193.1:0-6420 GCA_964549065.1 uncultured Ilumatobacteraceae bacterium
TCCTGATCGTCGACGACGTTGCCGACACCGGCCACACGCTGCGCTCGGTCCAGGAATTCGTCGAGGGCAAGGTCGCCGAGGTGCGCACCGGGGTGCTCTACGAGAAGTCGCATTCGGTCGTGAAATGCGACTACATCTGGAAGCGCACCGACATGTGGATCAACTTCCCGTGGAGCGATCAGGACCCTGTCGCCAAACGCGACTGGTCGGTCAAGGACGCCTGATCCGGCGCTGCTCCTCAGACGCCCGCAGCGTTCGGGAACGCCCGACGTTGCGCTTGCTTGAGACGCTCTTCGAGGCGCTTGGGGTGCACGATGCCGAGCAGCTTGCCGTCGTTCCACACGGTCACCACGGGCCGCATCGGGTCGAGTCGGGTGAGCACGGTCGCCAGGTCCTCGTCGAGCGAGGCCTGGGCCAGGTTGGTGAACGGCACCATCAGCTGCGTGAGCATCGTGAGTGACCTGGTTTCGGACGGCAACGCCCACAACTGGTCCTCGAGGACGAGGCCGCCGAGCTGACCGTCGTCGTCGACCACCGCCACCGCACCTGCGGCACCGAGGCGCTGGCGTTGGTCGATCATCGAGTCGGCGTCCATGTCGGTGCCGGCCTGGGCGATGCCGAAGAACGTGAGATCGCGCACCTTGACACCGTCGAGCTGCTCGGCGACGTACGAGGTCATGATCTCGGCGCGAGCGTTGAGCGCGATGAACAGCCCGGTGATGATCAAGAAGATCCCGAACGGAGCGCCGTTGATCATCAGGACGACCCCGCCGCCGACCATGCTCCATCCGAGCACCCGGCCGGCATTGCCCGCATCACGCATCGCCCGGTACTTGTTCCCGGTGCGGCCCCAACGGATCGCCCGCAGCACCCGGCCGCCGTCGAGAGGCGCCCCCGGCAGCATGTTGAGCACGGCGAGCGCCACGTTGACGAAACCGACGACGGCCAGGACACCCGACTGCAGTGCGAGGGCAGCGCCGGAGGCCGCGAGGCCTATCCCCAGGCTGACTGCCGGGCCGGCGACGGCGATCAGGCCGTCGGCTCGAGCACTGGGCGACTCGCGGTCGAGCCGGGCGACGCCACCGAGGGCCCACAGGTCGATCGACTGGGTGTTCACTCCGTAGCGACGAGCGACCATCGCGTGGCCGAACTCGTGCGCGAGGATCGAGGCGAAGAACGCCACGGTGGCAACGACACCGCCCACGACGCCGAGGTCAGCCGAGAACACCACGCCGAACCAGACCGCGACGATCGCCATGCTCCAGTGAGCGCGCACCGGAATGCCGGCATAGGTGCCGAGTCGAAGTGAACCAGGGGTCATGACGGGCGGATGCTCCTTTCGGTGAACATCTGAGTTCAACAGTACGCATCCGGTCGCTATTCCGGGTGTCGGCCCGTCCGCTGCGCCCGCCAGCGATGAGCAGAACCCCAGCATGTGGGGGTATCGCTCATCGGCACGAGGTGGTCGTGCCTCAGGACCGTTGTTCGAGGATGACGGTGGCGCAGTTGCGGCCGCTGGCACCCCACACTCCGGCGCCGGGGAACGTGGCGGCGCCGGTGAGATACAGCCCGTCGACGGCGGTCTCGTACCTGGTGAGTTCGGGGTCGTCGTTGTGGAACGCGGCGAGCGGACCGCCGGCGAAGCTGGTCGCATGGCCGGCGGGGAGGTGAAAATCGCGTTCGTACACGTCGGGGGTCATCGCCCGCCACTCGACGATCGAGTCGAGGAAGCCGGGTTCGCACAGCTCGGCGAAGGCCTCGAGCCAGCGGCGCGGCTCGGCCGGGTCGGCCCAGCCACCGGTGAACCCGAACGGGGTGAACAGGGCTTCGAGCGACAAGACGTGGCGGCCCTCTGGGGCCAGTGTCGGGTCGAGCAGACTGGGCACGTTGACCAGCAGGCCGGGACGATCGAGGATGCGACCGTCCACCATCATCGCAGCCCCCCGGTCGATGTCAACGAGCGTCGGAGCAATGGCGGTCGTCGGACCGAGTGGTCGGTCGAAGCCGCGCAGCACGGGCGGGGTGGTCAGCACGGCGTCGATCTTCGACTCGTATCCCTCGTCGCGACGGGCCGACCGCCAGCGTCGAACGAGGTCGTTGGCCGCAGCGGGAGGGTGCTTGAGCCAACGCAGGAAGGTGTCGTGAGGATTGCATGCGGACACCACGATCGGCGCCGAGATCTCGGTGCCGTCGACCAGGGCGATCCCGCTGACGCGCTCGCCCGAGCACAGGATCGTGTCGACCGGGCTCTTGGTGCGCAGCGTGCCGCCCGCCGCCTCGAATGATGCGAGCAGCGTGACGGGTACCCGACCGCTGCCACCGACGGGCCGACCGACCTTGGCCACGTGACGCATTGCATGGGTGAGAGCGCCGAGGCCGCTCCCCGGCAGCTCGGGGCTGATGCCCCACACCATCGGGCCGGTCAGCGCGGCCGGTGCCATGATGGCGTCGTCGTCGAAGAACGATCGCAGGACATCGGCGGCGCTGCGGCGCGACCAGCGCATCAGTGTGCCGACGCCGCCGAATCGACGACGGAGGGCGAGCTTGGTGAGTCCGGCCACGGTCGGGGGCGCGGCAGCAGCTTCGAAGATCATCCGCACCGCAGGCGCGGCGGCATCGACGTATCGCCGATAGCCGGCGACCTCGGTGGGGAAGTTGCGGCCGATGTCGTCGAGCGTCGCCTCGAGGTCGTTGTGGTGCGACCAACCCATGCCGCCGACGGCGCTCGCCCACGAGAAGTTGTGCTGGGCAGGTTCGAGGTCGATGTACTCGAGACCGAGCGCCGCCAGGCCGAGTTCCTCGATCACCGGCGTCGTTCGGAACGTCAGGTGGTCGCAATTGCAGATGTTCACGGTCGCTCCCGCGAATTGCTCACTCGCCGCCGTTCCGCCGACGTCGGCGCGTGCCTCGACCAGCAGCGTGGACATCCCGGCCCGCGCGAGGTAGGCCGCGGTGACGAGTCCGTTGTGCCCCGCACCGATCACGATCGCATCGAAGTCGGCCTCGGACGATCTGGATGGGGGAGCGGCGGACGTCACGACGCACATTCTCTCGCGGTTCGACGTCGGGGGCGTAACGTGCGGAGGTGGTTCCCGTTTCCCGAAACATGGCCGAGCTCCGTGCACCCGACGTGGCGCGTCTGGTGACGGAACGCAGCATCTTCGTGCAACCCCTCGGCGCCGTCGAACAGCACGGCCCGCACCTGCCGTTCAACACCGATCTCATGATCGCCGATCGAGTGTCGCAGGCGGCGGTCGAGCGCGTCGGTGCTGCACTCGACGTGTGGCTGCTCCCACCGCTGTCCTACACCAAGTCGAACGAGCACGCCTGGTCGTCCGGCACGATCTGGCTGTCGGCGACCACGCTGCTCGCCGTGCTCGACGACATCGGTCGATGCGTGGCCACCACGGCGGCGCGCAAGCTGGTGTTCTTCAACGGACACGGCGGCAACTCGGCGCTGGTCGGTGTCGCCAACCGTGAGATCCGGCTGGCCCACGGCCTGATGACCTTCCTCTGCCACCCTGGCGTCCCGCCGGACCAGGGCGGCGTCTCCGCACCCGACGAACTCGGTATGGGGATCCATGGCGGAACCGACGAGACGTCGCTCATGTTGCACCTGGCGCCCGATCTCGTCGACATGTCGTCGGCAACCCGGAACGTGCCCGAGCACCTCGCCGACAACCGCTACGTCCGCTTCGGCGGTTCGGTCGGCTTCGGCTGGCTGTCGAGCGATTTCGGGTCCGACGGCCACATCGGCGACCCGACTCCCGCCACTGCGGAGCGAGGAGCACGGCTGTTCGCCCAGGCTGTCGACGCGTTCTGCGAGGCGCTCGCCGAGATCGCCGATTTCGAACTGCCCGAGTACTGAGATGGCCGGTGTGGACACCAGGACCGGCGATCCCGACCGGGCCGACCTCCGTATCGACACCGAGCGGCTGCTCACACGCATCGCCGACCTCGGCCAGATCGGGCGCATCGACGGACCCAACGGCGAGTGGGGCAACGCCCGCCTCGCCCTCACCGATGCCGACCGGGCAGGTCGCGATCTGGTGGTCGGTTGGATGCACGATCTCGGCCTCGAGGTGACGATCGACGCGCTCGGGAACGTCGTGGCCACCTGGCCCGGCACCGACCCGACACTGGCACCGGTGATGATCGGTTCGCACATCGACACCGTCGGCACCGGCGGACGTTTCGACGGCAACCTGGGCGTGCTGGCCGGACTGGAGATCATCGAGACGATGACGCACGCCGGACTCGAATCCGAGCGCGGCGTGCAGGTGGCGTTCTTCACCGACGAGGAAGGATCCCGGTTCGCCCCCGACATGCTCGGCAGCCTCGTCTACGTCGGTGGACTGCCGCTCGAGACGGCGCTCGACCTCGTTTCCGCCGACGACGGCGCCCGCCTCGGCGACGAACTCGAACGCATCGGCTACGCCGGCACGGCCCCCTGTCCGGCGCCGTCGGCGCCGCACGCGTTCGTCGAGCTCCACATCGAGCAGGGGCCGGTACTCGAGGCAGAGGCGGTCACGATCGGTGTGGTGCAGGGCGTCCAGGGCATCTCGTGGACCGAGATCTCCATCGTGGGACAGTCGGCCCATGCCGGCACGACACCGATGCGGCTACGACACGACCCCGCCTACTGCGCAGCGGCGATCACCACCTACGTTCGCGACCTCACCCGCCACCTCGGTCGGGAACAGGTCGGCACCGTCGGGCGTGTCGACGTCTACCCGAACCTGGTGAACGTGGTGCCTGCTCGTGTGGTGCTGACCGTCGACCTCCGCAACACCGACGACCGAATCCTGCGCGAGGCGGAGTCGCGTCTCGACACCTTCCTGGAGGACCTCGCCGTGGCCGAAGGAGTCACGATCAGCACCAACTCGCTCGCCCGGTACGAACCGGTCGACTTCGACGCCGGCATGGTCGATCTCGTCGAGGCGACCGCCCGGCGACTCGGTCACTCGACCAGACGGATGCCGAGCGGGGCCGGCCACGATGCGCAGATGCTCGCTCGAATCTGCCCCACCGCCATGGTGTTCACACCCAGCGTGGACGGACTCAGCCACAACATCGCCGAGTTCACCGAGACCGACGACATCGAAGCGGGTGCGAACGTGCTGCTGCAGGTGGTGCTCGATCTGTTGTCCACCGAGGCGGAGCGCTGAGGCCATGGGGAGCCGGTTCGATCTGGTGACCCTCGACTCGCCGGCGACCGAAGCGCTCGCTGCGTTCTGGTCGGAGGCGCTCGAGCTGCACGAAGTCGAACGCGAAGACGGCGATCGCTGGATCGTGCTGGCCGACACCGATGGGTGCCGACGGTTGGGTCTGCAGCGCGGTACGACCAGGCCGGGTTCGGTACATCTCGACCTGGCCTGCTCACCGGGTGAGTTCGACGGCGAGCTCCGACGATTGACCGGGGCCGGGGCAGTGGTGCTGTCGTCGCCGCGTCACGAGCCGTACGGGTCGATCGTCAATCTCGCCGACCCGGATGGCAATCCGTTCGACCTCTGTGCCTACCGCTGACGCGAGCGGGCCGGCCCCACATGGTGGAGCCGGCCCGCAGGTGCCGTTCGGCGTTTCAGGTCGAGCTGATCAGCGACCGATCGACTCGTCGATGAACTCGTTGGTGTAGACGCTCTCGGCGCTGAAACCGTCCGGGAGGGTGATGCCACGGTTCTCGAGGATGACCCCGAAATCGTCGAACAACGTCTGGATCCGATCAGGATCGAAGTTGCCGTAGGTGTCGTCGGGGCCGTTGCCGCCATAGCCCTCGGAGTCGAACAACTCGAACGCACGAGCATTGAGCTCGGGGGTCAGCGTCCAGTAGTTGTTGTACGCCTCGGTCACTTCGATGACCACGTCACCGATCGGCTCGGGCTCGTTGAGGTAGTCGACCCACGCCTGCTGGAGCTTCGGAACGAGCAGCTCGAGGCACGGCGACAGCTCCTCGAGCCGCTCCGTGAGCACCGAGTAGGCAGCCGGGTAGGGCTGCCAACCGAGCTCGTGGATGACCGCGTAGTCCACGGGTGCGGGAGCGCCGTCCTTCCACTCGATGAGGTTCTCATACTTGAAGATCTCGTTGGTGGCGAAGCCCTGCTGGATGAAGTCGCCGCCGTCGGAGATCCACTGATCCGGCGCTCCGCCGTAGTTGGGATCGCTCTGGCCGTCGTCCATGAAACCCTTCGAGATCAACCAGTCGATGTAGGTCGCCTCGCTGAAGTGGAGCACTCGTGCCCCGCTCTCCTGGATCGTCGCGGGGTCGTCGACGTCGATGTCGAGCTGCTCGGGGTCCCACATGATCATCTGCGGGTTGATCTCCAAGGTGGTCGCGACGCCGGTGACCTCGACCGTCGGCGAGGACTGGATGGCGTCGTCGGTGTTGACGTAGCCGAGCGTGATGTCCCGATCGGTCATCAT
>CAZJUC010000194.1:0-6312 GCA_964549065.1 uncultured Ilumatobacteraceae bacterium
ACTCGGGATCGGGCAGCCGCTCGATCGTGTGGCGACCCAGCCGCTCGTCGAGCTGGTCGCTGCACCAGGCTGCCCACTCGGCCCAGGAACGGGTGGCGGCCGGATGCCCGAGTTGTCCGCGCAGGTCGCTGACGAAGGCCCGCAACGAGTCGGCCGATTCCCCCCAGTGCGCGCTGGCGCTCATCGAGCCGAGGCGACGGTCCCAGTCGTCGTCCCGGGCGACTCCGGCGTGACGACTCACCCGTTCCCAGCTCGCGGTGGGCAGGTACTCGCCCTCGGGGTTGCGCAGTGGGAGGTCGGCGAGCATGTCGAAGAGGTTGCGCCGGCGCAGCCCGCGACGATCGACGTCGAGCAGGTCGAGCACCAGTCTGGGTGCGAGCCGTTCGGCGAGCGTGGTGCCGGGCCGTCCGTTCCACGGAATGTCGGCGGCGTCGAGGTGATGCTCGACGAGACGTGCGTACGGGCGCCGAGCCGGCCACAGCACGGCGATCCGCTCGAACGGCGTGCCCCCACGGGCGGCCTCGACGACGAGACGGGTGGCTTCACGCACCTCGTCGTCGGCGTCGGTGGTCGACACGATCGCCCGTGGTGACGGGCGTCCGTGGTCTGCCCCACCGGCCTCGCCGCCGGCGGTCGGGTCGGGCTCGTGTGTGCTCGCGGCGCCGAGCGCCTGGACGAGCCGAGCGGTATCGGTGTCGGCCGCGTCGTCGCCGGTGAGCTGTCCGACGACACGGACGTCGATCTGCTCGGCGAGTGCCCGCACGAACGCAACCGCCAGCCCGGACAGTTCCTGGGGGAGGTACAGCACGAGGCGGTTCAGGCCGTCGGGGACGCCCCCGGAAAGGTCGCCTCGGACGGCACTGGTCGCCGTGGAGAACAGATCGGCCTCGTCGTACCACTGGTCCGAGAGTGCAGCGGTGATCTGCGAGCTGATGCGAACGGCCTGGCGCCCGCGGAGCGACTCGTCACGGAGCCGCCCGACCGCGCTCGGGTCGGCGAGGCGCAGCTCGGCGTGCAGTTCGCGCAGTGCCACCACGGTGGACGGATGGCCGGCGACGGCACCGAACGGGCCGGGGTCGTCATCGAGGACCGCGGCGATCGTGAGGTCGATCACCGGGGTCGACATCGGCGATCGCCCGTCGGCGGCGAGGGCCGGCCCTGCGATCAGCTCGGCGAGGCGGTTGAGGGTGACCAGGTCGACGCCGGCGACGCCGCCGCGGCGGCCGAGGGCCCGGCGGGTCATCACCCCACAGGTGTTGGTGGGCACCGCGACCGTGACCGGTGCGAGGCGGTCCGACCCCTTCGCAGCCGCAATCGTTGCGGCGAGCGCGTCGAGGGCTCGCCGAGGGGCAACGAGAGTGGCAGAGGTGGGCACACCACCGATCGTAGAGAAGGGGTGTCACAGTGGCGCCTACCATCGCCGGATGCGAGTTCGTCGAGCGACCCCCGATGATCGACCGGCGCTGTGCGTCACCGCCATGCGGGCATTCGTCGACGACCCGGTGATGCGCTGGCTGTATCCGGAGGACGAGGTGTTCCTGGCCCCGGGCGGCGAGGTGTTGCGACCGGCGATGACCGGCTGGATCGGCCTCGGCGAGGTCTGGTGCACCGACGATGGCGCTGGTGTCGCCGTCTGGATCCCGCCGGGTCGGCCCGAGATCGACGTCGACGTCGACCCGCCGGCTCCGGAACCGCCGCCCGAGCGAGTGGAGCGGTTCGCGATCCTCGGGCCGCTGATGGCCGAGCACATGCCACCCGAGCCGCACTGGTACCTGCAGTTGCTGGCGACGCATCCCGACTGGCAGCGCCGCGGGATCGGCGCAGCGCTGATGGGCGCGATGTTCGAGCGGGCCGACGCCGAGGGGCTGGCGTGCTATCTCGAGACCGAGACCGTCGAGAACGTCGCCTACTACCGCCGCCACGGTTTCGACGTGCGCTCCGAGTGGGACGTTCCCACCGGGCCGCACATGTGGGGCATGTACCGCCCGACGCGGTGATCCGACCGCGACGAGTTCGCGCGCCGACGGGTGTGACGCGAGCTCATCGCACGCCCGCGGTCGGCGGCTGCTCAGGCCGAGCGGGCGGCCTCGGCGCGGGCGCGGAGGTCGCTGACCGCGTGTTCGAGACCCTCGGGGTCCTTGTACAGGGCGCTCCCCGCGACCAGCACGTTGGCGCCGGCCGACGCTGCGCCTGCGATCGTCGAGGGGCCGATGCCGCCGTCGACCTCGAGCTCGACCGCGTCGGTGAGCCCGGCACGATCGATCATCGCCCGCACCTCGGCGATCTTGGGTTCCATCGAGGCGAGGTACGCCTGGCCGCCGAAGCCCGGGTTGACGGTCATCACGAGCACGAGATCGACGAGGTCGAGCACGTGGGCGACGGCGGACGGCGGTGTCGCCGGGTTGAGAGCGACGGCGGCGCCGGCACCGAGCTCGCGGATGTTGCCGAGCGTCCGGTGCAGGTGTGTGCACGCCTCGGCGTGCACGATCAGGCGCGAGCACCCGGCCTCGACGTACTGCTCGGCCATCACGTCGGGTGTGTGGACCATCAGGTGGGCCTCGAACGGCAGTGTCGTGTGTGAACGCGCCGCCGCGATCACGTCGGGTCCGAACGTGAGGTTCGGGACGAACTGGCCGTCCATCACGTCCCACTGGATGAGGTCGACGCCGGCCCCTTCGAGCGCAGCGACCTCCTCGCCGAGCTTCGAGAAGTCGGCTGGCAACACGGACGGAACGATCTGGATCGGACGGCTCATCGGGGGCTGAACCTAGTCTCGCGCAGGAGTGGGAGGCAGGCACTCACGCGGACGTGATCAGTCGTCCTCGCCGGCATGCTCCCAGGCCTCGTCGTCCTCGACCCAGTCGTCGTTGCGCTCCTCGGAGATCGACTTCCAGTTCTCGGCGTCGTGACGTGTCGCGTACGGGCCGAGTACGTGATCGAACGAACCGCGCTCGGACGCATGCACGGCGATCTTGCGGTTGAGGTCCCAGTACCACTCGTTGTCGCTGCTCACATCTCCAGTGTCGCGCACCCGGCCATGCATGACACAGCCATCGCCGTACGCTGGCGCGCATGCAACTCACCCCTGATCGTCTCGTCGCGGGCGGCGACGCCATGGCCCGTGACGCCGATGGTCGCGTGGTGTTCATCGAAGGTGCGCTGCCCGGTGAGGTGGTCGAGGTCGAGATCGAGACCTCGAAGAAGGACTTCGCCCGCGGGAGTCTCGTCGCGGTCGTCGAGCCGTCTCCGCTGCGCGACACCCCGTCGTGCTCGCACCGCCGCAACGGCTGTGGCGGATGTGACTGGATGCACCTGCAACCCGAGGCGCAACTCGACGCAAAGGTGGAGATCGTGCGCGAGTCGCTGCGGCGTGTCGGACGACTCGACCCCGCCGTGGTCGACGGTCTCGTGCAGCGTGGCGGCGCCGTCAGCCAGTTCGGGTACCGCACCACGATCCGCGTCGTCGGAGGGCCGAACGGGGCCGTCGGATACCGGGCACAGGGTTCGAACGAGGTCGTCGAGGTCACCAGTTGTCCGATCGCCGAGTCGAAGCTGTCTCGGCTGCTGTCGGTGATCGAGGCCGACGAAGGTGCCGAACTGACACTACGAACCTCGGTCGACACCCGGTCGATCACGGCGATCTGGGACAAGCAGTACCGCAAGAGCATCCGTGGTGTGCCCTCGAAGGTGCACATCGGCGAGCGGGCCTGGCTGACCGAACGGGTCGCCGGCCACGAGCTGCGCGTCTCGGCAGGCTCGTTCTTCCAGTCCGGCGCGCAGGCTGCCGAACTGCTGGTCGCCGCGGTGCGGGCGGCAGCTCCCGAGTTGGCCACAGCGCGCCACTGCGTCGACGCGTACGGCGGCGTCGGGCTGTTCGCCGTCGCCGCGATGGATGACGTCGAGCAGGTCACGGTGATCGAGTCGTCGAAGTCGGCCTGTCTCGACGCCGAGCACAACCTCGCAGGCCGTACTGCCAGCGTCGTGCGATCAGACGTGTCCGGATGGACCGCACCAGCCAGCGACGGCCCGACCCCGCCGGTCGATGTGATCGTGGCCGACCCCGCGCGTCCGGGTCTCGGCAAGCCGGGCGTTGCCGCATTGGCCGCTGCCGGCGCGCCGATCCTGGTCCTGGTGAGCTGCGACCCGGTCTCGCTGGCACGTGACGTTTCGCTGCTGGGCCCCGCCGGGTACGAACCCGAGCAGATCGTCGTGCTCGATCTGTACCCCAACACCCATCACGTCGAGACCGTGACCAGGTTCGTTTTGCGCCCCTCGTGAAATAATCTGTTCCTCACGTCATCCAGGAGGACGCCCTGCAACGAACAGACGATGTGAAGCGCGAGTACACCGAGGCATCCGATGCGACACTGGTCGTGTCGATCGGGCGGTACCAGCAGGCTGCGCTCGCCGAGGCCTACCGTCGGCACGCCGGTGCGTCGTTCGGGCTCGCCAAGCGCCTGCTCAACGACCACGCTCGTGCCGAAGAGGTCGTGCAGGAGGTCTTCGTCCGTCTCTGGAACGAACCGAATCGCTACGACCCCGACCGTGGAACGCTGCGCAGCTTCCTACTCGCCCACACCCACGGACGCTCGGTCGACATGATCCGCTCCGACGTCTCACGGCGCACCCGTGAGGAACGGGAAGCTCGCGAGCAGGCCGACGGCGGATACGACGTGGCGCACGAGGTGTGGGATCTGGCGCTCGCCGGACACGTGCGAGAGGCCATGGAAACCTTGCAGCAGGGCGAGCGCGATGCGATCGAACTCGCGTACTTTGGCGGTTTGACGTACAAGGAGGTCGCCGAGCGACTGGGCGAACCCGAGGGCACGGTGAAGAGTCGGATCCGGTCCGGTCTGAAGCGTCTCCGCGGAGAACTCGTCCACGCCGGTGTGACGGTTGGGGTCGACTGAGATGGCCGATGGGATGGGTGGAACGATGGGCGACCAGACCGGAGCTTCCGGCGACGCGTACGAGCTCGACGAGCTGTTGGGCGCATACGCGCTCGACGCCGTGGACATCGACGAGCGTCACCGGGTCGACGACTACCTCGCGGTGAACCCGCGTGCGTCAGCCGAAGTGCAGGCGCACCGTGAGGTCGCCACCATGCTCGCCTTCACGGGAATGGACGCACCCGACGACCTCTGGGGGCGCATCTCCGACGAGATCGGCGAGCAAGCGCCGCCGCCAGGGCCCGAGTTGGCCAAGGTGATGTCGTTCGACGATCATCCCAGGCGTCGTGCGATCAGCCGTATCGCGCCGTGGGCGGTGTCGGTCGCTGCGGCCGCGGTGGTCGCCTTCGTCGCGGTGGGGTTGGCCGACCGTGCCGACGCTCCGAACGAGCCGTTGGCCAATGCCGTCGAGGTCGCGCAGGCCGACCGTGACTCGCTCACCACCACGTTGGTGGCGGAGGGATCCGACGCTTCGGCCGAGGCGATCATCGACCAGGACGGCCACGGCTACGTGCTCGCCCGCGACCTGCCGACGCTGCCCGAGGGCCAGACCTACCAGCTCTGGGGGGTCGTCGAGGGTGGAGATGTCATCTCCCTCGGCATCTTCGGGCCGAATCCGGAGATCGAGACCTTCACCATGGAGGGACAGGTCGATGCCTTGGCGATCACGATCGAGCAGCATCCCGGTGTGATCAGCAACGGTAATCCCGACGGTGCTTTCGTCGGCACGTTCTGACCCGGAGTGCGACCCGGCGCACGCGTGACGTCGCCCGCTCGGCGATGAGCCGAACCCCAGGATCTGGGGCTGTCGCTCATCGCCGTGGAGGGCGCCCGCTCGGCGATGAGCCGAACCCCTGCATGTTGGGGGTTCGCTCATCGCTCTGAAGGGGTCGGACGTAGCCTGGCGGGGTGTTGACACCGGTCTGTTCCGAGGAAGTTCGCAGTGCGCTGGACGAGAGCGTGCCGATCGTGGCGCTCGAGTCGACGATCTTCTCGCACCTCGGGTTGCCGTCGCCCCACAACCGTGAGGCGCTGGAACGTTGCACCGCAGCAGTACGAGCCGGGGGAGCGGTGCCCGCGGTCACTGCGGTGCTCGACGGTGTGGTGCGCCTGGGGCTGAGCGACGACGAGCACGAGCGGATCCTCGGCCCGGCGCGCAAGGCAGCCGAGCGCGATGTCGCCGTCGCCGTCGGACAGCGATGGGACGTGGGCGCCACCACGGTGTCCGCGTCGGTGGCGATCGCTGCGGCGGCAGGCGTCAGCGTGTTCGCAACGGGTGGAATCGGTGGCGTCCACCGGGGAAGTGAGCTCACCGGCGACATCTCCGCCGACCTCGACGCGATCGCCTCGCATCCGGTGATCA
>CAZJUC010000195.1:0-6248 GCA_964549065.1 uncultured Ilumatobacteraceae bacterium
TGCCGTCTCGATTTCGTGTCAGCGACACCGGTCGGCCGATCACCGAGCGGTCGAGTGGCGGAGGAGGCGGAGGCTCTGGCGCAGGTGGTGGTGTCGTCGAGGCAACGGTGTGTCAGGACATCGACGAACTGTCCGACGGTGATGTCCTGGTGGTCGACTCGTTGCGACCTGACCTGGGACCGCAACTTCCACGCATCGGAGCGATCGTCGCCGAGACCGGCAGCGTGCTCTCACACCTGGCGATCCTCGCGCGCGAACAGCAGGTGCCGACGGTGGTCGGCTACACGGGTGCCCGAGACGAACTGGCCGAAGGCCTGCGGGTGCGGGTGAACGGCGATCTCGGCACCGTGGAGATGCTCGGCGACGACAGCAGCGACGAAGAACGAGTCGACGACGAACACGAGGTGGCGTCGTGAAGGCGGTGGCGTGGTTCTTCGGAGTCGTCACGTTGATCGGGGCCGGTGCGTACGCGGCGATCTCGCTCGGACGGTGGGAATGGAACCGGGCGTTGTTCTTCGCCATCGTGTTCGTCGCCGCCGAGATCGGCCTGGCAGTGGGGCTGGTGCTGCGCCGCATCGCCAAACTCGACGAACGACTCGAACACCGCCGCGACGACCTGCGCACCGCCGGTCCGATCGATGCCGTCCGCAAGGCACGGGGAGCGCACCGCCGATTCGAATGGCTCGACGTCGACCGCCGTGAGGTCGGCCGCAAGGTGGTCAACCGCACCAACGTGTTCATCACGATGGTCGTCGGCGGCGGCGTCCTCCTGTCAGGCGTTGCGTGGGTCGTCGACAAGGTGGCCACGTCGACCACCGACCGCGGGCGCGAACGGTCGTTGGCCAAGGATCTGACCTCCATCCAGTATCCGACCGACGGCATCCTCGTCGACGACGTCACCGTGCTCGCTCGATCCGGTCTGCGCCGGGAGGACCCCCGCGTCGACTCGCTGCTCCGCCGAGGAAACGTTCGCCCGTGAAACAGATCGCCGCCGCAGTCGCCGTGCTCGTCCTCGCCGGGGGAGTTGTCTGGCTACGCGAGGAAACCCAGTCGGAGCACTATCCGACCCATCCCGATTCGACCGTGAGCATCGTGGTC
The DNA here is from genome assembly GCA_964549065.1 of uncultured Ilumatobacteraceae bacterium. Classification (GTDB taxonomy): domain Bacteria; phylum Actinomycetota; class Acidimicrobiia; order Acidimicrobiales; family Ilumatobacteraceae; genus Sva-07. The sequence continues at coordinate 1,099 of CAZJUC010000195.1, forward strand.
GATGCCGACTCGAACCGGTCCGAGCAGTCGCAGACGTTGCACGAGATGGCGGTCGCGCAACTCACGTTCTGTCGCCTCGAGGTGAACTCCGATCCGGTCGGGGCGATCGAGCAGCTGCACGACGACGAGACGCAGTTCCGCGTGGTGCTGCGTCCGGCGCTCGACCAGACCGATCGCGTGCAGTACGAGGGGTGCGTCGAGGACTGGCTGCTCGATCATCTGCGGCTGAGCATCGTGTCGTACGAACGCAACGGACCGAGGCTGCCCGGCGAGCCCGAGGGGGCGGCGTCATGAGCGTCGACGACGACCAGTTCGACGGCGACCGGCAGATCGCCGACGAGGGCGGATCGACGATGGCTCGTCCCGCCGTGTCGTTGTTGCACCGCGACCCGCCGTTGCATCCAACCGACTTCTTCTTCCATCGGCGGATCTTCTTCGCGCTGACGATCGTGTCCGTCACGGTGCTCGCCGCGCTGGCGGCGAGCGACGGCGGTTCGGTACTGCTGCAGATCGACGAACCGGTCGCACGGTGGGTGTCCGACAATCGCACTCGAGCCTGGACCGACTTCTTCAATGGCGCCAGTCGGCTCGGCGACAACATCGTCGTCTTCGCCATCGCCGCACCGCTGGCGGTGATCGTGTGGTTCCGCTGCCGATGGTTGGCGATCGCCATCGTCCTCGCCGCTGCGTTCCGCCCGCTGATGGAGTTCGTTCTGAAGGCTTCGATCGGGCGTGAGCGGCCGACGATCGATCCGCTCGGAGAGTTCGCCGGCCCGTCGCACCCGAGCGGACACCCGCTGGCGGCTGCTGCGTTCTGGGGTCTCGTGCCGGCGATCGTCGCGTTGTTCTTCCGCAGTCGGCTGCTCTGGTGGCTCAGCTTCGTGGTGTCGACGACCATCATCGTGCTCGTGGCCGCAGCGCGCGTCTACAAGGGTGCCCACTGGCTGACCGACGTGACGGCGTCGCTGCTGTGGGGGGGCCTGTATCTCGCCCTCGTGCAAGGGGTGTTCGATCGGTTCCACCACGACCGGGACTGTCGCCACTCCCAGCACGCGACCCAGACCCACTGATCGGTGGCGACGATGACCGATCCCGGCTCGCCGCCCGCACCCGATACCGGAGGGGTGCTGGAGTTGTTCGACGAACCGTCGCGCTGGCGAGCCGAGATCATCACCGACTTCCGCCTCCGAGGGGCGGAGCGTTGTGCTGCTGCGTCGCCGACACCCGGATTCCCCCAGCTGCTCGATTCCCTGATGGAGGCCCTGGCCGACGCCCCCGGGCAGTGGCTGGACGTCGGTGGTGGCTTGGGCGGCGTCGCGAGCTGGATCGAACGAACCACCGCACACCCGGTGGTGGTCGCCGATGCGTCGCTGGCGAGCCTGCGTGCTGCCCAGCACCTCTTTCCGACACTGGACCTGGTTGGCTCGGATGCAGCTGCACTACCGGTGCGGGATCGGGCGGCGTCGGTTGCGATCGTCAGTGGCGTCATCTCGTTGCTCGCGGAGGTCCGACCCCTGTTGTCCGAACTGCGTCGGGTAGTCGGCGATGACGGCCGCATCGCACTGACCGACCTGTGGTCGGCCGGGCCGTCGACGTGGGCCGATCATCCCAACACGTTCTGGTCCCTCGAGGAACTCGAACGCGAGGCATCCGAGCACGGTTTCCAGTTCTGTCATGTCGCCGTCGCCGACCTGTCGGCCGGCTGGTGGCCCTTGGCGGCCCGCCAGGTCAGCGACGAGGTCACACGCCGTCATGCGGCGCACCCGGCCTACGAGCGGTGGCGCGCCGACATCGACCATCTCGACGAGGTGCTGGGTGCCGGTCGCGTGATCCCCGCCGCGGTCCTGCTGCGCTGAACCCCCGGGCGCCTCGGCGAGGCCGGGCAGAGTCTGCTCAGGACTCAGCCCGGAGCGCAGCCCAATCGGCGTCGATGTCTGCGAAGACCTCGTCGATCGTGCGCCGCCCGTCGGCCCAGTCGACCATGCCCCGTAAGAACGAGCCCGGTTCGCCGTCCGAGATGAAACCGATGGCCGGCGGCATCATGCCCGAGCCGTCGAGGCGGAGTCGATCGGCGGCGATCGCCTCAGAGATCAGCTGCGTCGCGGCCCGCATCGGTTCACCTCCTCGACCTGGTGTCGGCGGCGGCTGGACGAACCGACGGTTCGCCGGCAGGAACCCGGCTCGTGGCGTGGACGCCCAGATCCGACCCCACTCGGGACTCGCCATGTGTGTGAGGAGTGCCCGTACCTCGGGCCGGTCGACGAGGCCCGTTGCGAACGTGCCGTTGACAATGAGCGGGGGCTCGTCGCCAGCGGTGAGCGGAGGGAGCAGGAAGGCGTCGAGATCGGTGCCGAGCTCGACGCCCGGCCCCACGGTGCCGAACATGAAGTAACCCTGATGAAGCATCCAGCAGCTCGGGTCGAGATCCCCGGTCGCCGGGTCGCGATCGAGCAGATGAAGCGAGTCGTCGACGAAGTTCGACGAGCTGACCGACCCGGCGCCCCCTCGGACGAAACCGTCGGTGCGAAGAAGCTGGTCGGCCAGCCGTCCGGCGTCGGCAACTGGCGGACTCGAGAACCCGGCCGTGCCGTCGACCCACGCATCGAACGCCTCGACACCACCGGTGCGTACGACGAGGCTGTCGATCAAGTCGGTGCCGGGCCAGCCGTCGAACAGCCCACCGGCGAAGAAGCCCGCGCACCACGGTGTCCGCCCGTCGACGACCATCTGTTCGGACAGTGCCATCAGGCCGTCCCAGTCGGCGGGAACCTCGTAGCCGGCCGCCTCGAATGCCCCTCTCGGATAGAACACGAGGCCCTTGACGTCGAGATCGATCGGAACTGCCGACACCGTCTCCACGCGCTCGGGCACGACACCGCCGGGCGCCGTCGTGGGCCGACCGAGGAGGTAGTCGCCGAAGTCGGCGCGGAGGGTTTCGATGTCGACGAACGCATCGAGTCCGATGGCGCGGGAGCGCGCCCATTCGGCAACGATCGGTCCGGTCGCCGCGAACACGTCCGGTCGGGCGATCTCGCCGGCCATCATCCGGGCCAGGTCGGTCGGGGTCGTGTTCTCGGCCAGCTCGACCTCGATGCCGGTGCGTTCGGTGAACGCGGCCAACTCGGCGAGCAGGCCCGGCTCGGGTTGGAGTGCGAAGTTGGCGAGCGTCACGGTGGTTCCGGTCAGGGCACGGTCGGTGTCGCCGGGCGGCTCGTATCCCTCGACGACGAGCTCGATGGGTATCGCCGCTGCCGTCGGACAGGCGGGCAGGGGTGCCGGAATTCTTGCGCAGTCGTCCTCGGTCAACCGTCGTTCGATCGAGCCTTCGGCAAACGCCACGAGATCGGCGACCGGCATCACATAGACACCGGCAGGACCGATGGGACCTGCCCGGACCGTCACCGGCGCGGCCGAGCCGACGTCGTACTGCACACCGAGCGCCTGCAGCGCCCAGTGGATCGCATCGACCGCGTCCGGAATCGCGTAGCCGAAGTCGGCGGTCTCGCGGACCCCTGCCGTCGCGTAGAGCAACGCCAGTTCCGCGTCGCCGAGCGAGCGTGCGTTCTCTGACGCCGACACCCACCCGTTGGCCCGGTTCAACCGGTCGAGACCGTCGACGGACCGCTCGGCAACAGATCGGGCGCCGTCTGCATCGCGCCACCGGACAACGCCCAACACGGCCGCCAGTGCGAGCAGCGTGGTGAGGCAACCGACCACGACGAGTTGCCGAAATCTGCGTCGTTCGCCGAGTTCGGCCGCGACCGTGCGCTGCTTCTGAGCGACGGTTGTCGCGTCTCGAACGCCGCCGGACCCCGTCGCGGAACGCAACGACGGGTCGTCGCACACGATCAGCTGTTCGAGCTCGACCAAGTCGCTCGACGGAACGAGACCCAGTTCTTCGCCGAGCCGAGTCCGGAGCGCTCGATAGGTCCGCAGCGCATCGCTCTGGCGGCCCGAACGGTGCTGTGCGATCATGAGCTGTCCGACCGCCCGCTGCCGGAACGGGTGACGAGTGACGACGTCTTCGAGTTCGGCGACGAGATCGTGCGAGCCGCCGAGCCGCAGATCTGCTTCGATCCGATCCTCGAGCGCCGCCAGCCGGAGCTCGGCGAGCCGGTTGATCTCGGACTGTGCAAACGGTTCATACGCGAAGTCGGCCAGCGGGTCACCACGCCACAGTGAGAGGGCTTCGCCGAGCAACACCGCAGAGCCCGCGGGGTCGACATCGAGCAAGGCCCGACCCTCGGCTGCGAGCGTCTCGAAACGAACCGCGTCGAGGTCATCCGGGTCGATCGTCAGCACGTATCCCGGCGGTTGGGTCCTGAGGATCTCGCCGTCGCTCCGCTTCGGGCGATCGGGTTCGAGCAGCGCCCGCAGTCGGGACACGACGACCCACAGCGAATTCTGGTGGTCCTTGCCATCGTCGCCCCAGAGTGCTTCGATGATCGTGTCGGTGGAGACGACCCGGTTGGCATCGATGAGGAGCAGCGCCAGCAGCGCCCGCTGTTTGGGGCCACCCAGGTCGACCGGAGCGCCGTTGCGGGACACGACGAGCGTCCCGAGTACCCCGAACTCCATGATCGACTCCCAGCAGCGACACGACCACCGGCCACTGCTGGAAATTGTGACACATCGTCCGCCAGAGCGCACTCTCGTGATCAGAACCCAGAGATCACGGTGGCCCGATCGGCGTCCACGGAGATGCTGACAGATCACAATGCAGACCGTTGGTGGGACTTTCGCAGGCACCTGAGCTGGTGTTGTGTCCGGATCGGAGTCGCTGTAAGTCGTCTGAAAGGACGCTCGTGGAGAGTGACGCCGGGGTTGACCATCCGGCGGCCCGAACCGCACCACTCTCAGGGGTTCCATCATGTTCAAGAAGCTGGCCATCGCGCTTTCGTCGCTGGCGTTCGTCGCTGTCCCGTTCGGTACAGCATCAGGGGGCCCGCCGGAACGGGTCGAACCCCCGGGTCACTCCGAGCGAGGCCAACGGCCCGAGCCGTTCGACGCCCGACAGGGGATCGAGGTGGGGCGCGCTGCGGCGACGAACAGCCTCAACGGGATCTACGTGTCGCCACTCGACGGGAACGTCCATGTTGCCAGCGTCGGCGGTGACGAGATCACGGTGCACGACCCGAGGTCGGGCAGGA
>CAZJUC010000196.1:0-6247 GCA_964549065.1 uncultured Ilumatobacteraceae bacterium
AGTGGACGGTCCGCCACGGCGCCGACTGGCGCGACGGCGAGGACCGGTTCTTCACCCATCTGCTCGACGGGTCGCGCGCCGCCAACCGGCTGGGCTGGCAGTGGACGATCGGTGCCGGCACCGGCAAGCCGTACGGGTTCAGCCGCTGGCAGGTCGACAAGCGGGCGCCCGAGCTGTGTGCCGGGTGTGCACGGCGAGACGACTGTCCCATCGAGGACTGGCCGGCCGAGCGCACGCTGTCGGCCGTCGACCCCGAGCCGCTGCTCGACCGCGACCCTGACCCGGCGGCAACGGCCGGACCCGTCGACCAGGTGACCAGCGGCGACGCCGAGATCGTGTGGCTGACCGCCGAGAGCCTCGGCGACGACGACCCGGCGCTCGCAGTGCACCCCGAGCTGCCGGCGGTGTTCGTGTTCGACGAGCCACTGCTGGCCCGGCTGCGGCTGTCGTCGAAGCGGCTCGTGTTCCTCACCGAGCGCCTCGCCGAACTCGCCGAGAGCCGAAACATCGAAGTGCACCGTGGCGACCCCGCTGGGATCCTCGACGGCCGAGCACTCGCAACCACGTTCACGCCGGTACCGAAGGCACGCCGGCTGCGTTCGCGACTCGACGTCGTCGACCTGCACCCGTGGCCGTGGCTGCGCCGACCCGGTGACGGTTCGATCAGCAGCTTCTCGGCGTGGCGACGCGGTCGTTGAGCCGACACACTGCGCCGATGGCTCGACTGTTCGTGGCGATCTGGCCGCCTGACGACGTACTCGACCGGCTCGCCGACGTCGAACGACCCAAGGACCAGGGCGTCAAATGGGTGCCGCAGGAGAACCTGCACGTCACGCTGCGATTTCTCGGCGACGCCGACGAGGCCGAGGTCGCTGCCCGACTCGACGAGACCTTGCTGCCCGCCGCGACTGCCGTGGTCGGCCCCGCGTTCGACCTGCTCGGCGAACGGTCGCTGATCTCACCGGTGGCCGGCGTCGACGAGTTGGCCGACGTCGTCCGCCAGGCGCTGCGCGGTCTGGGGACCGAGCCCGAGCGCAGACGGTTCCAGGGCCACATCACCGTCGCGCGTCTCGCTCGCCGTGCTCGGCCGATGCGCAGCGCCGGACGTCGGTTCGATGCGACGTTCGACGTCGCCGAGGTCGCACTCGTCGCGAGCACGCTCACCGACTCCGGCGCCGTCTACGACACGGTTGCCACCTGGCCGACCCGCTGAACTCTTGCGTTCGACGTCTGACACGATGATCGACAGTGAGCCGCGAACACATCTCCCAGGGCAGCGAGTTCGAGCAGACGATCGGATACTCGCGTGCGGTGGTCGACGGGCGCTGGGTGTTCGTCGCGGGAACGACCGGGTTCGACTACTCGACGATGACCATCTCCGACGACATCGTCGAGCAGGTCGAGCAGACCCTGGCGAACATCGACGATGCGCTGCTGCGCGCCGACTCGACGGCCGCCGACGTCGTCCGGGTTCGCTACCTGCTTCCCGACGCGGACGATTTCGAGGCCTGCTGGCCGGCGTTACGCCGCTACTTCGGTGAGGCCCGACCCGCGGCGACGATGATGGTGGCGGGTCTGCAGGACCCCCGCATGAAGATCGAGATCGAGGTCACTGCGTTGAAGCCCGGCCCGTGAGCCGTTGCCCCGGGTGTCCGACACCACGGGCAACAGGTCCGGGTGCTACGACTTGCGCATGGGGGATCTGCTCACGGCGCTCGCCGCCGCACAACCGGACAAGACCGCGATCATCGACGACCGGACCGGGGTGACCGGCACCGACGACGTGCGGACGTGCACCTACGCCGAGTTCGAGGACCGGGCGAATCAACTCGCCCACGTACTCGGCGATCTCGGTGTCGGACCCGGCGACAAGGTCGTGTGGTGCGGGCAGAACTCGACCGGCATCTTGGAGCTGACGAGCGCGTCACGCAAGATCGGCTCGACCGCTGTGCCACTGAACTATCGGCTGTCCGACGAGGAGGCCGCATACGTCATCGACCACTGCGACGCGTCCACCGTGTACATCGACGCCGAGTTCGCCGGGCTGATCGACCGGATCCGATCCGAGATCCCGAAGGTCACCGACGTGCTCGTGTTCGACGGCGAGGCACCGGATGGAACGACGGCGGTCGACCAGTTGATCGTCGCTGCGTCGACCGACGTGATCGAGCGGGCAGACGTCGACGAGGGCGGCGCGACGATGACCTACACGTCGGGCACCACCGGCAAGCCCAAGGGCGCATACCGACGCACGGCCGCCGACCCGCGTGCAGGCGCGGCACTGATGCAGCACATCGGGTACCGGCCCGACGACGTGTACCTCACCACCGGCCCGCTGTACCACTCGGGCCCCGGCGGGTTCGCGGCCAGTGCGATCGCCATGGGACAGACGGTGGTGCTGCAACGCAAGTTCGACCCCGAGGACTGGTTGCGCATCCTGCAACTCCACCGCGCGACGTCGACGTTCTCGGCGCCGACCCCGATCCGGATGATCTGCAACGTGCCCGACGAGATCAAGGCGACGTACGACCGATCGTCGATGCGGGTGATGATCGCGAACGCAGCGCCGTGGAGCTTCGCACTCAAGCAGCAGTACGTCACCGACTTCCCGCCCGAGTCGCTGTTCGAGATCTACGGCTCGACGGAGCTGGGCGTGAACACGGTGCTGCGGCCGGAGGATCAGATGCGCAAGCCGGGGTCGTGCGGCAAGGAGGCACCGATGGTCGAGATCCGGCTGTACGACGAGCTCGGTGGCATCGTCACCGGCACCGGCCCGGACGCAACGGGCGAGGTGTTCGTACGGTCGGCGGCGGTGTTCGCCGACTACTACAAGCAGCACGACAAGTTCGAAGAGGACCATCGCGACGGATTCCAGACCGTCGGCGACATCGCCTACCGCGACGACGAGGGCTTCATCTACATCTGCGACCGCAAGAAGGACATGATCATCTCGGGCGGGATGAACATCTACCCGGCCGAGATCGAAGCGGCACTCGAGTCGCATCCCGACATCTACGAAGCCGCGGTGTTCGGGATCCCGAGCGACGACTGGGGCGAGTTGGTGCATGCGGTGGTCGTGAAGCGTCCCGGCTCTGATCTCGACGAAGACGGCGTGACGGCCCACTCGCGTGAGCACCTCGCGAGCTACAAGATCCCCCGCTCGATCTCGTGGATCGACGAACTCCCCAAGACCGGCTCCGGCAAGATCCTGAAACGCGACCTCCGCAAGCCGTACTGGGAAGGCCGCACCAGCAACGTGTAACGATTGGTGTCAGACACCAATCGTTACATTGCGGGGCATGGATGCCGACTTGCGCGACGGATGGCGTGAAGAGCCTCATCCTCGGCGACTGTCGGAGCACCACCCGCACCGAGACGCGATCCTCGGGCGTCACGACGAGGCACAGGAGCGTCGCCTACCGACCTACACCGACCCGGTGAGTGGCCTCAGCGTGTTCACCGCGGACTTCCTCGCCTCACGCGGCTACTGCTGCGACAGCGGCTGCCGCCACTGCCCCTACACCGACTGAAACCGTTGCTCGCGGTGTCCGAACCACGAGTAGCGTCGCCGCGGATGGTCGACCTCCCCGAGGTGGTGCGCAATCGGGCGAACGCCGAGGGACACCCCGGTTGGGTCCACGAACTGCCCGGCATCGTCAGCAGCTTGGAGCGCGACTGGTCGGTCGAGGTCGGTCGCTCCTACGACGAAGGCACCGAGGCGTTCGTCGCCGACGCTGTTCTCGCCGACGGTGCGCCGGCGGTCCTGAAGGTGCTCGTGCCGCGACGGGACGGCGGGATCGACGACCACGAAGCAACCGCGCTGCGGCTCGCCGCCGGTGAGGGTTGTCCGACATTGCACCGCGACGACCCTGCTCGTGGCGCCCTGCTCATGGAGCGGCTCGGACCGCCACGGACTCGATGCCGCCGCGATCTGGGAGTGGTCGGCGATCGAGCGGGTGTCGACCGGACTGGTCGCCACCGACATCGGCCTCCAGCCGGTCGGCCGCCAGCTGCTCGCGGTCGCCGACTGGATCGCTCGTGCCGTCACCCCATCATTGCGCAGTCACCCGTGTGGCGGCTGAGAAGTACCTCGGGCACGACGAACCGCCTAGGTTCGATGACATGGCCTCTGCGAACGCCGTCTTCGAAACGATCCTGGATTCGCCCCTGCACCGCCTGCTGTCAGGCAAGCTCGTCATGATCCGCTATCAGGGCGCCGACCCCTCGACCACCGAATCGACGCCGCCCCTGCACTACGCCGACACCCATCACGGCATCGTCGTGTTGGCCGACGAACCCGACGGCGACACCTGGTGGCGGAACTTCACCACGATGGGACAGACCCAGGTGCTGCTCGCCGGCGAGTGGGTACCGATGACGGCGCACGCGCTGCTCGGCTCGCAGGACCCCGACGCGGTCACCCCGCTCCTGCGATCGTACGCAGCGCGATTCCCCAAGGTCGTGAAGTCCCTCGACGGCGACACCCTCGAAGAACGCGTCGAGCGAGCGGTCGTCGTCTGGCTCCGACCCGCTGAGTGACGGGTTCGGTCGACTGCTCGATGCTCAGCCCTCGGGGATGGTGGCGAGGTCGTCGACGAACTCGTAGCGGTCGAGGCCCACGAGCTGACGTGGGTCCAGCCGGATCTTCGCCGAGCGCGAACCGGCACCCACCACGATGCTGTCGCAGTCGAGCACGCGTGCGTCGAGCCACACGTCGAGACCGTCGGGCAGCCCGAAGATCGTGACGCCGCCGATCTCCTGGCCCGTGAGCTCACGGGTGAGTTCGGCGGGGGCGAAGCTCAGCTTGCGCACCCCGAGCTTGCGGCGCACCGCACCGTTCACGTCGAGACGCGTGTGGGCCAACGCCACGCAGACCACGTGGTGACCTTCCGGCTTCTTCGACGCCACGAGGATGGCGTTCGCCGACTCCTCCATCGCGACGCCGTACGCCTCGCAGAACTGGGCGGTGTCGGCCAGATCGGGGTCGCATTCCATCACCTCGTAGGCCAGACCGAGCTGGTCGAGGTCGGCGACCACATCAGGGTGTGCACTCATGCTGTGTCTCCTTCGACGCACGCCGGTTGCAGGTCGTCGATCGGCTCGACGTCCGGGATGCCCAGGGACGCGCCGGAGTCGGGTGCGAACGCCGCACGCACGGAGCCCACCGCACGCACCGACCCCACCGCCCGCCGACCCATCGTGTCGAGCTGCAACGCCACCCACAGCAGCCCCAGCGCCACGATGCCGTCGAGCCACCAGTGATGCCCGGTCGCGGCGATGACGAACATCGTCAGCACCAGGTGCGCCACGGCGATCCATCGCCAGCGGCTGGTGCTCGCGGCCAGCGCACCGAAGGCGATCACCGCGGCCCACGCCACGTGTAACGACGGCATCGCTGCGAACTGCGACGACACACCGCTGCCCGCCTCGCCGTACACGTCGATGCCGTAGATCACCGACACGTCGACGTAGCCGAGATCGGTGGGAACCTGGGCGGCGCGACCTTCACGAAACGGATGAACAGACAGAAGGCCGTGAGAATCGCCAGGGCGTCGCGCCAGTGCGGCAGTGACAGCTCGCTGGGTAACCGGAAGAACTCCTGCACGACCACGATGTCGTACGCCCGCTCGATGGCCCCCTCGGCCTGGGTGAGTGGCAGGTTCTTGGTCATCCGCCATACCGAGTACAGCGATGCCACGATCGCGAATTCGAACGCCGCCGGTCGGACGACGTCACCGAGTCGTGTCGGCCGTGAGCGTCGCAGAGCCAACGCGACGATGCCGGCGATCATCGCGGCAACCGCCGCCTGACTCCACGTCGGCCATCTCACGAACGATCAGCCTGCCGCCGCCAGCCCCGATCCGCAAGCCGGACCGCAACGACCAGGGCCTTGACGATCAGGGCTGCAGCCGCCGCGACGGCGCCAGATCGGTATTCTCTCATCTCGACCAACTCTCTCGCCCGTTGTTCGACCCGCTGGGCGACACCCTCGGTCACGGGCCACCGCCGACGGGCGTCAGATCCGCCATGATCGGAGACGTGATGAACCACCAACAGCCCGACCACCCCGACCTCGACGTGCTGCGCACGATCGAGCAGCGGGTGCTGTGGCTGGCCACGCGCATCATCGACCACGCCAACCGCCGCCCACCGCGTCCAGGGGCCAACGGCGGCGACGTGAAGGTGGGCGGACACCAGGCGTCGAGCGCGTCGATGGTGTCGATCATGACGGCGCTGTGGTTCGCGC
>CAZJUC010000197.1:0-6089 GCA_964549065.1 uncultured Ilumatobacteraceae bacterium
TTCGCTCGGCGGATCCTGTTCGACTTCCCGATCGATGCCGGCCTCCCGCCCGGGTTCACGGTGCTCGACGAACTCGAGAGCAGCCTCGCCTTCGAGGAACAGTGGGGCGACCTCCTCGACCGGCTGCTCGACCACGACGAGCCCGACGGCGGGCTGTTGGCGGGTGGTCGAGCACTCGTCGAGCTGTGCGAGTTCGACGGCTTCGGCGTCAACAAGGGCGCTCGTCGGATGGCCGACGACTTCCGTTCGAACTGGGACCTGGTGAGCGACCGTGTCGACCTGTCCGACCCGGGGCCTCTGCACCTCGACACCACCGCCATCGAAGGCCTGGTCGCCCGGATCACCGCGACTCCGCTGCCGCCCGACGACACGCAGGCCGAGACGGTGGCCGACGTCGACGCCCGCGCAGCAGGCATCCACAGCGAGAGCCTGCGCACCCGCCTCGAGGCCGTTGCCTCTCTCGACGAGAAGTTCGGCGACTGGGACGAACGCAAGCGGTTCCCCGGCGCCAAGGGCAAGTGGACCAAGGCGTTCGGAGCCGGAGGCGAGGACGCGCTCGAAGCGATCCGCGCCGACGAGGTCGAGCTGGGCCGCCGTGCGCGCGAACTGCTCGAACACGTCAAACGCCACCGTCGACTCGTGTTGGGCGCGATCCTCGGTCGGTTCGTGCTCGACGCGGCAGCCGAGCGAGCCAGCAGTGGGCACCTCGAGTTCCACGACCTGCTCGTCCTCGCCCGCCGTCTGCTCACCGACCACCCGAACGTACGCCGCCTGCTGCACCAACGCTACGAGCGTGTGCTGCTCGACGAATTCCAGGACACCGATCCGATCCAGCTCGAGATCGCCGTCCGCCTCACCGCCGCACCGGACGACCCGGCGCAGACAGCATCCACCACGTCACACGGCCGCTCGTGGCGCGACCTGCTTCCGTTGCCCGGACGGCTGTTCATCGTCGGCGATCCCAAGCAGTCGATCTACCGGTTCCGGCGCGCCGACATCTCGCAATACCTGCGCGCTGCCGACCAGGTCGGCGCCGACGACGTGCGGCTGTCGGCGAACTTCCGCTCCACCAGGGCGGTGATCGATTTCGTCAACGACGCCTTCTCCCGACTGATCACGTACGAAGCCGACGCCCAACCGGCGTTCCAGCCGCTCGACGCCTGCAGGCCGCCGGCTCGACTCGACCACGGCACGGTGTCACTCATCGGCGTCGACCGCCACGACGACCTCGCCGCCAACCAACGCACGGGCGAACTGGGCGCAGCCGACGCCCTCCGGCTCCGCGAAGCCGCCGATGTCGCCGCCACCGTGTCCACCGCGCTGGCCGACGGCTGGTCCGTGTACGACGGGACGATCGACGAGTTGCGCCCGTGCCGCCCCGGTGACATCTGCATCCTGTTGCCGACTCGCATCTCGCTGCCCTCGCTCGAAGCCGAGCTCCGGCGGGCCGAGCTCGCCTACCGGGCCGAGAACTCCTCGGTGGTGTACGCCACGTCCGAGGTCCGTCAGTTGCTGCTGGCGCTGCGGGCCGCCGATGACCCGACCGACACGTTGGCCCTCGTCGAGACGTTGCGCAGCCCGCTGTACGGCTGCAGCGACGTCGAGCTGTGGGAGTGGCGGTCCGGCGGTGGCACCTGGAACCTGTGGGCCACATCGCCGGCGCAACTCCGCGACCATGCCGTCGGCGAAGCGATCAGCCACGTGCGGTCGGTGGCCGAACGGGTCGGCACCACCTCGGCAGCCGATCTGCTCGCCGCCGTGGCCGACGAACGACGCCTGTTCGATCTCGCCCTCGACGGCCCCGACGCCCGTGACGTCTGGCGTCGACTGCGCTACGTCATCGAGCAGGCACGGGCCTGGGCCGACGCCGGTGGCCACGGTGTGCGTCGCTACCTCCAGTGGGCCACGTTGCAGGCGTCGGAGAGCCGGGTCGCCGACACGATCCTGCCCGAGAACGACCACGACGCGGTGCGCGTGATGACGGTCCACGCCGCCAAGGGGCTCGAGTTCCCGATCACGATCGTCGCCGGGCTCACCACCAGGCCGCGCCGGGCCACGACCAACGGCGTGGTGTGGGCGAACGACACCTGGATGCTCGCCGGGCGCGGCGATGACGGCGTGTTCGTCGCCCACCAACCGATCGACGAGCAGATGGGTGACGCCGAACGACGACGGCTGCTGTACGTCGCGTGCACCCGGGCGGTCGACCATCTGGTGGTGTCGCTCCACCGCGGAGCCCCCACGAAGAACAACGCCGACTACGCCGATTGGGGACCGCTGACGTCAGCCGAGCTGCTGTGGGCGGCGGGCGCAGCAGAACCGACGTCGGGTGCGCACGCCGCAGCGGTCGAACTTCGGCGGGTGCTCCCCAATCGATCGCAGCCGACTCAGCTCGACTGGGCCGACGCCGGCGAATGGCAGAGCGAACGCAACCGGGTGTTCACCGCAGCGTCGCGACGCACCGGTATCGCAGCCACGCGGCTCTCCGAGGAGCTCGCCGGGGTCGACGGGCGCGACGCCGTCGACGATCCCGGCCTCGAGAAGCGCCCCGTCAACGTCGAACTCCCACCCTGGCAGCGGGGGCGCTACGGCACCAGCATCGGTCGGGCCGTTCACGGGGTGCTGCAGTTCTGCGACCTGGGCACCGGCTCCGACATCGACAACCTTGCACGGGCCCAGTGCGCGTCCGAGGGCGTGATCGGCCTCGAACCGCAGGTCGCAGCGTTGGCCCGGTCGGCCCTCACCACACCGGTCGTGCGGACGGTGGCCGGCGGCGCCGAACACTGGCGCGAGCTGTTCGTCGTCGCTCCCGTGGGCAGTCGCGTGCTCGAGGGCTACGTCGACCTGTTGGTACGCACCCCGAGCGGGCTCGTGATCGTCGACTACAAGACCGATCAGTGGTCGGGCCCGGTGCAGTCCGCCGAACGCGTCGGGCGGTACCGCTTGCAGCTCGCCGCCTACGCAGCTGCGCTCACCACGGTGCTCGACGAGCCGATCGTCGGGGGCATCCTGGTGCGGTGCTCGCCGAAGGGTGACGCCGACGAGATCCACGTCGACGACTGGGACGCTGCGCTCGACGCAGTGCGCAGCGCGGTCGAGTGACGTTCAGGCGTCGACCGAGGTCTCGGGGGAGGTTGCGTCGACGGACACAGCATCCCTGGGGCGGTGCGAACGAACCCGCACCGCCCGATGGTCGGCGACGGGTGTGACCGCCGCACGACCGAGCTGGAACACACCGCGGAAGGCGAGTCGCCCGAACAACCTCAGCACCACGAGTGCGAGCAGCACCGCGAACACGATGGCCGCCGGGACGGCCAACGTGGCGAGCAGCAGACGCCGATCCTCCGTCATCAGGCTGAGCACGCCGGAGTCGACACTGGTGCCGTCGACTCGCAATGTCCGAACCGGGTCGTCGATCTCCGGACACTCGACGGCGAGATCGTCGACGCCGACGACGTCGTTTCCTCCGAACGTCGGCTCAGCGGGCCGCACCGTCGACGACAGCACCCCGAAGACCGGGTCGAGGCCGACACCGATCAGGTACTGCTCGCCAGGCTCGAGAAACCGGTAGTCGGGCCCGTAGCGCACGTCGACGAGTCCGTTGGCCTCCCAAGGTGCCAGCGACCCGGCACGCAGCTGATCGATCCTGAACCGCACGACCTGGGTGACGTCGTCCTTGGCGGTCATCGTGCCGGTGAACACCGCGTCGGCCCGATCAGGAACCGGACAGCCGACGGGGACGGGGATCAGGGATCCCGGCTGCAGATCCGTGTCCGGCGGTGGTGCCTGCGGGGCCACCGTGACCGGGACCGGCACGTCCGGTGGCACGGCGTGGACCACACCCCCCGACAGCGCGAGCGCGACTGGTACCACCGCGAGCAGGCCCAAGGGGGCGGCGCGTCGTGGCCGTTCTGTCATCGACCTCAGGCTAACGAGCGACCACCGGGGGAATCCGGCAGCCCCACGCCACCACACCCCGCAACCACCGAAAAATCCCACCAGCGTTGCGCTCAGCGCAACGCTGACGCGCCATTTCGGGTTTCAGCGGCCCTGGAAGACGGAATCGCGACGCTGACGCGCCATTTCGGGTTTCAGCGGCCCTGGAAGACGGGATCGCGACGCTCCATGAACGCGCGGATCGCCTCGATCGTGTCGTTCGTGCCGAAGTTGACGGTCTGCGAGAGCCCCTCGTCGTCGAGCGCTTCTTCGAGCGTGACGTGCATCGAGTTGTTCAGCAACCGCTTCGACATCGCCAACGCAATCGGAGGGCCGGCAGCGAGTCGGGCGGCCCAGTCGTCGACGAACGCATCGAGTTCGGCGTCGGGGAGCACTCGGTTGACGAGGCCCATCTCGGCGGCCTGCTCCGCGTCGATGATCTCTGCGAGCAACGCCAGTTCCTTGGCTCGGTGCATTCCGACGAGGCGGGGCAGCAGCCAGGATCCGCCGAAGTCGAGACTCAGGCCACGCTTGGCGAAGATCTCCGAGAACCGGGCATCGTCCGACGCCACGATTAGGTCGCATGACAACGCCATGTTCAACCCGGCGCCGACTGCAACACCGCGCACCTTGGCGATGGTTGGCTGCGGGATGCGGTGCAGCGCGAGGCAGACGTCGGTGATGTGACGCATCGCCGAGAGTTGGTGGGGTGGTGGGCCGTCGCCGGATCCCGCCTGCCACAGGTCGGCTCCGGAGCAGAAGTTGCCGCCGGCTCCGGTGAGCACCACGGCGCGATCCGCCGGATCGGCAGCGATCGCGCGGAACTCGGCGAGCAGTTCGTTCCACATCGTGCTGTCGGCGGCATTCTTCTTCCCAGGTCGGCGCAGCGTGATCGTGACCACCCCGTCCGAACGTTCCACGGTGATCGATTCGAGCTCGCGGGTGTCAGAGGCCATGCCCGCCGACGATACTGACCGCCGTGGGATTCAACCCGTACCGGAAGTTCAAGGCGAGCCCGGCCGACTACGTCCTGGTCGCCTCGGCGTTGCTCGTGTCGCTCGCGTTGCTCGTCTGGGCCTTTGCCGGCTGACCCGTGCGACTCTGGTGTCTGACGCCACGAGCAAGAGCCTCAGAAGGCGTCGGTGAGCAGTTCGAGGTCGGTGCCGGTGATCGCCACGACGTCGAAGCGCACCGACCGTGCGTGGACCTCGTGCGCACGGAGCCACTCGACGGCGAGCTGACGGATCCGACGCTGTTTCGCGACGGTGACAGCAGCGGACGCCGGTCCGAAGTCGGCGGTGCGGCGGGCCTTGACCTCGCTGAACACGTACGTCGGACCGTCGAGCACGACCAGGTCGAGTTCGCCGGTGGGCGTTCGCCAGTTGCGATCGAGAATCTCGTTGCCGAGACGCCGATAGTGCGCTGCGGCGAGGTCCTCTCCCCACTGACCGCGGGCGCGGTTGGACAGATCGGGGTGGTTGGAGCGGTGTTCGGGCATGCGGAGTCCTCCGTCGAGACGCTGGGAGGGGCCGAGAGCCCGATGGAGGGACGCCGATGGACGTCGACGGCTCGCCGTTCGGCGAGCGGGCGTGTCAGAAGTCGCGCTTCTCGCGGATCTTCGCGGCCTTGCCCCTGCGGTCGCGCAGGTAGTACAGCTTGGCCCGGCGGACATCGCCGCGCTTGACGACTTCGATCTTCTGCACGGTCGGGGTGTGCAGCGGGAAGGTGCGCTCGACACCCACGCCGTAGCTGAGCTTGCGGACCGTGTAGGTCTCCTGCAGCCCGCCGCCCTGACGGCCGATGACATCGCCCTGGAACACCTGGATGCGCTCCTTGCCGCCCTCGACGACGCGGACGTGCACCTTGAGCTCGTCACCCGCCTGGAAGTCGGGGATGTCGTCGCGAAGCGAATCGTTGTCGATGAGGTCAGTGGCTTTCATGGCGTCTACCTGCGTTGTCGGGGCTGCGTGGTTGTGTGCGAGCCGGATGGCCGATGAGCATTCGTCCCGACCCCTGGCGAGCAGCTGTCGGGTGGCCTGATCACGGTCGCTCTCTCGCGCCGATGGGGCCCGTCAATGATACGGGACGGGGGGGAACTCTTCCAACAGCCGCGCGTCATCTGTCGAGAGTCCGCCGGCGGCCTCGATCAGGTC
>CAZJUC010000198.1:0-6025 GCA_964549065.1 uncultured Ilumatobacteraceae bacterium
AGTCATGACCAATCGTCCTTTCCGTGTGCTCGGGCTCCAACAGGTCGCCATCGGCGGTCTCGACAAGGGGGCACTCAGCGGCCTCTGGACCGGGCTGCTGGGCGTCGACAAGGTCGGCGACTACATCAGCGAGTCGGAAAATGTCGACGAGGACATCCTGCGCCTCGGCGACGGGCCGCACGCTGTCGAGATCGACCTGATGCAGCCGCTCGACGCCGAGCGGTCGCCGAAGGTGCACGTGCCGACGCTCAACCACATCGGCGTGTGGGTCGACGATCTCGCTGCCTGCGTGGACTGGCTCACCGAGCAGGGCGTGCGCTTCACCCCCGGCGGAATCCGCCGGGGCGCCGCCGGCCACGACGTGTGTTTCATCCATCCGAAGGGCAACGACGACACGCCCCGCAGTGGTGAGGGCGTCTTGATCGAACTGGTGCAGGCACCGTCCGACGTGATCGAAGCGCTCGGGTGACGGATGCGTCGGTGCCGCCGAGCGACGGGGCGCCGGTCACGGGCGCCGGCCCGCTTGCCGGCGTGCGGGTGGTCGAACTCGGCGTGTGGGTCGCCGGACCGGCAGCCGGTGGGATCATGGCCGACTGGGGTGCTGACGTGGTCAAGGTCGAACCGGCCGGTGGCGACCCGCAGCGGGCGGTGTTCGGCTCGGTCGGGCTCGACGGCTCGATGCCGGTGCCGCCGTTCGAGGTCGACAACCGCGGCAAGCGTTCGATGGTGCTCGACCTGCGCGACTTCGACGACCATGCGGTGTTCGACCGGTTGCTCTCGACCGCCGACGTGCTGGTCACCAACATGCGACCCGGAGCGCTGGAGCGGTTGGAGCTCGGACCCGACCGGGTGTGTGCCCGTCATCCCCGTCTCGTGTACGGGGCGATCTCGGGCTACGGCCTCGACGGCGAGGACCGTGATCGTGCCGGGTACGACATCGGGGCGTTCTGGGCCCGTTCGGGCTTGGCACACACCATGGTGCCGCCCGGCGAGATGCCGCCCGGGCTGCGGTCGGGGATGGGGGATCACCAGACCGGGATGGCGCTCACCGCCGGCGTGATGGCGAAGCTCTTCGAGCGTGAGCGGACCGGGCGGGGCGGCCTGGTGTCGACCAGCCTGCTGCGCACCGGGATGTACTCGATCGCGTGGGACTTCGGCATCCAGTTGCGCTTCGATCGGCGCGAATCGACCAAGGCGCGTGACAAGAACCGGGCGCCCCTGATCAACAGCTACCGGGCGGGCGACGACCGGGTCTTCTGGTTGATCTGTCTCGAAGCGGACCGCCACTGGCCGAAGGTGCTGGCTGCGATCGAACGTCCCGACCTCGCCGACGATCCTCGCTTCGTCGATGCTGCGAGTCGGATGAACCACGCCGCCGAACTGATCGCCGAGTTCGACGCCGCGTTCGCCACTCGTCCGCTCGCAGAGTGGGCCGAGCGGTTCGACGACCACGACGTGTGGTGGGCGCCGGTACAGTCGATCGTCGACGTGATCGCCGATCCGCAGGCCCAGCCCGGCTTCGTGGAGATGACGCCGCGTGACGGTGGCGAGACCTTCCGCGCCGTGGCCACCCCGGTCGACTTCGACGGCCACGTCGTCCGTCCGGGCCCGGTCCCGTTGCTGGGTGAACACACCGAGGAGGTGCTCGGGGAGCTGCGCTCCGACTGATCGATCCTTGATCGACGAGCGCGACCGACGTCATCTCGTGAGACATCTGTCTCGTTGACGTGACCGTACGATTGTCACTACCGTGGCGGCGGCTGCGGTGCAGGGGGCATCGACAGCGCTGAGACGGGGGAATCCATGGGAGCAGTACCAGTGGTGACCGAGGACGCCTCGGCCGACTTCATGACGCAGGCGTTGCGGTCGGGCGGAGTGATCGACGCGGACACGTCGGTCGCCGAGGTCGAACACGACCGGATCGGCGAGGGCGTGGGGTTGATGTGCAACCTCGCCCGGCTGACGTTGCGGTACAAAGGGCCTGCCCATGGGGCCCCGTCCAGCGTGGTCGTGAAGGTGCCGTCGAACTTCCCGGAGAACCGTGGCGTCGGCGATCACTTCAACTTCTACGAGCGCGAGGGGCGCTTCTACGCCGAGTTGAGCGAGACGCTGCCGGTTCGCACGCCGCACTGCTACTACAACCACATGGACCCCGAGGCGAACGAGTTCGCTCTGGTGATCGAGGACTTCGGCGGGCGCACGATGGTGAGCCAGGTCGCAGGGATCGATCCCGAGCGAGCGATCGAAGCCGTGCGGGCGTTGGCGTTGGTCCACGCCGAGTGGTGGCTGTCGCCGAAGCTCGAGACGTTGACGTGGATGCCCCGAGCCATCGACCCGCACATCATCTCCGCCGGCTTCCAGTACCGGAAGGTGTGGGACCACTTCGTCGAGCTCTTCGCCGACCGGATGCCCGAGGGGGCAATCGCGCTCGGTGAGCGGGTGGGACCGTCGTGGGAGGCGGTACAGACGGCGTTGCACGAGAACACGCCGACCACGCTGTGCCACGGCGACTTCCGCGCCGACAACCTGATGTTCGACGACTCGGCCACAGGACGCGAGCACGTGGGCATCCTCGACTGGCAGATCTCCTACCGCAGCGGGGGAATCGGCGACGTGTGCTATCTGGCCACGCAGTCGATGACGGTGGAGGACCGTCGGGCGCACGAGCGCGAACTGGTCGACACCTGGTACGACGCCGTGTCCAGCGCGCTCGGAGCACCGCCTGACGGCTACACGGCCGAGCAGGCGTGGACCGACTATCGATCGGCGACCGGCAACATGACCGTGTACGGCGTCGTCGCCGGCGGCGGGATGGACCCGTCGAACGAGCGCGGGCTGGAACTCGTGACCGACATGGCCGCTCGCTCCTTCGTCGCTGCACTCGACCTCGACGCCGCCAGCTTCATCCCCTGACCCGACAGACCCGCAGCGATGAGCCGAACCCCCACATACGGTGGTTTCGCTCATCGCTTCAGAAGTTGGGCGACCGTTTCTCGGTGAGGGCGGCGACGCCTTCGGCGTACTCCGGCGTGCCCATCGCCCGATCGAGGAGCTCCAACGAGTCGGTGACCGACGCGGCAGGGTCGTGGCGGAGGAGGTCGGTCGCCAGCTGGCGTTTTGCGGCGGTGACGGCGTTCGGTCCCGTCGATGCAGCCAGCGACCGCCCGTAGGCCTGGGCTGCGGCGAGCGTGGCGGCACCGTCGGAGTCCACCTCGTTCCACAGCCCCCAGCCCGCCGTGTCAGCGCCCGTGACGACCCGGCTCGACAGGAGGAGATCGTTCGCCCGGGTCACCCCGACGAGACGGGGGAGGATCCAGCTCATCCCGTACTCCGCCGGAAGGCCGAGCTTCGAGGCGGCGGTGGTCACCTTGGCCTTCGCCGAGACAAATCGGAGATCGCACCAGAGCGCCAGGGCCAGCCCGACACCCGCGCACGCTCCGTTGACGGCGGCGATGATCGGCAGTCGGTAGCCGAGCTGCCAGACGAAGTCGGCGTCGAGGCGATCATCGATGTCGGCACCGGTGCCGGGGTGGGCAGGATCGGCGGGGAGCCCGCTGTCGTAGCCGCCGCGTTCGCTGTGACCCTCCAGCGCCTTCGAGTCGCCGCCGACGCAGAACGCCGGGGGTGTGCCGGTGACGATCACCGCACGCACATCACTGCCGTGCTCGAGGTCGGCCATCACCTGGCGGTACTCGCTGTGCATCGTGCCGGTCCAGGCGTTGTGGCGGTGGGGGCGATGGAGCCACACGGTGGCGATGCGGTCGACGACCTCCCAGCGGACCGCCGAGAGCTCTCCGCCGTTCACCGGGTCGGGGTTCATCCCCACATCGCCTTCAGGACGCCTTCGGCCAACTCGGGTCGGCACACGATGAAGTCGGGGAGCCACGGGTCGCGGTCGTTGTAGACGATCGGCGAGCCGTCGAGGCGGCTCACGTGGAAGCCGGAGGCGAGCGCCACCCCGGCCGGGGCCGCCGAGTCCCACTGGTACATGCCGCCGTCGTGGACGTAGATGTCGGTCTCGCCCATCACCACCGACATCGCCTTGGCGCCCGCCGAGCCGAGGCGCACGGCATCGCAGTCGAGCCCCTCGGCGACGAGCACCGCGGCGTACGGCGCGCGGTTCCGTGACGTCACCAGGATCGGACGCTCGCGGTCGAACGGGGGCATCGGGGTCGGGTCGTCGGTGGTGAACGTTCGATCGAGTGACGGCAGGCTCACCGCAGCGGCTCCGAACCGATCGCCCGCCCAGAGCGCGATGTGTACCGCCCAGTCGATGCGGCCCGGCTCGCTGAACTCGCGGGTCCCGTCGAGCGGATCGACGATCCACACCCTGTCGGCCCCGAACCGCCGTGGGTCCTCACGACCCTCCTCCGAGAGCACGGCGTCGTCGGGTCGGTGGGTGGCGAACTCCTGGGCGAGGAACCGCTGTGCGATGGCGTCGCCGGCGTCCTTGACGTCCCACGTGGATGCGCCTTCGGCGAACAGTTTCGCCCGCAGCTCCAACAGCAGGTGACCGGTCTGTGTCGCCAACCGCGTGGCCAGCTGACCGTCGGTCTCTGTGAGGGGCATCGAGCCAGTCTGCCAGGCAATCACGCCAGGGGTCAGACCCCAGACGTGATCGATCACGCCTGGGGTCTGACCCCTGGCGTGATCAGGCGAGCTTCTTGTACTTGATGCGGTGGGGCTGGTCGGCGCCGGCGCCGAGTTCCTTCTTCCGGCGCTCTTCGTACTCGGAGAAGTTGCCCTCGAACCAGCGGACCTGGCTGTCGCCCTCGAACGCCAGCACGTGGGTGGCGATGCGGTCGAGGAACCAGCGGTCGTGCGAGATGATCACCGCGCAGCCGGGGAATGACTCCAAGCCGGCTTCCAACGCTCGCAAGGTGTCCATGTCGAGGTCGTTGGTCGGCTCGTCGAGCAACAACACGTTGCCGCCGGACTTGAGCAGCTTGGCCAGATGGACCCGGTTGCGTTCGCCGCCGGACAGGTCGCCGACGCGTTTGCCGTGGTCGGTGCCCTTGAAGTTGAAGCTCGACACGTACGCGCGGCCGTGGATCTCGCGGCCGCCGACCTCCAGTACCTCGGCGCCGCCGGTGATCTCCTCGTAGACCGTGGAGTCGGCGTCGAGGTCGTCGCGGTCCTGGTCGACGTAGGACAGGTCGACGGTGTCGCCGATCTTGATCGAGCCGGAGTCCGGCTCCTCGCGGCCGGCGAGCATCTTGAACAGTGTCGACTTGCCGGCGCCGTTGGGGCCGATGATGCCGACGATGCCGGCGGGCGGCAGCGTGAACGACAGGTCTTCGATCAGGAGTCGGTCACCGAAACCCTTCGAGAGGTGTTCGACCTCGATCACCTGATCGCCGAGGCGACGACCCGACGGGATCGTGATCTCGAGCGCCGATTGGCCGGGCTCGGTGGCCTTGTTCTCGTTGTAGAGCTTCTCGTAGGCGGCGAGGCGAGCCTTGCCCTTGGCCTGGCGGGCCTTCTGGCCCATCCGCACCCATTCGAGCTCGCGGGCCAGGGTGCGTTTGCGGGCCTCGTTCGAGCGCTCCTCGCGCTCGAGTCGCTCCTGCTTCTGTTCCAACCAGCTCGAATAGTTCCCCTCGAACGGGATGCCCTTGCCGGCATGCAGTTCGAGGATCCACTTGGCCACGTTGTCGAGAAAGTAGCGGTCGTGGGTGATCGCGACGACGGTGCCGGTGTAATCGGCGAGGAAGCGCTCCAACCAGTCGACCGATTCGGCGTCGAGGTGGTTGGTCGGTTCGTCGAGCAGCAGCAGGTCGGGGCGTGAGAGCAGGAGGCGGCACAGTGCGACCCGGCGGCGCTCACCGCCGGAGAGCACGTTCACGTCGGCATCGTCGGGCGGGCAGCGAAGCGCGTCCATGGCGATCTCGACGTTGCGATCGAGACTCCAGGCGTCGGTGGCGGCGATCTTGTCCTCCAGTACCGCCTGTTCCTTGCCGATCTTGTCGTAGTCGGCGTCGGGATCGGCCCACTTGGCCATCACGTCGTTGTAGCGGTCGATGAT
>CAZJUC010000199.1:0-6008 GCA_964549065.1 uncultured Ilumatobacteraceae bacterium
ACCACAACGAGGTCGCTCCCGGCCAGTTCGAGGTGGCGCCGTACCACGAGAACGCGAACGTCGCCGCCGACCACCAGCAGCTGATGATGACCGTCATGAAAGCCACGGCGAAGGCTCACGGGTTCATGTGCCTGCTGCACGAGAAGCCGTTCGAGGGCCTCAACGGTTCCGGCAAGCACGTCAACTGGTCTGTCGGCAATTCCACCCAGGGCAACCTGCTCGACCCCGGCCGCTCGCCGCACGAGAACCTCCACTTCCTGCTGTTCTGCGGCGCCGTCATCCGTGGCGTGCACCTCTTCGGACCCCTGCTTCGCGCGGTGATCGCGTCGGCGGCGAACGACCATCGCCTCGGTGCGAACGAGGCCCCACCCGCGATCTTGTCGGTGTACCTCGGCGACCAGCTCGAAGGGGTGTTCAACGACATCAGACACGGCAACCCGCACGACCTCGACGAGACCGGCCTGATGGATCTCGGGCTGTCGCAGATCGTGCCCTTCACGCGCGACCCCGGCGACCGCAACCGCACGTCGCCCTTCGCGTTCACCGGCAACCGGTTCGAGTTCCGCGCCGTCGGGTCGTCACACTCGATCTCGGGCCCGCTGATCGCGATGAACACGATGCTCGCCGACTCGCTCGACTGGATCGCCGACCGACTCGACGACGAGCTGACGACAGGCGCCACTCGCCTCCAAGCGGTGGCGTCGGTCCTCAAGGACCTCATGGAACGCCACGGCGACGTGATCTTCGGCGGCGACGGCTATTCGGAGGAGTGGCACCGCATCGCCGTGGACGAGCGCGGGTTGCGTAACCTGCCGACCACTGCCGACGCCCTCCCCGTGTTCCAGGAACAGGACGTGGTCGAGCTGTTCGAACGCACCAAGGTGCTGTCGGCAGCAGAGCTGCAGAGCCGGTACGAGGTCTACGGCGAGCAGTACATCATGTCGATCGCCGTCGAGGCCCGGCTGATGGTCGACATGGCCAAGACGCTCGTGTACCCCGCGTCGTTGCGCCACCTCGCCGACCTCACCTCGACGATCGGCACCGCATCGCAGGCAGGCGTCGAGCTCGAATCGGGACCGGCAAAGGTGGTGGCCGAACACCTCAACTCGCTCATGTCGGCGGCGGGGCGTCTGGACGCCGCCGTCGCCGTCGACGACTTCGAGTCGTCGGCAGCACACATGCGCTACTGCGTCGACACGCTGCGGCCGCTGATGGACGAGGTCCGCGGCCACGCCGACGCGCTCGAGGTCGAGGTTGCAGATCGCGAGTGGCCGCTGCCCAAGTACCGAGAGATGCTCTTCGTCAGGTGACCCTCGCCGCCCGCTGACCAGCTGGTTCCCGGAGACCGGGTCTCGGGGAACTTCCCTGGTTCCCGGAGACCGGGTCTCGGGGAACTTCGGGCCGGCGGGTAGCTTCGTCGGCGTGACGACGACTGACGGCGGCTGGAACTTCGCGGACCTGTGGGAGACGGTGGCGACGCAGATCCCCGACGCCCTGGCCCAGCAGCACGGTGAGCGCACCCACACCTGGGCCGAGTTCAACCGGCGCGCCAACGGCGTGGCCACGGCGCTGCTCGCCCTCCCGGGGGCCTCCGAGCAGGACAAGGTCGCCCAGTACCTCTACAACAGCCCCGAGTACCTCGAGTCGATCTTCGCTGCGTTCAAGGCCGGCTTCGCCTGCGTCAACACGAACTACCGCTACGCCGCCGACGAACTCGTCTACCTGTGGGACAACGCCGATGCCACGGCCGTCGTGTTCCACGGCACGTTCGCAGACCAGTGCGAGGCCATCCGCCACCGGGTGCCCAGAGTGCAGACATGGCTGTGGGTCGACGACGCCAGCGGTCCGTGCCCCGACTGGGCCACCCCGTACGAGGACGCAGCGACCACCGGCACCGACGACGACGTGGAGGGCCCGTGGGGACGCAGCGGTGACCATCTGCTGCTGCTGTACACCGGCGGCACGACCGGCATGCCCAAGGGAGTGATGTGGCGTCAGGACGACCTCTTCGGGGTGCTCGACGCCAACAACAAGAAACGGCTGCCGCCGGAGGAGGACCTCGACGCGGTCGCCGATCGGATCGTCAAGGCCGGGCCGCGCAACATGCCGGCAGCGCCGCTGATGCACGGCACCGGGCTGTTCAACGCGATCAGCAACCTGATGGTCGGTGGCTCGATCACCACCATGGAGGGACGCCACTTCAGTGCCGAGGAGTTCCTCGACGACGTGCAGCGCTACGGCATCAACTCGACGTCGATCGTCGGTGACGCGTTCGCCAAGCCGATCCTGAGTGCGCTCGACGCCGAGCCCGATCGTTGGGACATCTCGACCCTGCGGGTGATCGTCTCGTCGGGAGTGATGTGGTCGAAGGAGACGAAGAACGGACTGCTCCGTCACAACGCACGCCTGATCATGGTCGACTCGCTCGGCTCCAGCGAGGCGATCGGAATGGCCACCAACACCACCACGTCGGAGTCGACCGGCGAGACCGCGAAGTTCGTGCTCGGCCCGACCACCAGGGTCGTCACCGACGACGGTCGCGACGTGGTACCCGGCTCCGACGACCTCGGGCGGGTGGCGCTGCGGGGGCGCACCCCGATCGGCTACTACAAGGACGAAGCGAAGTCCGCCCAGACGTTCGTGATGATCGACGGCGAGCGCTACTCGATCCCCGGCGACTACGCCACCGTCGGCGCCGACGGCACCGTCACCCTGCTCGGGCGCGGCAGCCAGTGCATCAACACCGGCGGCGAGAAGGTGTACCCCGAAGAGGTCGAGGAGTGCCTCAAGCTGCATCCGACCGTCGCCGACGTCGCCGTGGTGGGAGTGCCCGACGACAAGTGGGGCGAGGCGATCACCGCACTCGTCGAGCCGCACGCGGGTGACACGGTCGACGCAGCCGAGCTGATCGCCCACGTCAAGTCGCGACTCGCCGCGTACAAGGCCCCGAAGAAGGTCGTCGCCGTCACCTCGATCGGCCGGGCCGCCAACGGCAAACTCGACTACAAGAAGCTCCGGTCCGACGCCATCGCCGGTCCGGCTGTTTGACACCATGAACCGTCTTCCTCCACCGCTCGGGCTCCCGGAACACCGCTTCCCCGTCGAGCCGTGGCGGCTCGTCGAGAGCGACTACTCCAACGACGATCTCGGCCTGACCGAGACGTTGTTCTCGCTCGGCAACGGCTACCTCGGCATGCGCGCGAATCCGGAGGAGGGACGCGAGGCACACAGCCACGGCACCTATCTGAACGGTTTCCACGAGACCTGGCCGATCATGCACGCCGAGGAGGCGTTCGGATTCGCCAAGACCGGCCAGACCATCGTCAACGTTCCCGACGCCAAGTTGCTCAAGTTGTACGTCGACGACGAGCCACTGCTCCTCGCGACCGCTGACCTCGATCGCTATGAACGCGCCCTCGACTTCCGCAACGGCGTCCTCACCCGCGACATGATCTGGCGGACGCCGGCCGGCAAGCGTGTGCGCGTGACCTCGCAGCGCATCGTCAGCCCGGTGCACCGCCACCTCGCGGTGATGACGTTCGAGATCACGCTGCTCGACGCCCCCGCACCGGTCGTGGTGTCGTCTCAGCTGCTCAACCGTCAGGACGGCGAGGACGAGTACCACGTCAAGGCAGCAGCCCTCGGAGAAGGAACCGACCCCCGCACCGCGCGTCGCTTCAACCATCGTGTGCTCGAGCCCAGGTTGCAGCGTGAGAACGGCAACGAGATCGTGCTCGGCTACCGATGCGCGAACAGCAAGATGACACTGGCGTGCGGCACGCGGCACCACATCGACACGTCCTGCCAGGTCGAGGTCACCACCGACGTCGGCGCCGACCTGGCCAAGACGGTGTTCTCGGTGCGCGCCACCCCGGGCAACCCGATCACGATCACCAAACTCGTCTCGTACCACTCGTCGAACGGTGTGCCGGCCGAGGAACTCGCCGACCGCTGCTCACGCACACTCGCACGCGCCGAGGCCGACGGCATCGACCACATCATCAGCGAGCAGCGCGACTGGCTCGACGAGTTCTGGGCGAACGCAGACATCGAACTGCGCGGCGACGATCGGGCGCAACAGGCGTTGCGCTGGAACCTGTTCCAGCTGATGCAGGCATCTGCGCGCACCCAGGAGCAGGGCATCGCCGCCAAGGGCGTCAGCGGCGGCGGCTACGACGGCCACTACTTCTGGGACACGGAGGTGTACGTGGCGCCCTTCCTCGCGTACACGATGCCCGAAGCGGCACGCAAGGTCGTGCGTTTCCGCTGGCAGATGCTGGACGCGGCGCGCACCCGGGCCCGCGAGATGAGCGAGGTCGGGGCGCTGTATCCGTGGAGGACGATCAACGGCGAGGAAGCCTCGGCCTACTACGCCGCCGGTACGGCCCAGTACCACATCAACGCGGCCGTGGTCCTGGCGCTGCGTCGCTATCTGGAGGCCTCCGGCGACATCGACTTCCTGTCACACGAGGGCGCCGAGATCCTCGTGGAGACCGCGCGGTTGTGGTCCGACCTCGGATTCTTCGCCCAGAACGGCGCTCGGACGTTCCACATCCACGGCGTCACCGGGCCGGACGAGTACACGACCGTCGTGAACGACAACTTCTACACGAACGTCATGGCGAGGTTCAACCTGCGCTACGCAGCCAGAACCGTGCGATTCCTCGCCGAGTGGAACCCCGCCGCGTTCGAGGCGCTCTGCCGGCGCACCGACTTCGACGTGGAGGAACTCGACGACTGGGACGCCGCGGCGGACGCCATGTTCATCCCGTTCGACGAAGAACTCGGCATCAACCCTCAGGATTCGGAGTTCCTCAAGCTGGAACCGTGGGAGTGGGAGACCACCCCGCCCGAGGACTTCCCACTACTGCTCCACTACCACCCGCTCGTGATCTACCGCCACCAGGTGCTCAAGCAGGCCGATGTCGTGTTGGCGATGTTCCTGCGTTCCGAACGGTTCCCGATCGAGCAGAAGCGTCGGAACTTCGACTTCTACGATCCGATCACCACCGGTGACTCGTCGCTGTCGGCGTGTGTGCAAGCAGTGGTTGCCGCCGAGGTCGGCTACGACGAGCTGGCACTCGAGTACTTCGGGCGGGCGCTGTATCTCGACCTGTGCGATTCGCACCAGAACACCGCTGACGGTGTGCACGTCGCCAACGCCGGCGGTGTGTGGGCCGGCATCGTGAACGGCTTCGCCGGGTTCGTCGAACAGGGCAATCACGTCGAGTTCACGCCACGCCTGCCACGCGGATGGGACGGCGTCACCTTCCATCTCCGCCGGCACAGCTCGACCCTGCGTGTCGATCTCGAACCTGATGGTCTGACGTTGACGGTGGTCAGCGGCGACGGAACCCCCGTGCGCACCGGCGACCGCGTCGTGCTGGTCACCACCGAGCAACCGTTGCACATCCCCCGCTGATGCCCAGCGCAACTGCGCGACGGCGAAGCAGACGTGCCGGTTCGCGACGCCGAGCCACTTCACCTGACGCGTTTTCGCCGATTGCCGGGCGCGCCGTTAGCGTTTGCCGCCATGACTGAACTCGGATTCGACGGCAAGGTAGCGATCATCACGGGCGCCGGTGGCGGCCTCGGCAGGCAGCATGCGCTGATGATGGCAAAGCGTGGTGCGCTGATCGTGGTGAACGACCTCGGCGGCTCCGTCGACGGCACCGGCAGCGACAAGGGTGCAGCCCAACTCGTCGTCGAGGAGATCCAGGCCGCCGGCGGCGAGGCGGTCGCGAACACCGACTCGGTGGCCACCCCCGAGGGCGGCGCCGCGATCGTGCAGAGCGCTGTCGACGCGTTCGGCAAGGTCGACATCGTGATCAACAACGCGGGCATCCTGCGCGACAAGTCGTTCCACAACATGGACGCCGACCTGTTCGACCCCGTGATCGACGTGCACCTCCGCGGTGCGTTCAACGTCACCCAGCCCGCCTGGAAGATCATGCGCGACCAGGGTTACGGCCGCATCGTGTCGACGTCGTCGGCCGCCGGCATCTTCG
>CAZJUC010000200.1:0-6005 GCA_964549065.1 uncultured Ilumatobacteraceae bacterium
GTGGCGTCCGTGCCACGGCGGTGCGGCAACGGTGAGGTGGCCTGTAAGCGGGATTCTGTGGGTGCATGCACCCGGTGACCATCCATCTGTGCGGCCTACCCGAGGGTGTCCGACTCGCCTGTCGGCGGGTCGGACGAACGGGCCGTTCGCGCCCTCTGCTCGGCCTTGCTCCGAGTGGGGTTTACCGAGCCGACGACGTCACCGTCGCCGCTGGTGCGCTCTTACCGCACCGTTTCACCCTCACCTGTGACCAGCGAACTGGCCCATCGGCGGTCTGCTCTCTGTTGCACTTGTCCGTCAGGTCGCCCCGACCTGGCTCTCGCCAGCACCCTGCCCTGTGGAGTCCCGACTTTCCTCGACGGTGCAGCACGCACCACCGCGGTCACCCGGCCACCTCACCATTGCGATGCCGAGTCTAACGAGTGTGCCCGACGCCCGTCGTCGCACCAGCGCATCCGAAGTGTCCGTCTTCAGCGCCGAGCAGATCGAGCTGGGTCGAGGAGGCGCAGGACGTCGGCGAACCACTCGATCGAGTCCCGGTTGATCGGATCGACGACCAGTTGGACGTGGTCGGCGCCGGCGACGTCGAACTCACGGAGCTGGTCGGCCAGCTCGGTCGGGTTGCCTCGCAGCGGTTGGATGTCGTCGAAGTCCGCGTAGTCGCCCATCTGCCGACCGGCGCCGCCCTCCAGTTGGATGGCGAGCGCCGCGGTCGCCTCCACGTCGGCCACCGATCGTCCTGCGGCCCCGATGAGCGAATCGACACGCTCCTTCTCACGCGCGAATCCGGCTGCCGAGTTGCCGTACTGGCTCCACCACATGTTCCAGGCGTCGACGTGGGGGAGCGCGATGTCGAGCATTCGCTCACCGATCGACCCGATCATCAAGGGCGGCCCGTTCTCACTCGAACGGGGGTGCAACACGCAACGGTCGGCGTCGTGAAAGGTGCCGTGGAAGTCGATCTCGCCCTCTCGGAGCAGGGTGCGAATGATCGTGAACGCTTCTTCGAAACGGCTGACCCGATGGTCGAACGCGAACCCGAACGCGTCGTACTCGCGGCGGTTCCATCCGGCGCCCAGTCCGAGGATCAGGCGTCCGCCCGAGATCGCATCGACCGTTGCTGCCTGCTTTGCCAACATCGCGGGTGCATGGAAGCCCGTCGATGCGACGAGCGGCCCGATCGAGATCGATGACGTCGATGCGGCGATTGCCGCCAGTGAGGTCCACACTTCCCATGGTCCGCGGTGGCCGACTTCGAGTTCGTACAGGAGGTGGTCTCCGAGCCACACCGAATCGAACCCGACGGCCTCGGCCGTCTGAGCCATGTTGATCAACTCCGGGAACGGGACCTCCCACTCGACTTCGGGAAGCTGTACGCCGATCCTCACGACCGTCGCCCGGATTCACTCAGCAAGTGGGCTCGAGTTCGTTGTAGATCCAGGAGTTGAGCGACGGCGTCTGGACGATGAAGGTCTGACGGACACCGTTCTCGTCGGGTGCGCCGGCAACCAGCTCGACCTGGCCGGTCGAGCCGAAACGGTTCATGATCGAGAACTTGTAGGGCACGCCGTCGGCGTCGACCGGGGCGTCGCCGTCGCCGTCGATCAGCGGGTTCACGTAACCCTCAGCGCCGCGAGCGAGCGCGACGATGGCCGCAGAGTGGCGCGACTCGAGCTTGGCAGCAGCGAGTGTGGCCGCAGCGGCATCGGCGTCCTGCAGTTCGATCGCGAGGGTCTGGTGTGTCGCTGCTGCGATGTTCTCGAGCACGACCGCCGTGTTGATGATGTCGCGCAGAGGGTTGTCGCTGTCGAGCACGGCGGCGAGCAACGGCTCGACCGTGCGGCTCATGTACCAGGGGTTGGTGCACTCCCAGGCGACGCCGCCCACGGATTCGGTGAGTTCACCCATCTCGTCGGCGACCATCTGGTGATCCTCGATCAACCGTTCGACCAACGTGGTGAGGTCATCGTCGAGCAGGCCGGTGTCGAGGACGGCCTCGTACACCGCAACGGCGGTGAGTTCCAACGACGACGCGGTGCGCAGGAACACGGCCTCGTCGATCGGGAAGTCCTCCAATTCTTCGATCGGTGGTGCGAACCCGATGCGGCCGGGCGCGTCGTCGCCAGTGCGACCGGCGCCACATGCGGCGAGGAATGTCGCCGCGGACACGGTCAGGCCGCCGAGCTTGAGCGCGTCGCGTCGGCCGTATCGGGACGTGGTGATCGGCTGGTCGGTCATGACGCTGCTCCTGCGGCGAGGTCGAGGGGCTCGGCATCGGAGATGAACAGGTCGTCCAGGCTCGACGCGGAGTCGCCGAAGTGGGTGAGCACCGTGGCCATCCGCGCCTCGACCACCACGATCGACGCCGTCAGCTTGCGTGCCTCACGCGACACGTACTCGGGCAGCAGCGCCGTGTGGGTGGCCGCAGCAGTGTTCTCCAGGGCGATCGCCGCCTCGGCGAAGGCCTGCGCGTCGCTGGTGGCGAATGCCGGCTCGAGCAGCTCGAAGATCTCGTCGTTGCGAGTGTCGGCCGAGAACCCGGCACCACCGGCGATCTTGTCGGCATAGGTGACGTGGTTCTCGGCGAACACCATTGCCAAGTCGGCAGCGACATCGGTGAGCCCGGCGTCGACTGCCGTTCGGTAGAGCGCCTCGGCGGTCAGCTCGAGCTGCATCGCCTGGCGGAGCAGCACCTTGTCCTGCTCGGTCGGGCTGGTCGGTGCAGCAGAGACGGGACGAGCGATGCTGAGGGCAGCGGCGCCGGCGAGGCCGGCCGCGCCCAAGGCACCGATGAGGCCGCGCCGGGACGTGGCCGGTGCAGCGGAATCGAGATCCACGGGGGAGTGTCCTTTCGGGGTCATGCGTCTGACAGCCTTCCCGCTGGGAGGGCGTCCGAGCAATTCTAGGGTCCGGGGTCGGGTCATCGGGTGATCGCTCAGAACTCGAGTGCGGAGAGATCGGGGTGCCAGCCGCCGGCACGATCGATGGCGTCGCCCCAGCGTGCACGACGCTGCGCGTGCGAGTCCGGGTCGCGTGGTTCGACGACGTGCGCTGGTCGCCAGAGTGCATCGAGATCGGCGAAGTCGGAGAACACCCCGACGCCGAGGCCGGCCATGAACGCTGCGCCGATCGTGGTCGACTCGGCGATCGGCGCGACTTCGATTGCGCAGTTGGCGGCGTCGGCGAGCGCCTGCGCGAAGGTGGGGTTGGCGCTCATGCCGCCGTCGATGCGAACGGTGTGGATGTCGACTCCGCTGTCGATGCGCGCTGCGTCGATCAGATCGGCGCCGCGGTGGGCGATCCCTTCGAGGACCGCGCGCACGACGTGCGGTCGTGCGGTGCCGCGAGTGATGCCGAGCAGGGTGCCGCGTGCGCCGTAGTCCCATCGTGGGGTGCCGAGGCCGAGCAGCGCAGGGACGTAGACGACGCCGTCGGTGTCGTCGCACATCGAGGCGACCTCGTGGCTCTCCTCACTGGTGGCGATCAGTCCGAGATCGTCTCGCAGCCACTCGATGTTCGTGCCCGCGGACAGCATGATCGCTTCGACGCCCCAGGTGATCTGACCGTCACGGGACCACAGCGGTACCGGGTAGGTGCCCGCACCGTGGCGGTGAGCGCCCGACGGCGTGCCGGTGTCGGTGCACAGATCGAGCATGCCGCCGGTGCCGAAGGTGATCTTGGCGCGGCCCGGTTCGACACAGCTCTGCCCGATCAGCGATGCCTGTTGGTCGCCGAGAATCGCTGCGATGGGCGCAGAGCCGGGCAGCGCGGTCGCA
The DNA here is from genome assembly GCA_964549065.1 of uncultured Ilumatobacteraceae bacterium. GTDB lineage: Bacteria > Actinomycetota > Acidimicrobiia > Acidimicrobiales > Ilumatobacteraceae > Sva-07. Next base: position 3,777 of record CAZJUC010000200.1, read on the forward strand.
TGACCGACGACGCCGACGGAGTCGACGACCGTGGCAAGCATCGACTCGGGCACGCCGAAGGCTGCACAGCGATCCGTGGCCCACGCCGTGCCGTCGACCACCCGGAGACCGTTCGTGGTGGCCGACGCGTTCGTCTGGTCGCTCACGTGGAGCACACCTTCGCTCAACGTCCACGCGATCCAGCTGTCGATCGTGCCGACGCACAGGTCACGGCCCTCGAGGCCGGGGGTGTTGGCGAGGATCCAGCCGGCCTTGGTCGACGTCTGGTTCGGCGCGATCGCCCAACCGTGCTCGATCTTGGCCATGATGCACTCGCCGACCGTGCGCAGATCCTGCCAACCGAGGCCGGGGGCGACCGGCTCGCCGGTGGTGCGATCCCAGACCAGGGTGCTCGCCCGCTGGTTGGTGATGCCCACGGCCACCACCGGCTCGGCAGCAGCGGTGCACACGGTGCGCGCGGCATCGAGCAGTTTCGCTGCCATCTCGGCACCGTCGAACTCGACGAGCCCCTGCGCAGGCGTGTTCGGCGGGCAGGCACGGTATTCCATCGCCACGACGGCGAGGGTGTCGTCGACGAGCGACGCCCGCAGACCGGTCGTGCCGACGTCGACGACCAGGATCGTGCTCATCGCTGCTCCCCACGACCACCGCGCTGACTGGACGGCACGAAGCCACGCGCCTGGAGTTGGCTCCCGAGAAGGCCCCCGGCGAGTCCCGCGAGGATCACCAGCGACAACGTGAAGAAGACGCCGAACCAGTTGACGCTCTCGCCCCGAATCAGTCTGACGGCGATGAACACGCTCTGGGCGCCGAGGTAGGCGACCATCGTGGTCACCACGCCGTGTGACATCGGGGTGCCCCGTCGCTGCACCCACGCGGCGCAGCCGCCACCGAGCACGAAGCCGAACATGGCACCGAAGAAGAACACGGCGTTCAGTCCGGACGAGTCCGAGTCGAGGAACGCTGCAACGAGGGTGAGGGGCACCGCGAGGATCAGGCAGACGCCGATGCCCGCACGGATCGCGTCGAGGTCCCAGCGGCTCGGGCCGGACGGGGCGTTCACGGCCACGAGACGTCACCGAACGGTGTGGGCAGGCCGAGCTTGCCGGGATTCAAGATGCCGTTGGGGTCGAGTGCCGACTTGACGGCGATCAGCACCTGGTGGCCCGCTCCGAGCGCTTCGTGCATGAAGCGGCCCCGGTTCAGGCCCACGCCGTGATGGTGTGACAGGTTGCCACCGCCCGCCAGGACTGCGCGCTGACCCGCATCCCACATCGCGACGTAGGTCGACTCGATCTCCTCGGGCGGTGGCGTTGCCGCGAACGTGAAGTAGAGGCAGGCGCCGTCGGCATAGCTGTGCGAGAGGTGGCAGGTGGCGGCCCTGGTGTGCGGCACGCCCATCAGCGCCGCTCGCACGTCGTCGAACAGTTCGACGAGACGTGACCACGGCGCCGCGATCTCCATCGTGTCGACCACGAAACCCTTGCGGGTGAGGCCCTGCAGCGCAGAGGTGTCGTTGCGGTGGCCCATCCACGCATCGACGAGCGCCGGGCCTCTCGGTACGGCGTCGTGGAGGGTGCAGCAGTGGTCGATGATCGTCATCGTTGCGTCGACGAGATCGACGTGGCCCTCGTCGAGCACGAGCAGCATGCACTGTGTGCCGTCGCCACCCTGCCCGCGTTGTGATTCGGTGGCGTCGTAGAGCCGCAGCACCGCCGGCGTGGCGCCGGCTTGGAGGATGCAACGGCAGGCCGCGATGCCGTCCGCGAACGACTCGAAGGCGTAGGCGGCGCGACGTTCGTGGGTGGGGACCGGGTGGGTGCGCAGCCACACCCTGGTGATCACCGCCAACGTACCCTCCGAGCCCACGAGGAGCTGGGTGAGGTCGGGTCCGGCAGCCGCGGCTGGGGCGCCACCCGTGCGGATCACCGTGCCGTCGGCGAGCACCGCTTCGAGGCCGACGACCATGTCCTCGATCTTGCCGTACCGGGTCGAGTACTGGCCGGCACCGCGCGACGCGACCCACCCGCCGACGGTGGCCAGCTCGAAGCTCTGCGGGAAGTGACCGACGGACATGCCGTGGGCGGCTCGCAACTCGTCTTCGAGGTCGGGGCCGAACGTCCCCGGCAGGACCTCGACGATGCCCGACACCGCGTCGACGCTCACGATGCCGCTCAGCCCAGTGGCATCGAGGACCACCCCACCGAACACCGGTGCGGCCGCGCCGCA
>CAZJUC010000201.1:0-6002 GCA_964549065.1 uncultured Ilumatobacteraceae bacterium
GGCGGTCGCGTCCCTCCCAGTACGGTTCCCGCAGGTCCTTCTTGAGGACCTTGCCGGTCGGGTTGCGCGGGAGCTCGCTGACCCAGTCGACGCTGGTGGGGCACTTGAACGTGGCGAGCTGCGTCCGGGCGAAGGCGATGATGTCCTGCGCCGTCTCGTCGTCGGCACTGGCATCACCGGCGGCGACCACGATCGCCTTGGCCGTCTCACCCCACTTCTCGTGCGGCACACCGATCACCGCGACATCGGCGATGGCATCGTGCTTCATCAGTGCGTTCTCGACCTCGGCCGGGTACACGTTCTCGCCGCCGGACACGATCATGTCCTTCACCCGGTCGTGGATGTACACGTAGCCGTCGGCGTCGACGTAGCCGGCGTCACCGGTCTTGAACCAGCCGTCGGCGTCGATCGCCTCCGCGGTGGCTTCGGGCATGTTCCAGTACCCCTTCATCACCTGCGGTGATCGCACCAGGATCTCGCCGACCGCGCCGGTCTCGCAGTCGACGCCGTCGTCGCCGACGATCCGCAGTTCGACGCCGGGTCCGGGCACACCGCACGAGCGCAGCCGGTGCTTGTTGGGGCTGTCGGGGTGGTGGTCTTCCGGCGGCAGGTTGACCACGGTGCCGGTGGTCTCGGTCAATCCGTACGCCTGCCAGAACTTGCACGGCGTGAACAGCTCGACGCACTTGGTGAGGACGTCTTCGCTGATCGGCGAGGCGCCGTAGACCATCACCTCGAGGCTCGAGAAGTCGGCATCCTCGATGCCGGGAACGATCAGCATGAACTGCAACGCTGCGGGCACGAGGACGGCGTGGGTGATGCGGTGCTCGGCGATCGTGGCCACGAGCGCCACCGGGTCGAGTTCACGGAAGATCACCGACGTGGCGCCCTCGTACATGCCGGCGACGGCCCAGCCGCCACCGGCGATGTGGAACAGCGGCATCGCCACGAGGTTCATCGTGTCCGGTGAGAGCTCCCAGATCTCCTTCGCCATCGGCAGCAGGCTGAAGAAGTTGGAGTTGGTGAGCATCACTCCCTTGGGGCGCCCGGTGGTACCCGAGGAGTAGAGCTGGAACGCGACGTCGTCGAGCGCCGAGTCGGTCCCCGGGTCGACCGGGTCGAACGTGGTCACCCACTCCTCGTAGTCGCGGAACTTCTCGTGGCCGCCGATCACGACCACGGTGGTCACGTGGGTGAGGTTGTCGGCGATCGCGTCGAGGACCGGCACGAAGTCCGGTCCGACCACGAGCACCTTGGCCTCGGTGTCGTTGACGATGAACTCGACCTCGGGCGCCGCGAGACGCCAGTTGACGTCGACGCAGACCGCATTGATCATCGCGGCGCCGAACATCACCTCGAAGTGTTCGAAGCCGTTCTTGTCGAGGAACGCCACCCGCTCCTGTGCACCGACGCCCGCCGCCAAGAGCGCCTGCGCCACCCGAGCCGAGCGGTTGCGCAGCTCGGCCCAACTCCGCTGCTCGTCGCCGAGGATGAGTGCCGTCTTGTCACCCTGCGTCTCGCCGTGCACGCGGATGACCCCTGCCAGATTCGTGATGTCCCCCATGACGAGCACGATAGTGCGCCGAGGGAAACGGGTGAACCGACGTGTCAGCGCGGCGTGTAGCCGAGCCGGAACGATTGCACCGCCCGGGCGAAGATGTTGGCCTCCACCACCGGCTCCTCGACGACACGCAGGTCGGTGACGCGCTGGCTGAGCTGGCCGAACACGGCCGCCAGCGACGCCCGGGCGACGTGGGTGCCGATGCACAGGTGGGTGCCGAAACCGAACGAGACGTGCGGGTTGGGGTCACGGCGGATGTCGAACGCGAACGGGTCGGTGAACACCGCCTCGTCGCGGTTGGCCGACGGGTACAGCAGGATCACCCGATCGCCGCGCTCGACCGGCTGATCGCCGATGTGATCGTCGGCAGCGGCGCGTCGGAAGAAGTTGTTGAGTGGGGTGACCCAGCGCAGCACCTCTTCGACGGCACCCGGCACCAAGTCGGGATCGGTGCCGATCGCGTCCCATTGGTCGGGGTGCTCGCTGAACGCGTGGAGGCCATGGCTGATGGCGGTGCGGGTGGTCTCGGCGCCGCCGGCGATGAACAGGCCGACCTCGTGCACGATCGCTGCCGGTGGGAGCGGTTCGCCGTCGATGGTGGCGTGCAACCAGGTGCTGATCAGGTCGTCGCCGGGCTCGGCCATCTTCTGCGGCGCGATCTCGCCGAGCACCTCGACGAACTCCATGTTGGCGGCGAAGAAGTCGCGGAACGACTCGCCGCTGCGGTCGCGGTCGTCGGTGCGCATGAGGCGCTCGGACCACGACTTGATCTGCGGCCACATCTCCTCGGGGAATCCGAGGATGCGGGCAGTGAACCGGGCCGGGAGCTGGCCGGCGAGTGCCTCGATGACGTCCATCTCGTCTCCGGCAGCGAGCGCGTCGTCGATCAGCTCGGTGACGAGGGTGACGATCTCTGCCTGGCGTTGCGCCACCGATCGGCCGGTGAGCTTCGGCTGCACCAGCATGCGCTGCTGGCGGTGGCGGGGGTCGTCCTGGGCGATCATGTTGATCTCGTCGGGCGACCACAGCGCCCGGTACCCCTGGCCCGAGAGGAACACGGTCGATCGCCGCTCGACATCCATCAGGTCGGCGTGCCGCGTGACGGCCCACAGCCCGTTGCGTTCGTCGCGATACACCGGCTCGTTGGCCCGCATCCACGCCCACACGTCGTGCGGATTGCGCTGATACAGGTACGGATCGAGCAGGTCGACGGTCAGACGATCGGTTTCCACAGCGGTCATCTGCACATCGTCGCAGACGTCCGGGAGCCCGGGCGATCCCGGGACGATGCCCTGCAGCACGGGTCGAACGTGGCCGGTGAACGAACTCGGAGCGGACCGCCTCGTCGACGACGCCGCGTTCGCCGGGCGACGCGACGAACCCGACCGACTCGAACGGTGGATCGGCGAGGGCCGCCGGGGCAACACCCGCATCGTGACGGTGGTCGGCGGTCGGGCAGACGACGAACGACGGGCCGATCGTCGGAATCGACGGGACCTCGTTCGTGTTCGCCTGGTGGTCCCGCGCGACCTGGGCGCCGGGAACCTCGGTCAGTCGCGGCGGCGGTCGCCGTAGGTGTTCCAGTGGGTCACGGCGCTGGCGGGTTTACGGGGCGCCACGCCGAAGTTGCCGGCGGGGCGTCCCATCGGGATGCAGGCTGCGATCTCGAAGCGGGGGCTGCCGTCGTCGTCGGCCGGCACCCCGAGCGCCTCGAGCGTCTCGGCGGCGTTGATCCGGATCACCGTGGTCAGCGACGTGCCGATACCGAGCACCCGGGCAGCCACACAGAAGTTCTGCACCGCCGGATACACACTTCCGTCGAGACGCCCGATGTCCATCGGGCCCTGGTCGTCGACCGGCGTCCACGGGATGATCGGCTGGAGGAAGAACACGATTGCCGGTGCGTCCTGCACGTGGTCGGCCAGGTGCCGGCTTGCGGCGCGGGTCTTGCGCCACGACTCGGCGGCGGCCTCGTCCCGGAACGCCGAAGCGTCGGGCAACGACTTCTCGTACCGATCGAACGACGCGCGGTACAGCTCGGCGATCCGCGCCTTGCGCTCGGGGTCGGTGACCACCACGTACTGCTGCGGCTGCACGTTGCCACCGCTCGGCGCCTGCTGGGCGGCGCGCAGGCACGTGGCGATCTCGTCGTCGGTGACCGGCTCGTCGGTGAACCGCCGGATCGCCCGGGTGGTCATGATCGCGTCGATTGCATCCATCTCGATTGCCTCACTCTCGATTGCCTCACTCTCGATTGCCTCACTCTCGATCGCCTCACTCTCGATCGCCATCGCGCCGACCGTATCCACCCCACACCGTTCGGGTTGCAGTTCGGGTGGCCCGCCCCACCTGTTCTGCATCGCAAACGTGAATGTGCAGCGCAGCGCGCTCAGAACATCCGCTCAGAACATCCGCTCAGAACATCCGCTCAGAACATCGAGGTGTCGACGTCGAGGCCGAGCAGCAACTTGCCGATCGTCTCGTTGAGCTTCGGCGCGGTCTGGATGTGCTGGGTGACGACGTGGGCGTCGCGCAGGCACCGCCCGAGCAGGCTGGTGTCGTACACCGCCGTGCCGCCGGCGAGGGTGAATGCGGTGTCGGCGACCTCTGCGCCCACGGTGGCCGCATGAGTGGCCGCGAGGCGGATGCCGGTACGCGCCGCCACCGTCACCTGGTCACCGGCGCACGCGGTGTCCCACGCAGACTGCAATTCGTCGAGCAGGAACGCTCTGGCAGCACGGAGCTCTGCCTCGGCGCGTGCCAGTTCGATCTGGGTGAACGCCCCCTGCGCGAGCGTCTTGGACGAGTACTGCGGCTTCTTGCCCTGGGCGAGCTCGACCAGCTCGTCGAGGGCGCGCCGGCCGACGCCGAGGCCCACTGCGGACACCCCGGCGGCGAGCAGTGTGAAGTTCGGGAACTCCGACAGCGGCGTGCGCACCACCGGGCGAGTGACACCGGGCTGGACGGTCCGTTCGGCCGGCACGAACGCGTCGTCCACCGAGTAGTCGAGTGACCCCGACCCCCGCATCCCCGAGGTGTGCCACGTGTCGTGGAACGTGACGTCGGAGTGCGCGAACCAGCACAGTCGGAACGTGCCGTCGTCGCACAACGCCCCACCGAGCACCCAGCGACAGTGCTGCGTGCCGCTCCCCCACGCCCAGCGTCCAGTCACCGAGAACCCGGCGACGCCGTCGACCGTGGTCGCAACGCCGGTGCCGTTGGGGGCGAAGACACCGCCGGTCACCGAGGTGCGCTCACCGTAGATCTCGCGGGCCGCCTGCTCGGGCAGCAACGACGCCATCGACGAAGTGGTCGACGCGATCATGGTGCACCAGCCGGCGGCGCCGTCGCTGTGGGCGACCGCTTCGATCGCCCTCACCATCGCGACCGGGTCGACCTCCGGACCGCCGTAGGCCTCGGGAACGCACATCCGCATCAGTTCGGCGTCGGTGAGCGCGTTCACCGTGTTCAGCGGGAGACGCCTGTTCCGCTCGCCGTCGTCGGCGTTCGCCTCGATCAGCTCGGCGAGGTCGCGTGCTGCGTCGACGATCGTGGCAGCGCTGCTCATCGACGCGACTGTAGGCGCACCCGGCTGGGGTCGCCATCCCTCCCGGCGTTCGCCATCGTTCGCCGATACTCGCCGACACGTGTCGGAGCACCACCGGGGCCCGTCGCGTGCAGCCGCGCTCGTGAGGGTCTACGGTCGGTGACGTGAAGTTCGGCTTCGTGGTCCCGTGGGGTGACGCCGAGGACATCGGCGATCTCGCCGCCGCGGCCGAGGAGGCCGGGTGGGACGGACTGTTCGTGTGGGAGCCGGTCTGGGGCGTCGACGCGTGGATCTCGCTCGGGCTGGCGGCGGTGCGTACCTCGAAGATCCGCCTCGGCACGTTGTTGACGCCGCCGTCACGGCGCCGACCCTGGGAACTCGCGAGCCAGGTCGCCACCGTCGATCGCCTGTCCGCCGGCCGGGTGACCCTGTCGGTGGGGCTCGGCGCGATCGATTCGGGATTCGACGCGTTCGGCGAGGAGTGCGACCGCCGAACGCGGGCGGAGCTGATGGACGAGTGCCTCGACATCATGTGCGGGCTCTGGGCGGGCCAGCCGTTCCGCTACGACGGCGCCCACTACACCATCGCACCGACCGAGTTCCCGACCATCGGACACACCGTGCAGCAACCGCGCGTGCCGATCTGGTGTGTCGGGGCGCTCGGCCGCCCGACGTCGATGGCCAGGGCAACGACGTGGGACGGCGTGATCCCGCAGGTGCTCGACGGCGCAGGCGGTGCCCGCCAACCTCATCTCGACGAGGTGGCCGAACTCCGTTCACGGCTCGACGCCGACCGGCCCGGCGAGGCGGTCGACATCGTCGTGGAGGGGGCGGCGGCCGAGCACTCGCCGGCCGCCTACGCCGACGCCGGCGCCACCTGGTGGATCGAGTCGA
>CAZJUC010000202.1:0-5998 GCA_964549065.1 uncultured Ilumatobacteraceae bacterium
GCACCGCACAGCTGTTCTCGATCTTCGAGTCGCAGGAGTTCGACGGCCTCGAACGTCTGCTCGCCCCCGACGCCAAGATGAAACAGAACGGGAATCCCGAGCACGGTGTCGACGGTCTGCTGGCGTTCGTGCACGGCCTCAAGAACGAGGGCGTGAGCGTTGCGTACTCCGATGTTCGACGATCGGTCGGTGACGGCTTCGTCGTCGAACAGCACGTCGTCACACTCACCCGACCCGACGGCAAGTCTGCTTCGACCGACGTCTGCGTCGTGCTGCGTTTCGACGACGACGGGCTGATCACCCGCCTCGACGAGTACGCCGACTCGGCCGTGTTCGCCTCGCTCAACGTCTGACCGCGCCGAGCACCGGCCGAGGCCACCCGAATCGTGCACAATCTGACCTGCCGCGATCGCTCCACCACTCTGAGCAGTTGACGTGATGCCTGTCACCTTCGGTTCTCTGGACATCGGGGAGGATCAGGAGGACACTGTCGCTCTCGGTGCGATACGCGTACGGAGATGGGGCAGTCCGGGGAGGGCGGCATGGGTGTACGAACTCGTCGAAACATCGGAGCAACCTTGGCGGCAGGGCTGGCGATCGCCGGTGCGGTCGCGCTCACGTCCACATCGGCGTCGGGAGTCGACGAATTTCCCGAGGCGACCGATCCGGTCTTCGAGCCCTACGGCACACTCACGATCGAAGTCCGTGATCGCGACGGCCTGCTCACACTCGATTACGACGATGTGACGTTCCCGTCCGAGCCGACCGTGACGCAGACGATCGTCACGGAGCAGCCCTGCGCCCAGGTCGGCTTCGGGCCGGTCGTCCGCGACGGCGTGATCCTCACCGAGGTCGAAATGCTGCTCGCTCTCACGCCGATCGTGGGTGGCACGACGACCGAGGACGACACGGTGCAGCTCCCCGACGACGGAATCGGCGTCAACAGCGGCACCAACTGCGGCAACCCGGCGGGCGTCATCTCGGCGGGCGAGCGGCTCGAGATCGAACCCGGCTCGTTCGTCAACCCCGCCTCCTCCGACACCACGGTGCTGATCAGCTCGGCCGATCTCGTCTTGGGCAAGCGGTTCAACAACAGCGGCGATCTCCTCGTCGACCCTGCGGACCCCGACTTCCCGAACCCGATCGCAGTGCAGCGCGGCGTCGACTCCGTGACGGTGACTCCGGCCACCCCGACACCGTCGCTCACCATCGGCTCCGACTCGTCCCGGGAGGAACGCGGGCTCGCCCTCCAAGGACCAACGGTGCTCGAGTTGGTCACGCTCTCCGGCGACTTCGAGGTGGCGGTCAGCTGCGGCGAGCAGGTGACCGACGTGGGTGACCCCGGTGAGATCGCCGAGCGGGCGGTCTTCGTACGCGGCGCCAACGATCCCGCCAAGCAGGACCCGGACGTCGCCTGCAGCGACGTCGGCGTCACCGTCGAGATCCAGACCGACGACCCGGCGACGCCGGAGGACGAGGACCGCGTGTTCTGGAACAACGGTTTCGTCTCGGTCGAGGACGGGAGCGATCAGGCGACATCCGGCAAGATCACCATCTTCTGGGCGCCTGCTCCGGTCAGCTCGGCCGGCCAGCCCACTCAGGTCGACTACGACGCAGAGGGTCCCGGCGACTACGTCGACGCGCAGTTCTGCTCGTCGTTCAGCGAGGCACCGAGTCCGGACGGTCCGACCTTCACCGTCGACTTCCCGTCGTACAACGGGCCGGGCAACATCTCCGGTGAAGCGCCGTGGTGTGTGGTCAGCCGCACGGACGTGATCAACGGCGACGGCCTGGTCGAGCGGACCGAGGTCATGGTCGGCAAGGGCGATCCCTACGGTCGATTCAGGTAACAGCGGCTGAGTCGCTGACCACACCGAGCCGGTCGAGCAGGCGGTACGCCTCCTCGGCCGGCTCCGTCGTTCCGAGACACTCGTCGAAGGGCGGGCCGATGCGGGCAGCCACCAGCAGGAGCCTGGCGGTGTCGAACGTCAGCGAGCGCTCCCGTGCCGTCTCGAACCCGTCACAGATCCTCGCCCGCGCCTCGTCGAGCTCGCCGAGCTCGACGAGCGCCCGCGCTGCGACGGCCGCTCGCGCTGCGTCGAACATCGTGGTCTCCTCCGACCCGGCCCCGTCGTTCTGCGCGAGCACGTCGAGCGCCTCGCGGGCACGGCCCGCTCGCACGAGGCAGTCGGCCAGGTGGACCGACGTCTCGTACACGGAGGCGGCACTCCCGATCGCCTTCCACTGCTCGTTGACGCCGAGGAGGAGACGTTCGGCGCGTTCGTACTCTCCTTGCGCCATCAGCAGACGCCCCAGATGCATCTCGACGAAGGGGACTCCTGCGTCGTCGGATGCACGGAGCACCCGCAAGGCGTCGCGCAGCAGTGGTTCGGCCTCGTCGAGCCTGCCTTGGCTGACCAGCACCTCGGCGATGTTCGCCTCGGTCAGCGCTGCGCCGAGCAGTCGCCCCGTCCGTCGATCGGACTCCACCGCTTCGCGATACCGGTCGAGCGTTTCGTCCCACCGGCTCTCGTAGAACGCGATCACTCCGAGGTTGTTGGCCGTCGCCGCCTGGCCCTGGAGGTCGCCGAGCTCCTCGTAGAGCTCCAGGGCGCGCTCGGCCCACGACTCGGCGCCTTCGAGACCGAGCTCCACCTCCGCCAGGAAGATCGCATTGCTGGCCGTCGCGAGTGCTTCGCGCTCGGCACACCGCCCCGCGAGGTCAGCCGCCATCAGACCCGTTCGTCGCGCCTGGCCCAGGTGCTGTTGCCGATAGTGGACGACGGCAGCATGAGCGAGCAGCCGCGCGTACAAGCGCTGGCCCTCGGGGCTCGTGTGGTCCATGGCGATCTTGCAGCCGCGGGTCGTCTCGCCGAGCGCAAGCGAGAGCGCACCCGCGCGCTCTCGGGCTCGTGCTCGACGAAGATGGATCTCGGCTCGGGCAATGGCGTCGTCGCTTGCCAGACGACCGGCGTGTCGGTAGGCAACCAACGAGTCGTTGTAGAGCCCTGCATCCTGTCGAGCTTCGCCAAGCGCGACGTAGAGACGGCGAAGCTGGTCGTCGGTCACGTCGTCGAGATGCCGTGCGGCATCGATGGCACGTTCGAACTGGATGACGGCCTCCGCTACAGCCGACGTGCGGTAGGCGCGCTCTGCGGCAGCTCGCGCGTAGCGGTAGGCGCGTTCGTGGTCGCCCGACTTCGAGAAGTGCAACGAGAGGACGGCCACCTCATTCTCGTCGCCCGTGCCGAGTGCCTCGTAGGCCTCGCCGGCCTCGCTGTGCAGCCTCGCCCGCACCCGATACGCCAGACTGTCGTACACGACGTCACGGACGAGGCCGTTGCGGAACCTGTAGCGGCGTGGACCGTCGGCGTCGATGAACCTGCTCAAGAGGGTGACGGTCGCCTGGTCGAGCTCGAGTCCTTCTCTCCGCAGCAGCTCGTCGACGACGGCTCGGCGAAAGCTTCGCCCGAGCACAGAGGCGTAGGAGAGCACCCGCTTCGACAACGGGTCGAGGGCGTCGACCTGGGCCGCGAGTGTCCCCTGCAACGACTCGGGCACTGCATCGAGGGATCCGAGCTCCTGGGCGGCGGTGATCAGCTCGCCCACGAACATCGGACTACCAGCGGAACGCTCGACCACCAGGTCGATCTCGTGTGGCCGCAGCGGGGCCGCCTCCGTTGCGTCGATGGCGAGTGCTCGTACGGCGTCGTCGGGCAGCGGATCGATCGAGATCCGGCCACCCGACTCCGGTGCGAACCCACCCTCATCCTCGCGTCGAGCCACGATCAACAGCCACGGACGCGACGTCGTCGCGTCGGCTACCCGGCCGAGCAGATGCGCCGAGGCGTCATCCGCCCAGTGCATGTCCTCGGCGATCAGCACCAGCGGTCCGTCGTGGACGGCACCCAACAACTCGAGCACCGCGTCGGCAGTCCGGTCAGGCCGGTACTGCGGCCCGATCGTTTCCACCTCGGGGGTGGACGGCACGGGGAGCTGCAGGACGTCGCCGATGAGCGGGAGATACGGCTCCAGGTGCGGGGCGCACTGCTGCACGGCGTGCCGCAACGCGTCAGCGAGGGCGCTCGGGTCGTCACCCCGTAGTGCGAACAGGGCGCGCAGAGGGTCGCGCACGACCCGGAAGCTGTTGCTCGAGCCGTAGGGCTCGGCGTGCACCTCGAGCAGGCGGGGATGCTCCGAACCGAGTGACTCGCGGATCAGGCGCGACTTGCCGAGCCCGGACGCCCCCACCAACGTGACGACGCCACCCTGCCCGGCAGCCACGGCGTCCACACGATCGCGGAGTCCGGCGAGTTCGGACTCCCGACCTTGGAACCGGAAGCCGTGACCGTCGATCGACTCACGTGGCCCCAGCTTGTCACCCACCCGGTACACGACCTGGGCCTGGGCCTTGCCCTTGAACGCGAACGGGCCCTGTTGTTCCGTTCGATAGCGGGTCCGGGCTGCATCGAGAACGGCCGGGTGGGCGTGGATGACGCCCGGTGGTGCGGTCACCATGATGCGCGCCGCAGTGTTCACGGTGTCACCCATGATCGAGAACACGGCCTGGTCGTTCGCTCCGAGCTCACCGGCGAACACGTGACCGCGGTGGATTCCGACGCGCAGCGGCAGGGGTGGCGCGGCGTCGACGATCGACCGGGCCGCGCGAAGCATCCGACCCTCGTCGTCCTCGCTGGTGACGGGGATGCCCGAACTGCAGAACAGCTTGCCACCGTTCGCATCGACGTCGACGTAGAGCAACGCGATGTCCTCGGCCTCGAATGCCGCCTGAGCGATCTCGAGCATCCGGTGCAGGTCGTCAGCCAGCGCGTCTGGCCCATCGTGGGCGAGACGCTGGTCGGTGCCCGTGAACTTGAAGAACGCCATTGTGGCGATCCGGTGCACCGGGTCGGGTGCGCCGTGCTCCAGCAACGAGGCAACGATCGGTGGCGTCACCTGCGCTGCAGCCTCGGCGTCGGTGTCGCGACGGCCCGGCGCACCGACCGGATCCACCGCTCCCTTGCGCCACGTGACCATCAGCTCACCGTCATCGCGCGGCTTCGTGCTCCCTGGCCCGAGGAGGCCGGCCGTCGCCTCGCTCACGACGATCTGGCCGGCCTCGGCAGCAGACTCTGCCTCCATCGCCATCGTGGTGGCCGGACCACCGACGACCAGCTGCCGATAACGGTCGCCGACCAGGAAGAGGTGGAACGCCCCCGAGTGGGCGCCGATCGAGATCTTGAGATTGAGCTTGCCGACCGACGTCGGGATCTGGCTCACCCGCCGGAGCTCGCTGCGCATCTCGACTGCAGCCGACGCCGCCTGACGGGCATGGTCGGAGCCGGTGAACAACAACAGCAGGGCGTCACCGCCGAACTTCAGGAGCTGTCCACCCCGCTGCGCAGTGATCCCGAGCATTCCACCGAAGACACGGCTCAGCGTCTCGACCAACTCCTCGGTGCCGATCCGGCCCCGCGTTGCAAGCTTCTCCGAGAGCGCTGTGAAGCCGGAGATGTCGGCGAACACCATCGTGCCCTCCACCACGCGCCAGCGCCGCCCCGGTTCGTCGGTGACCCAATCGAGGACGATTCGCGGCACGAGTCGGTCGAGACGTCGGGTCGAGCTCTCGTCGCTGGTGGCTTGCACGTCTGTGTCCGCTCCGTCGTCGAATGGGCGATGCGAGGAGCGCATCGAGCGCGAGTCGCCCGGCCCGTGCCAAGACTAGTCCCAGGTGCCCGGCGCCGGATTCGACAGTTTCACCATGAAGGTGTCCCTCGAGGGCTGTCGCTTCGACTCGGCCCGCCCTTCGGTTGCCATCGCCGCTCGCCCCGTGGAACTCATCGGCGAGAGTTACTGGCAGAATGGCGGTGATGATTCCCGGCACGCCGCCGACCAAGGGGCGCCTCCTCGTGGCGACACCGCCACTGGAGGACGCCAACTTCGATCGCACGGTCATCTTCGTGCTCGAACACCACGACGAAGGCGCCATCGGTGTCGT
>CAZJUC010000203.1:0-2903 GCA_964549065.1 uncultured Ilumatobacteraceae bacterium
ACGATCAACGCGATCATCGGCTTCGTCCAGGAGTACCGGGCGCAGAAGAGCATGGCATCACTCCAGGAGCTGCTGACCTTCACGGCATGCGTCCGACGGGACGGGCAAGCGGAAGAGATCGACGGCGCCGACCTCGTTCCGGGCGACGTCGTGCTCCTGGAAGCAGGCGACCGGGTTCCCGCCGATGGTCGAATCGTCGATGCGACGGGCCTGTCGATCGACGAGTCGACCCTCACGGGCGAGTCGACGCCCGTCGAGAAGCAGACCGAGCCGGTGGAGTCCGGAGCGCCACTCGCCGAAAGAACGAGCCTGGCCTTCATGGGCACCTCGGTGACACGCGGCGAGGCGACGGTCGTCGTCACCGACACCGGTATGAGCACCGAGATGGGCACGGTCTCGGCGGAGATGCACGAGGGCGAGAAACGCGAGTCCCCGCTCGAAGCGCGTCTGGGTGTCCTCGCGACGCGTCTGGCGATCGTCGCCCTCGTCGCCGCGGCGGCCGTGGTCGGTGTTGCGATGCTGCGTGGAGACACCTTCGGTGAGGCCCTGATCGACGGTGTGGTGCTGTCCGTGGCGTCGATTCCGGAAGGGCTCCCGGCCATCGTCACCGTGACGCTCGCGCTCGCCGTGCGGGCAATGGCCGGCCGAGGTGCCATCGTGGAGAATCTCGATTCGATCCACACCCTCGGTGCCACCACCGTGGTGTGCACCGACAAGACCGGCACGCTGACACTCAACCAGATGACCGTCCGGGCCGTGCAGACCCGAGGTCGGGCCTTCGAGGTGAGCGGCGAGGGCTACGGCACCGACGGCGACATCACAGCAGACGACGGAGACGGCGGCGAGTTCCCGCGCGACGTCGCGGTCGTGGCGGCGCTGTGCAACGACGCCGAACTACGCGACGGAGAGCTGGAAGGGGACCCCACCGAAGGCGCCCTGATCGTGCTGGCGGAGAAGGCCGGTCTGACCAAGGCAGAACTCGGCGACGACCTCGAGCGCATCGCCGACGTTCCGTTCTCGTCGGACCGCAAGTACATGGCGACGTTCCACGACGACGACGGCGACGACGGCGACGTCATGCTCCTGGTGAAGGGTGCGCCCGGCGTGATCTTCGACATGTGCACCACGGTCGCCGGCAGTGACGATGACGACGAGCTCGACGACGCCCGACGCACCGAGTTGGAGGAGCACGTCGAGGCGCTGAGCGACGATGGCTTACGGGTGCTCGCACTGGCCCAGCGTCGCATCGGTCGGCCGTCGGACGGTGCGACGGAGGACGAACTCGCCGAGATGGTCGCGGAGCTCCGGCTGGAGGCGCTCGTCGGAATGGAGGACCCGCCCCGGCCCGAGGCAGCTGACAGTGTCGCCGAGGCCCAGCAAGCCGGCATCCAGGTGAAGATGATCACCGGCGACCACGCCGGCACGGCTCAGGCGATCGCCCGACGCCTCGGCATCGACGGCGACGTGGTCGAAGGCCCCGAACTCGACGAGATGGACGACGACGCGCTGGCAGAGCGGATCGACGACATCGCCGTGCTGGCGCGTGTCGATCCCCAGCACAAGGTGCGGGTGATCGATGCGCTCAACGCACGTGGCCACATCGTGGCGATGACCGGCGACGGCGTGAACGACGCTGCGGCCCTGGAACGAGCCGACGTGGGCGTGGCCATGGGCCAGCGCGGCACCGAGGTGGCCAAGGAGGCCGCCGATGTGGTGCTCACGGACGATCGCATCGCCACCATCGTCAGCGCAATCCGGCGTGGCCGGACGATCTTCGACAACATCATCACGTTCGTGCGCTTCAACCTGGCCACCAACCTCGGCGCCCTCCTCACCATCCTGATCGCACGCGTCATCGGTCTGCCGACACCGTTCACACCACTCCAGGTGCTGTGGGTCAACCTCATCATGGATGGCCCACCGGCGATGGCGCTCGGCGCCGACCCGCCCCGGCCCGACGTGATGCAGCGGCCACCGCGCGATCCGGAGGCCCGGATTCTCGATCGTCGGCGCGTGATCACCCTGATGGTGCTGGGCGGCTGGATGGCCGGTGTGACGTTGATCGTGTTCGCGGTGGCCCGGGGCACGAGCGACGAGCGAGGTGTCTCGATGGCGTTCACCACGTTCGTGCTCTTCCAGGTGGTCAACGCGGTCAACGTCCGCAACGGCTGGAACTCGGTGTTCTCGCGACGCACCCTGACGAACCCGGCGCTCTGGATCGCGTTGGGCTCCGTCACCGTCTTGCAGGTGGTCGCCGTCCAGGTGTCGCCCGTGGCCGACTTCCTCGGCGCCGCACCCCTGCCGCTCACGTGGTGGCTCGTTGCCATCGGCTGCGCCCTGAGCATCGTCGCGCTGAGCGAGGCGGCGCGCGCCGTACGCCGCCGGTGAGGTCCAGGCTGCCGCCGTCCGTGGCGGTTCTTGCCGTCACGACGTGTTCAGCACCTCGAATCCGGAGACCACGTCGAGGAGTTCCTCGGTGATGGCCGACTGACGCAACCGGTGACGCTCGGCCTGGAGGTCGTCCAGGCGTTGCTCGATGTCGCGTTGCGCCGAGTCCATCGCGGCGAGTCGGCTGGCAGCAACCGACGCCATGGTCTGCGCGAACGTGCGCTGCACGGCGACGAACAAGGCCTGTCGGGTCAGCGCCGCGAACATGGATGCGGACGATCCGAACACCATCGGCCGCTGGTTCGTCGCCCACTGACGGCGATCGATGTCCACGAGCCGCCCGGTGTCGAACGGCAGCAAGGGCTGCGTCACCGGGCGATAGCTGCGTTGGCGACCCTCGAAGCGGGGGTAGACCAGCGAGACGGCCACGTCCGGTCGCTCTCGGCGACGTTGCTCGATGCGCAACAGCAGTTCGTCGGCGCGCGGCGTGATCCCTTCGACGGTGTTCGGGAGCG
>CAZJUC010000203.1:3003-5972 GCA_964549065.1 uncultured Ilumatobacteraceae bacterium
CGCAACAGCAGTTCGTCGGCGCGCGGCGTGATCCCTTCGACGGTGTTCGGGAGCGTCACGTCGACGTCGGGTCGGATCCCGACGAGTTCGAGCTCGGTCGCCAGCCGCGCCCCCACGGCGAACACCTTCGCCCCGGCGCCCTCGGACGAAGCGGTGGCGGCGTGATGCGCCATGTGACGGTTGATCGGTCCACACAGACCCTGATTCGAGCCGAAGACGATCAGGTCGACGACGTCGCCCTCGGTCGATGGATCGCTGTCGGCCGAGCGGACCGGGACACCCGCCGCTCGGAATTCGGGCTGCATCAACACCACCTGGATGCCACGCTCGACGATCGCCTCGTACTCGTCGAGTGTCGCCGCCGCCTGCTCGAACTGGCGGGCATTCACTGCCGCGAGCCCCTTCATGGTGTGGGTGACCGACAGCAACTCCTCGGCTGCACCGACGCGGCGGTCGACCTGCTCGAGCGTGGCGCTCACCGCTCGTGCCTCTCGTGGTCTGTCATGTGAGTTCCTCGACGAGTTCGACGACGCTACGTCGCGCAGCGTCATCCAGGCGCTGCCCGTTGTCGAGCGCGTCGGCCAGGCGGGTGAGTTCGTCGGCCCGTTCGCGCAGCCGTTGCGTGACGTCTGCGATGTCGTCGATCGCGACCTCGTCGAGGGCCCCCTCGGTGACCGCGACGAGAATGGCGAGCTGCTCGATGCTCGACAACGGGTCGGACGGTGCCTGCTTGAGGACCTCGCGAACCCGTCGCCCCCGATCGAGCTGTTCCCGGCGCTCGTCTTCGAGGCGGGCCCCGTACCGGGTGAAGCGCTCGAGTTCCTCGAACTGCGTGTACGCCAGACGCAGACTGCCGCTGAGTGAGCGGTAGGCGGGCTGCTGCGCCCGGCCGCCGACACGCGACACCGAACGGCCGACGTCGATGGCGGGCAACTGCCCACTGCGCAGGAGGCGGGGCGACATGTACACCTGGCCGTCGGTGATCGACACCAGGTTGGTGGGAATGTACGCGGAGAGGTTCTCGGCTTGCGTCTCGACGATCGGCAGGGCGGTCAGCGATCCGCCGCCCGCGTCGTCGCGCAGCCGTGCGGCGCGTTCGAGCAGGCGCGAGTGCACGTAGAAGATGTCGCCGGGATAGGCCTCGCGTCCAGGTGGGCGCCGCAGCAGCAGCGACAGTTCGCGATACGAGCGGGCGTGCCGGGTGAGGTCGTCGTACACGATCAGCACGTCGCGTCCGTCGTCCATGAAGAACTCGGCCATCGTCGTTGCCGCATACGGGGCGGCGTAGCGCAGTCCGACCGGGTCTTCGTCGGAGGCCACGACCACGACCGTGTGGTCGATGGCGCCGACGGCACGCAGCTCGGCGATCACCTTCGCCACGCCGGCGGTCTGCTGACCGATGGCGCAGTACACACACACCACCCCGGTGGACCGTTGGTTGACGATGGTGTCGACGGCGATCGTGGTCTTGCCCGTCTGACGGTCGCCCACGATCAGCTCACGCTGGCCCCGCCCGATCGGGACGAGCGCATCGATCGCCTTGATGCCGGTCTGCAACGGTTCCTCGACCGGGCCCCGTTCCATGATGGCCGGCGGTCGACGCTCGATGCGTCGGCGTTCGGTGGTATGGATCGGCCCCGCCTCGTCGAGCGGTCGACCTGCTGCGTCGACCACCCGCCCGAGCAGGGCGTCACCGACACCGACGTCCATGACCCGCCCGGTGCGCCGCACAGAGGTGCCGGCGGTGATCCCGGTGCCGTCGTCGAGCAACACGACCCCGACGGCGTCACGGTCGAGCTCGAGGGCGAGGCCGAGGATGCCGCCGTCGAAGGTGACCAATTCGTCGAAACCGACGCCGACGAGGCCCCTGATCCGAACGACCCCGTCGCCGTTGCGTTCGACCACCCCGCGCTCAGTGGCCTGCGGACGATACGTGAACCCGTCGAGGGCGTCGATGACGTGGGCCGACGACTTCTGGACGACCTCGCCGAACGATCCGACGCCACGGCCTTCAGCCAGCGTCGACATGGACCTGCTCGTCTGTGCGGCGCCCGGTGTCGTCCGAGTCTCGACCGTCACCGGGCTCGTCGGCCACGTCGTTGTCGGAGCCGTCTCTGTCCGAGCCGTCGCTGTCGGAGCCGTCGCGGTCCGAGCCGTCGTGGAGTTCGCCGAGAAGGTCGCTGACGACGTCGTCGAGTTGGTCGAGGTAGTCGTTCGCACTCCACTGGAGCGACGCAGTCGGCGACGTCACCTCGATACCGAGCAGCAAGGTGGGGTCGGTCGTGAACGACAGGTGGTCGCATCCCGCAAGCCCCGACGCTTCGAGACGATCACAGATCAACACTCGCGCCGAGTCGTCGTCGAACGCCGTGTTCACCGTGAGTTCCGAGCCGTCACTCGCCTGGATCAGTTCGTGGAGATCACCGTTGCCGTCGAGCCGATCGAGTGCCAGCTCGAGCGCACGGTGCTGCAGATCGGCGTCGGCAACGTCTCGCAGAACCCGCCGGCTCACGGCGAGCGCCGCCTGCGACGTGCTGGTTCGCAGCTCTCGCTCGAGGTCGTCTCGCTCGCGTCGGAGCGCCGACTTCCAGCGGCGGCGTTGCTCGTCGATGTCGTGCCGAGCCGACTCGAGCAGTTCGTCACGTCTGTCGTTCGCGGCCGACCGGGCATCCTCGAGGAATTCGCCCCGACGACGTTCCAACTCATCGATCTTCTCCCGATGTTCGTGTTTCGCCGCATCGGCTTGTTGTTCACGTTCCTCGGCATCGTCGAGGCGTTGGGCGATCGCAGCTTCACGCTTGTTCATCGCGTCGATGATGCGGTTGTACAGCACGTACTTCAGAGCGACGACCAAGATGGCGAAGTTGACGACCTGCGCAATGATGGTGAAGGGGTCGATCAACATGGCGATCGCTCGTCAGCCGACGACTTCGGTCCAGAACGGATTGGCGAAGATGAGGATCAGCGAC
>CAZJUC010000204.1:0-5927 GCA_964549065.1 uncultured Ilumatobacteraceae bacterium
AGTTTGGAGCCTGATGTGGAACCGATCGTCACCCTCACCATGAACCCCACGGTCGACGTGCTGATGGAGGTCGACCAGCTGGTGGCCGAGGGCAAGTCTCGCTCCGACGTACGCAATGTGGCCGCCGGCGGCGGCGGCATCAACGTGGCTCGGGGTTTCCGCGAGCTCGGTGGGCGTGCTGTTGCGGTTCACACAAGTGGCGGGGCGACCGGTGAACGCCTCGACCGGTTGCTCGACGGGGAGCAATTCGAACACGTCTCGGTGGAGATCGAAGGTGAAACACGTGAAGCGCTCGTACTCACGGAACGCAAGAAGAGCCGCTCCTTCCACGTCGTGCCGCGTGGCCCTCGGGTCGACGAAGCAAGCGTCGACCGCATCGTGCAAGCCGTGCTCGACCGCATCGGCACGCACGACTTCGTGGTCGCCAGTGGCAGTCTTGCGCCGGGTTGTCCCGACGACTTCTACGGGCGGTTGGCTCGAGCGGTCGACGACGCGGGCGGTCGGCTGGTGCTCGACACCTCCGGGCCGGCGCTCGAGGCCGCGCTCGAGCAGGGTGTCTACCTCGTGAAGCCCAACAAACGCGAGGCCGCCGCCATGCTCGGCGGAGAGGTCGACGGCTTCGACGATGCCTGCGCAGTGAACGAGCAGCTGCTGAGCCGCGGCGCCGCGCAGGTCGTGGCGACCACGGTGGGCGAGTACGGAGCTGTCGTCAGCGCTGACGGGCGACACATTTCTGTGCGGACGCCGCCACTCCCGCGTCCGTTCCAGAGCGACGCAGGTGCGGGCGACAGCTTTCTCGCCGGCCTGACGTACGGCCTCTGTGACGGTCTCGATCTCGCCGAGGCCGGCCGGCTCGCCGTGACGGCGGCCAGCGCTGCATGCATGACGCCCGGCACGGAGATGTTCTATCGCAGCGACGTCGAGGAACTCCGCGCCGATACTCGAACCGACGAGATGACATGAGCACGAACGACTCGGACACCCGAACCGCCGATGATCGGCAATCTCGCGGCGCACGATCCGAGGCGTGGTACCGGCGATCCGTCGACGACGTGTTCGAAACGCTCGGCGTCGACGACTCCGGCCTCTCCGACGACGAGGCCCGCCGGCGTCAGGAGGAGCACGGTCCGAACCGGCTGCGTGAGCAGACGACCGTCAGTGCCTGGCGCATCCTGCTCGACCAGTTCACCAGCCCGCTGGTGTACGTGCTCGTCGGGGCGCTGGTCGTCACGATCGCCATCCGGAGCTACAGCGATGCGATCGTCGTGGCGATCGTGCTGATCGTCAACAGCACCGTCGGCTTCTTCCAGGAATACCGGGCAGAGACCGCCGTCCAGTCGCTGATGGAGATGGTGTCGCCGAAGGCAGCCGTCCGACGCGGTGGTGACGAACGTCAGATCGACGCCGAAGAGATTGTGCCCGGCGACGTCGTCGTGCTGCGGCAAGGCGAGATCGTCCCCGCAGATGCGCGCCTGTTCGAGACACGTGGGCTCCGGATCGACGAGTCGACACTCACCGGCGAATCGGTTCCCGCCGACAAGGACATCGAACCGATCGACGAGGCGAACCTGACTCCCGCCGACCAGCGGAACATCGCGTTCATGGGTACTGGCGTGACGTCGGGTGAGGCGTACGGCGTCGTCGTCACGACCGGCACCGACACCGAGATGGGCCAGATCTCCGAACAGGTCGAAGAAGCCGGCGGTACCGACACGCCGCTGGAGATGCGTATCGAGCGGCTGGCGAAGTGGATCACCGAGGGAATCTTCGCCGTAGCTGTGGTGGCCTTCGTGGTCGGCCTGCTCATCGGTCGCAGCGTCGACGAGATGTTGCTCCTTGCAGTGGCGTTGGCCGTATCCGCGATCCCCGCCGGTCTGCCGGTGGTGGTGACGGTCGCTCTGGCCATCGGTGTGAAGCGCATGGCCGATCGCCACGCCTTGATCCGCCAGTTGGCAGCGGTCGACACGCTCGGCAGCTGCACGACGATGATCTCCGACAAGACCGGGACGCTCACCCAGAACCGGATGACGGTCCGCGCCGTGACGGCTGCTGGGGAGCGGTTCGAGTTCGGCGATGGTGAAGACGCCGATCGACTCCGGCTGGTCGGCGACGTGGACGGCGCAGATGGCGACGCCGCCGGGCGTGACGTGGAGTTGGCGGAGCATCCGGCGCTTCGAGAGGCGCTCTTCGTCGGGGTGCTCTGCACCGAGGCGAGACTCGGCGACCAACGCGACGAGCAGGACGATGAACGCGACGACGGATCGGATGGCGATTCGGGCGATCCGATGGAGATCGCCCTGCTCCGCGCCGGGCGCCAGGTCGGCCTGGAGCGTGACGAACTCGCCGAGCGCCATCGTCGACGGGACAAGGTGCCGTTCCGGACCGAACAGCGGTTCATGGCCACGATCAACGACCCCGGCGACGAAGGCGAAGATCCCCTCGTGCTCGTCAAGGGAGCCCCCGAGCGCATCGTCGAGATGTGCGATCGACGGCGAAGCGCCGACGGCGGCGACGAGCCACTCGATGACGACGAGATGCTCGAACTGAGCGAGTCGTTGGCGGCCGACGGGCTCCGGGTGCTCGCCATGGCGGTCGGCCGGGGCACCGCCGCCGCCGACTCGGTGAGAAGTGATGACCCGTCGGGGTTGGTGTTCGTCGGCATGCAAGGGCTGCTGGACCCGCCCCGTGACAGTGCCATCGAGGCAGTTCGCAACTGCCACGAGGCTGGGATACGGGTGTTGATGGTCACCGGTGACCACGCAACGACGGCAGCGGCCATCGGGGCGCAGGTGCACATCGGCGTCGGGGACGAGCTGCCAGGCGCAGACCCGGATCCCGGCGGCCGACGAGAAGACGGCGGGCGTGACGGGTCGCACGGCGACGGCGAGCGTCCGACCGTGCGAACCGGCCAGGAGATCGCAGACCTGTCCGACGACGAACTCGACGACGTACTGGCGTCAACGAGAATCTACAGCCGTGTGGCACCGGATCAGAAGAAGCGGCTGGTCGACCGTCTGAAGAACCGCGAGGAGGTCGTCGCGGTCACCGGCGACGGCGTGAACGATGCCCCGGCGCTCCAGTCGGCGCACATCGGCGCAGCGATGGGCAGCGGTACCGACGTGGCCAAGGAGGTCAGCGAGCTCGTCATCACCGACGACGACTTCGCCAGCGTGTACGCAGCGGTCGAGGAAGGCCGCACCGCGTTCCGCAACATCCGGATGGCCACCTTCTTCCTGCTCAGTACCGGCGCCGCCGAGGTGATCCTCATCCTCGCGGCACTCAGCCTCGACTGGCCACTGCCGCTGCTCCCGGCGCAGATCCTCTGGCTGAACGTCGTCACCAACGGGATCGCCGACGTGGCGTTGGCGTTCGAGCCCGGTGAGAAGTCGTTGTTCGAGCGCCGTCCCCGGCCGATCGACGAGGGAGTACTCGACCGGCGTCTGCTCGAACGGCTCGTGATCGTCGCGTGCTGGCTGGCAGCCGGGACGCTCGGGGTCTTCTACTGGCTGTGGAGCGTCAGTGGCGAAGACCTCGCGGTCGCCCGCACGGCGGCGCTGACGACCCTGGTGCTGTTCCAGACGGTGCACGTCTTCAACTGCCGAAGTGAGTACGTCTCGGTGTTCCGCAAGAGCCTGCTGGCAAACAAGGTCCTGTTGATCGGCGCCTCGGTGTCGCTCGGGTTGCACATTGCCGCGATGTACATCCCGTGGACGCAAGAGCTCCTCAGCCTCGAGCCACTCTCAGCCACGACGTGGCTGGTCGCGATCGGCCTCTCCTTCTCCGTCATCGTCGTCAACGAAGGTCACAAACGGCTTCGTCCGAGGCCAGGCCGAGACGTGTCCTCCGGTCGGAGCGTTGTGCACGCGTCGTGACGCAGCACGATCCCGCTGACCGACGACGAGCGAGGCGCACGGCTGTCGCGGCCACGGTTTGCCGCCCCGCTGATCGGGTACTGCTGAGTGGCCGACGTCGCCAGATACGGCGTCTCACTGGTCCCAACGATCAAAGGAGAACAGCATGCAAGCCCGCGACGTCATGACACCCGATCCGGTGATCTGCACATCGACCGACACGGTCCGAGATGCGGCACGACAGATGCGTGACCATCACATCGGCGACGTGCTCGTCACCCACGACGGTGGCCTGTGCGGCATCGTGACCGACCGTGACATCGTCGTGAAGGCGGTGGCGGAGTCCGCAGCCACCTCAGCGCCGCTCGGCGACATCTGCGGACACGCGGTCCACTCGGTCGCACCCGACACGTCGGTCGAAGAAGTCATCCGGATGATGGAGGACAAGGCAATCCGACGTGTGCCAGTGGTCGATGGCTCCGAACCCGTGGGGATCATCTCGATCGGTGATCTCGCGGTCCATCGCGATCGCGAGTCGGCGCTCGGGGGGATCAGCGCTGCACCGCCGAACGACACCTGACCGCCAGCCACGACTCAGCATCCTCACGAGCATTGCCGGAGCGTCCATCACGCTCATGGCACTCGTGTCCACGTGCAGATTCGACCGCCATCGATCATTGCGAACGTGGCGACCGCCACGGAGTCCGCGTTCGACGATCACCTCGTCGACGCACCGGTAGGGCTGGGCTCTCGGCGCAACTGTCGTGCGATTGAACACCGAACGAACAGGGTAGGCCGGGCACGGAGCCACAGAGCCGACTGGTGCGAGGAGCCGAGATGCCCCGAGAAGAACTGGACACGCCGATCCGATTGGAGCGGGTGTCGGTAGTGAACGAGGACGGCGAGGTCGACACAGATCTCTTGCCCGATCTCGACCACGACGAGGTGCGACGTCTGCACCGGACAATGTTGTTCAGTCGGCGATTCGACGAGCGGCGCCTCCAACTTCAGCGCCAGGGTCGCATCGGAACGTTCGCGCCGGCGATCGGTCAGGAGGCGTCGCAGGTCGGTGCCGTGTCAGCACTGACCGACGACGACTGGTTCGTGCCGTCCTACCGCGACTTCGCTGCGGCGCTCTGGCGAGGCGTCGATCCCGTCTCGTTGCTGTTGTACGACGCAGGTTTCAACGAGGGGGCAGCGATTCCGGAAGGGAGCAAGAACCTGCCGATCGCGATCCCCGTCGCATCGCAGATCCCGCACGCGGTCGGTCTGGGCTACGCGGCATCGCTGCGCGAGACCGATGAGGTCGTCGCAGTGTCGTTCGGCGATGGAGCCACCTCCGAAGGTGACTTCCACGAATCGCTCAACTTCGCCGCGGTCCACTCCTGCCCGGTGATCTTCGTGTGCCAGAACAACCAGTACGCGATCTCGACTCCCGTGGAGCAACAGACCGCGACGTCGACGTTCGCCCAGAAAGCGGTGGCTTACGGGATCCCGGGCGTACAAGTCGACGGCAATGACCTGCTCGGTGTGCGCCTGGTGGCCGACGAGGCCTCCCGACGCGCTCGTGACGGCGAGGGTCCGACGTTGATCGAATGCATGACGTACCGGCTCTCGGTGCACACGACCGCCGACGATCCCACGGTCTATCGCGAAGAAGAGGAAGAGGAGGACTGGAAACGCCGGGATCCACTGACCCGGTTGGTCGACTACCTCGACGCCGAAGGGATCCTCGACCGGTCGGACGCCGACGGCCTCGACGACGAGGTGTCGGGCGAGATCGATCGAGCATGGGACGAGGCGCAAGAGCAGATGGAGCAGCTGGGCGATCCGTCAGCGATGTTCGACCATCTCTACGCAGAAAAGCCGGCCTACCTCCAGTGGCAACAACGCCAGTTCGGTCCTGATTCGGAAGAGAGCGACGACGATGCCTGAGCGCACCATGATCGAGGCGCTGAACCTGGCGCTGCACCAGGCGATGAGCTTAGACGACGACGTGATCGTGCTCGGCGAGGACGTCGGTGTCGACGGTGGTGTCTTCCGCGTCACCGAGGGCCTGATCGACGAGTTCGGCGA
>CAZJUC010000205.1:0-5908 GCA_964549065.1 uncultured Ilumatobacteraceae bacterium
CGACCTCGTCACCGTGTGCGAGGACGCCGGCTGCCCCAACCTGTCCGAGTGCTGGTCCGACGGCACGGCCACGTTCATGGTGCTCGGCGAGCGCTGTACCCGGGCGTGCGGCTTCTGCCTCGTCGACACCAGCAAGCCGCTCGCCCCGGCCGCCGACGAGCCGGATCGTGTCGCCGAGGCCGTCGACCGGATGGCCCTCGACCACGCCGTACTCACGATGGTGGCCCGCGACGACCTCGCCGACGGGGGCATGGCGCATGTCGCCGCCTGTGTGGAGGCGATCCGCCGGCGCCGGCCCGAGACACGCGTGGAGACGCTGATCTCCGACGCCAAGGGTGACGACGCCGCGCTCGACGTGCTGTTCCGGTCGTCGCCCGACGTGTTGAACCACAACGTGGAGACCGTCGCCCGCTTGCAGCGCGCCGTCCGGCCGTCGGCCGGCTATGCCCGGTCGCTGTCGGTGCTCGCCCGCTCGAAGGCGGCCGGCCTCGTCACCAAGACCGGCTTCATGGTGGGCCTCGGCGAGACCGACGACGAGATCGTCGGCCTGCTCGCCGACCTGGCCGATCTCGGCGTCGACATCGTCACGATCGGTCAGTACCTGCGCCCCACGTCGCACCACCTGCCCATCGAGCGTTACGCCGACCCGGCCGAGTTCGTGCGGTGGAAGCAGGTCGGCGAGGCGTTGGGGATCGGCCACGTCGAGGCCAGCCCGCTCACCCGGTCGAGTTACCACGCCAAGCAGGCGGCCGACTCGGCGGCACCGGTGCCGGTCGCACTCGCCGCCCGTTGACGCCCCGTCCCGACAGCATGGTGAGCGCACCGTGACCGCGACACGCTGGTCGGTCGAGCAGGTGGAGGCGCTGGCCACGTCGGCGTCGGCGATCACGGCCGCCCGACCGTTGGCCACACCGTCACGGTGGCTGGGCGTGGGCGCCGACGACCGGGCCGTGTGGGGCGCGTTCCACGGCAGTGGTGCCGAGCCCTACGACACGACGGTCGACCACGTCGCCGTGGCGGTGTCGTGCTCGTGCCCCAGCCGGCGCACGCCGTGCAAGCACGCACTGGCGCTGCTGTTGATGTGGGTGCACGGCGACGTCGCCGACGCCGCACCTCCGCCCCGCGTGGCCCGCTGGCTCGCCACGCATACTCGCGCTCATCGCTCACAGGACGGTGGGGGAGTGGACACAGGGCAGGCTGCGAGCGCCACGACCGAGCCGACGCCCGACACGGCGTCCGAGT
This sequence comes from uncultured Ilumatobacteraceae bacterium, assembly GCA_964549065.1. GTDB lineage: Bacteria > Actinomycetota > Acidimicrobiia > Acidimicrobiales > Ilumatobacteraceae > Sva-07. The sequence goes on from CAZJUC010000205.1 coordinate 1,243, forward strand.
CGGCGTCCGAGCCGGCACCCGACACGGAGTCCGAGCCGCCACCCGAGCCGCCGCAGGATCGTGACAAGGCGCGCGACGAGCGGGTGGAGCGGATGCACGCGGGCCTCGACGAGCTCGACCGCTGGCTCGACGACCGGATCCGCACCGGCCTCGCCGACCCGTCGCTCGCCCGGTACGCCACCTGGGATCAGCTCGCCGCCCGCCTCGTCGACGCCCAGGCCGGCAGCCTCGCCAACCGGATCCGCCGGCTGGCCGGCGTGGTCGGTGCCTCACCCGACTGGCATCACGACGTGCTCGCCGAGCTGGGCCTCCTCCACCTCCTCGCCCAGGCGGGGCGTCGCCTCGGCTCGCTGCCCGACCCGCTCGCGGATGCCGTGGCCACCACCGTCGGCTGGCAGGTTCGCCGTGCCGACGTGCTCGCCGGGGTGCCCGACACCGACCGGTGGATGGTGGCCGGGCGCAGCGACACCCGCGAGGACCGCATCGAGGTCCGCCGTCACTGGCTGCGCGGCGAGGTGAGCGGGCGCTGGGCGCTGGTGCTGTCGTTCGCGGCCTACCAGCAGAGCCTCGACACGTCGCTGCAGGTGGGCACGTCGCTGCACGCCGACCTCCACCGGTATCCCGGCCCTGCCCTGCGGGCGCTCGTGGGTGACCACCACGGTGACCCGGTCGACGGGCAGGCGCCGCCCTCGGTCGGGATCGTCGGGGCGTGCTCGGAGATCGGGACGATGTTGGCGGCCGAGCCGTGGCTCGACCGGGTGCCCGTCACCGTGCGTGCCGCACCCACCCCGATCGACGGCGATCGTTGGGCACTCACCGACGACGACGGCAGCCTCCCGCTGCTTCCCGGAGCCGACCTGGCGAGCCTGCTGGCTGTGTCGGCCGGCACCGACGTGGACCTCACCTGCGAGTGGACGCCCCACGGCCTGGTGCCACTCACGGTCCACCTGCCCGACCGGTCGATCGACATCGGCCCCCGGGCCGACGCGTCGTTCGTGGGTGCGGCATGACCGGCGATCTGACGGACCCGCCGGACCCGCCGGATCGGTCGAGCGGCACGGTTGCCGAACACTGGGAGGCGCTGGTGGCCACGGCGATGCTCGGCACCGACCGCCGTGACCCGCCGCCACCGCCGGACCCCGTTGCCGACCTCGTCGACGACGCACTGCGGCCGACGCCGTCGGAACGGATGCTCGCCCAGGTGGCGGCGACCGTCGCCGTCCGGCGTGCAGGCGTGATGCCGGCACCACCGCGGCGGCGCCTGTCCGAGCCGCCCGACGACGATCGTCCGGTGTGCGTGCCCGCCGCCGTCGACCGTTGGCACCACGTGGTGGCGTCGTGGCCGGTCCTCGAGGACGAGTGGGTGCTCACCGTGCTCGCCCACGGGTGGCGGGTTGCTCCCGAACTGGTTCCCCCGCTGCTCGTGCGCCACCGCAGCGACCCGATCCGCCGAGCCCGCGCCGAACTCGCCTGCGGGCCACTGGGCGAGTGGCTGGCCGGTCACGTCCCCGCGCTGGCACCGCGTGGCCCCCACGCCCGGCCCGCCGACCTCGCCGCGGCGCTCGAACACGTCGGCGAGCTGCCCCAGCTGCCGATCCCGTCAGATCTCCAGCCGATGCTGACGGCGCCCGGCTCCGACACGGGCCCGACGTTGGCGCAGGCGATCGATGCGGGCGGGCTCGCCCGCGCCCACCGCGGCGTCCTCGTGAACCTGATCGCCCGCTGCCGACCCGACGCGCTCGCGGCGATCGGCTCGGCGCTCGACGCCGTGCCTGCCGACTCGCCGGGCTACGCCCTCGCGAGCGTGCTCGCCGATCTCGCCACCACCCGCCGGCGGATGCTCGACGAACTCGGTCGCACTCCCTGAGCCCGGCCGTCCTGGTCGCGGTGCCGCGGACGAGTGCGTGAGGGCGACGGTCGGTTCAGCACCCGATGGCGTCGCCGACGTCGACGAGCGGCCACCAATCATGGGTTGACTTCTCTTAACCCACGTCTTAATCTAAGACGTGAAATAGTCGAGGGGATCGAGATGTCGAGCAACGTTCGAAACGGATGTGTCTGGGGCGCAGCGACGTCCGCCTACCAGATCGAAGGCGCCGTCCGTGAAGGAGGCCGGGGCCCGTCGATCTGGGACGACTTCGTGCGACAGCCCGGTGCGATCCTCCGGGGCGACAACGGCGACGTCGCATGCGACCACTATCACCGGTGGGAGGAGGACCTGGATCTCGCGTCTTGGATCGGTCTCGATGCCTATCGCCTCAGTCTGAGTTGGTCCCGCCTCCAGCCGATGGGCGCGGGGCCGCTCAACCCCGCCGGCGTCGAGTTCTACCGCCGCGTGCTCGGCGGCTGCCGTGATCGCAACATCGAGCCGATGGTGACGCTGTACCACTGGGATCTTCCATCGCCGCTCGAGTCGGCGGGGGGATGGCCTCGGCGATCGACCGCTCAGTCGTTCGCCGACTACGCAGCCCTCGCAGCCGAGGCATTCGGCGACTTGGCGCAGGTCTTCGTCACGCTCAACGAGCCGTGGTGCTCCTCGTTCCTCGGCTACGGCGTCGGGGCGCACGCTCCGGGTCGCCGCGATCTCGGTGCGGCGGTCCGGGCGGCACATCATCTCAACCTGGCTCACGGGCTCTCCGTGCGAGCGATGCGCGAAGTGGTTCCGCAGGCTGCGCTCGGCGTGACCAATCTCATCACCGACATCGTCCCGGCGTCCGACGGCGAGGCGGACCGAGCCGCGGCGAAACGGGTCGACGTGAACGCGAACCAGATGTTCCTGTCGCCGGCGTATGAAGGTGAGTACAGCTCGGGCGCCCACGATCTCTACGACGAACACGGCCTGTCCGATGCGATCGAGGCGGGGGATCTCGCTCTGATCGCGACGCCCACGGACTTTGCCGGCGTGAACCACTATCACCGGAACATCGTGAGCGCCGACCAGAGTGATGCCCACCTGGGTGCGCACGTCGCGCACGCAGAGCCGGCCCCGACGACGCTCGGATGGTCGAACCGCCCGGCTTCGCTCCGCAACGTCCTCGAACGTGTCGAGGCGGTGAGCAGCTTGCCGTTGTATGTCACCGAGAACGGTGCGGCCTTCTGTGACACGCCCGGCGCCGACGGGCATGTCGACGACCCCGAACGCATCCGCTACCTGGACGGATACACGAACGCCGTCCTCGAGGCGATCGCTGACGGCATCGACGTGCGCGGCTACTTCGCCTGGTCCCTTCTCGACAATTTCGAGTGGGCCGAGGGCTACAGCCAGCGCTTCGGCCTCGTCCACGTCGACTTCGAGACACAGCGTCGAACGCCGAAGGCGAGCGCCGCCTGGTACCGGAGCTACATCGAACGCCAGCACGCCGTTGCCGGCCAGAGCAGATCGCTACCACCCAACAAGAAGGAACCATCATGACCACACGACGAGTCCTGCGGACGATGGCGATCATCGCCGCCGCATCAACGATCATCGCCGCCTGCGGCAGCGACGACGACACCGCCACCTCAACCGACGACACCGCCACCTCAACCGACGACAGCGCGGCATCGGCTGACGATGCAGCGGAACTCGCCGGTACCGACCTGACGTTCTGGCTCATGGGGGACAACGCCGGCGCCTTCGAGGACCTCGTGGCGCCGTTCAGCGAAGAAACCGGGATCACCGTCGACGTCGAAGCGATCCCGTGGGAGAGCGTCAACGATCGCTTGACCACCGCCGTCGCAAGCGGCGACGGTCCCGACGTCACCCAGATCGGTCTGTCGCTGCTTCCGACGTTCATCGAAGCAGAGGCCCTCATGGATGTCGGTTCGATGGTGGACGACTACCCGAACCTGGCCGACGACAAGTTCCCGGACGGGGTCAGCTCGGCGGCGCTCAATGCCGACGGCGCGGTGCGCAGCTTCCCGTGGGTCAGCGACACGCGGGTTCTCTTCTACCGGAGCGACATCCTCGCCGAGGCCGGCTTCGACGCTCCACCTGCGACGTGGGACGAACTGCTCGACATGTCGATCGCACTCGCAGGACGTGGTGACGACGAGTACGGCTACTACATCCCACAGTGGGATGCACCGCTGCCGATCGCGTACACCTGGCAGGCTGGTGGCGACGTGATCGACGGCGCAGGCGAGATCGACCTCGAGACCCCGGAGTTCCGCACGGCGGTGGACCACTACCTCGCGTTCCACGAGGCGGGTGCCGTGCCGTCGAACTCCGACTTCGACCAGGCGCTCGGCTTCATCACCGGCGCAACGCCGATGCTCGTCTCGGGGCCCTACCTCGCCGGTGCAATCAACGACCAGGCCCCCGAGCTCGAAGGCTCCTGGGCGGTGACCACGGTTCCGGTCAACGAGACCGGAACATCGCTGTTCGCCGGCTCCAACGTCGGCATCTGGTCGACGACCGAGCACCCCGAAGCGGCGATGGAACTGGTCTCGTTCCTCGCTGAGCCTTCCACGCAGCTCACCTGGTTCGAGATGGTCAACGAGCTCCCGGCCGCGGTCGGAGCACTCGACGAACTGCAGGCCGCGGGTGATCCGACGGTCGCGGTGTACGCCGATCAGCTTGCCGACTCTCGGTTGCTTCCGTTGGACGCGCAGTGGGATGCCGTGGGCGCCGAGATCCTCAACACGTTGAACGCCATTGCCTTGAACGGTGAGGACAAGGACGCCG
>CAZJUC010000206.1:0-5879 GCA_964549065.1 uncultured Ilumatobacteraceae bacterium
CGCACCGCTACGACGTGATCGTCACCGACAACCTGTTCGGCGACATCCTCACCGACCTCGGCGGCGCGGTGTCCGGCGGCATCGGCCTCGCGTCGTCGGCGAACCTCAATCCGGCTCGCACCGGCCCCTCGATGTTCGAACCCGTCCACGGCTCCGCCCCCGACATCGCCGGGCAGAACAAGGCCAATCCGACCGCAGCGATCCTGAGCGCTGCACTGATGCTCGATTTCCTCGGCGAAGACGCTGCAGCCGATCGGATCCGCGCTGCCTGCGCCGATCCTGTCACCGGCAGCACCACCGACGTCGGTGACACCATCGCTGCACGCGTGGGAAACTGACGCATGCCCATCACACCGACCCCGAAGATCTGGATGAACGGCGAACTCGTCGACTGGGACAAGGCCCAGGTGCACGTGCTCACCCACACACTCCACTACGGGACCGGTGTGTTCGAGGGCATCCGCGCCTACGAGACCGACGACGGCCCGGCGGTGTTCCGCCTCACCGACCACATCGTGCGACTGTTCAGCTCGGCGAAGATCATGGGCATGGAGATTCCGTACAGCGTCGACGAACTGGTCGCCGCCACCAAGGAGACGGTGGTCTCGACCGGCCTCGACTCGTGCTACATCCGCCCGATCGCGTACTTCGGCTACGGCGAGATGGGCCTCAACACGCTGCCGTGCACCGTCGACGTGTCGATCGCCTGCTGGCCGTGGGGTGCCTACCTCGGCGACGACGCCGTCGAGAAGGGCGTGCGGATGAAGATCTCGTCGTGGTCACGTCACGATCACAACACGATGCCGCCGGCGTCGAAGACCACCGGCAACTACGTCAACTCGTCGCTCGCGAAGGTCGAGGCGCTCAAGGCCGGCTACGACGAGGCGATCATGCTCGCGCCGAACGGTCTCGTCGCCGAGTGCACCGGCGAGAACATCTTCGTGTCCCGTCACGGCAAGCTGCTCACACCGCCGCTGTCGGCGGGCGCGCTGGAAGGCATCACCCAGAATTCGGTGTCGACCATCGCTGCCGACCTCGGGTTCGAAGTGGTCGTCGACAACCTCGCTCGCAGCGACCTGTACATCGCGGACGAAGCGTTCGTGTGCGGTACCGCCGCCGAGGTCAGCTCGATCAACTCGGTGGACGACCGCGAGATCCCGTGCCCCGGGCCGATGACCACGGCGATCGCCCACACGTACCACGAGGCGATCCGCGGCAAGGATCCCCGATACGCCCACTGGTGCGAACACGTCTCCTGACGCCCGCGTCGCGCACCCCTCCCCCGACCCGACCCGAAAAATCTCGTCAGCGTTGCGCTCAGCGCAACGCTGACGCGCCATTTCGGTCAAGGGAGCACTCCGGTCACGTACTGTCGCTCGTATGCCGAACGTGGGGATGTGTTTCGATCGGACGCTGCCGGCACCGTTCGTGGTCGAGGTCGCCGAGAGTCTCGAGGCACGTGGAGTCGATCAGCTGTGGGTGATCGAGGACTGCTTCTACACCGCCGGCATCAGCCTTGCGGCGACGGCACTGGCGCGCACCGAACGGCTGACGGTGGGGCTCGGGATCCTTCCCGCCGTGGCGCGCAACCCCGCGATCACCGCAATGGAACTGGCGACGCTTGCGAACCTCGCCCCCGGCCGGCTGCTGGCGGGAATCGGCCATGGCGTGCAGGAGTGGATGGAACAGATGGGTGCCCGAACGCGGTCGCCGCTGACGACCCTCGAGGAGGTGATCGCCGTCGTCGGCAGTCTGCTGCGCGGTGACACCGTGACGTTCGATGGTCGCGAGGTCACGATGAGCGATGTGGCGCTCGACGCGCCTCCCTCCCAGGTTCCCCCGTTGCTTGCTGGTGTCAGCGGTCCGAAGTCGATGGCGCTCGCCGGGCGTGTCGCCGGCGGGGTGGTGCTCGCCGAGGGTGCCGGGCCGACCTTCGTCCGCCAGGCGATCGCCGCTGCCGGAAGCCCCGATCCCTTCCGTGTGGCGGTGTTCTCGGCATTGAGCATCCACGACGACGCCAGGACGGCGCATCGGATCATGGCGCCGTTCGTGGCCGAGATGCTCGTCGGCGGTGGCCCGGCCGTGCTCGCCCACCCGCACGTCGACGAGATCCACGAGCGTTTTCGCGAGCTCGGTCTCGACGGAATCGCCGAGATGCCAGCCGAGTGGTGGATCGAACTCGGAGCGATCGGCACGTTCGACGACGCCGTGCACCACGCCGAAGCACTCGTCGACGCAGGAGCCCGGGACGTGACGTTCTTCCCCGGACCTTCGGTCGAGCTCGCCCGAGCGGATCTCGCCCACATCACCCGCCTCGCCGCAGTGCTGCGCTGAAGGTGCCGGGCCCTCAGGCAGGACCGTACGGGTCGTACGGGTTCTGCGGCAGGCGTTCGAGAGCGATGTCGGTCCCGATGCCGTGTTCCTGTGCGAGCTCGACGGCGAGCCGCAGGGCCACGTCGTCCTCGACTGCCCAACCGGTCGAGTCGAACATCGTGATCTGCTCGCGGCGGTCGACGAACTCGTCGAGACGTTGCATCAGCTCACTCAGCGACGGTCCGATCCGATCCGAGGACACCTGCTGGCACTCACCCTCGAGGAGGCACTGTTCGAGCGTGTCGGGCACGACGAAGGCACGGCTGCCGAACGATGCGGGCAGTTCGACCTTGCCGGGGAAATCGGCGCCGACGGCGTTCACGTGCAGCCAGGGCCGGGTCTCGCAGTCCGCGACGACGGGCCCGGCGCCGATGTCGACCGATGTGCACGTACACAGCACATCGACCTCGCCCAACACCGTCGTCGCTCGATCGGGTCCGCAGATCTCGACGTCGACGCCCAGGAACGCCACACGGTCGGCGAAGGTGGCCGCCACGTCCGGATCGCTGTCGAAACCGATCACCCTCTCGATCTCACGAACCCGACTGATCGCATGCAGTTGGGTGACGGCCTGGGCGCCCAGGCCGGCAAGGCCCACCACGACCGGTCCGGGCGTGGCCAGCGCTTCGGTCGCGAGGCCGGATGCAGCCCCGGTGCGGATGGCCGTGAGCAGTGTGGCGTCGGCGATGGCGACGAGATGACCGGTGACGGTGTCCCACATCGACGACGTCGCGATGACCGACGGCAACGCCCGTTGAACCGGGTTTGCCGGGTGATACCCGACCATCTTGACCACGACGGGACCACCCGTCTCGTGCGTCGGCATCCACTCGATCAGGCCGAGGTCGGGTTTGTCGTAGCGGAATCCGTCTCGAGCGCGCACTTCGACGGCGTCCCCGGAATGGTCGAGGAATCGGCCGCGGAGTCGCTCGATCATCAGATCCATCAGCTCGTCACGCCCGATGGTGTGCAGCAGGAGTGTCAGATCGGCTGCCCCGAGCACTCTCGTCTTCACGTGCCGCACGCTAGGGGTGGTTGCGACCAGGGCAGAAACCCTGGTGGCACATCGAAAACGAAAGCGCCCCGGTCGGCGCTGCTGGCTCTCGCCTGCGCGCCTTCCGGGGCTGCTCGAGTGGACAGGTCCACCACTGGTCGAATGTCGGGCGTTAGCCTTCGTCTCGACCTGTTCACATCGCCCGTCTCGCCTTGCGGCGTGGCGGGCGATGCCGCGTTTCGGATTCGATTCCGGTTTCCCCGGCCTCGAATCCGTTGGCACCGTTCCCGCTGCCCCGGTCGCCCGGGCCCTCGGTCCTGGTGCCAATCGGAACCGACTGCGCTGAGTCCAGTTGGGGTGGGCCCAGTACCTTCGGCTCCTCGACCACCACTCCGTTGCCCGCACGCCACCAACGCATGCACCGAAGTGCACCCGAAGGCGCCGAGCGTGCCCGGTTGCCTCGCCGACCCGCTCGCTGGCTGCGGGTTGCCCCGTGCCCGTTCGAGCGTTCCAGCAGGTCTCCGTTTCCGCCGCCACCCGAAGGCGACGCCGGCCCGGTCTGACCCGACGCCCGCCCCGGTCTCCCGTGACGTTCGCCGACTCGTCGTTGCTCTCGTCCTCCCGAAGGAGTCCGACAGCCCGGTCCGAGGTGGCCGTGAACACTGTCCGTGTTCCGATTCCGCTTTCGCCTCGTGGACGGTGTGGGCTGGGCCGAAGCCCCCTCCTCACCGCCCCGGTCGGCGTGCGCTCTCCGGAACGAGCATCAGTAAAGACGCCGCATAATCCCAGGTCAAGAGGTATTTCGAAAAACACAGGGTTATCCCCGGAACTTTCTCGTTACCCCCAGGATTCCGTCGTTCGTCCACCCGTTGCCCACCGTTCATGCACAACGATGTTCACAGGATCGACGTCGACGGCGGCACGTTGATTGCATCCGGTGGCCGAACCGGGTTCAATGGTGCCCGATGACGAACCATCCAGGCACCGCCATCATCATCATTCTGTAGAACACGTGGCGCCCCCACGTGTTCGTCGAGCCGCCCTCGGGGCGGCTCTTTCGGTTCTCGGGAGCACTTCATGAGACACGTCGAGATCTTCGACACCACATTGCGAGACGGCCTCCAGGTCGAGGGCGTCTCCGCGACCGTCGACGACAAGCTGCGCATCGCCGAGCAGCTCGACCTGCTGGGGGTGCACTTCATCGAGGGAGGCTGGCCAGGTGCCAACCCGAAGGACATCGAGTTCTTCGCCCGCGCCCAGCAGGAACTCGCCTTGTCGACCTCGACCCTCGTTGCGTTCGGGTCGACGCGCCGCCCGCGCGGCAAGGTCGACGACGACGCGACGCTGCGCAACCTGGTCGAGGCGAACACGTCGGCCGTCTGCATCGTCGCCAAGAGTTCCGAGTACCAGATCCTCGAGGCGCTGCAGACCACGCTCGACGAGGGCGCTGCCATGATCGCCGACTCGGTCGAGTACCTGACGGGCCAGGGTCGCATGGTGCTCGTCGACCTCGAGCACTTCTTCGACGGGTACACGGCCAACCCCGAGTTCTCGCTGCGGGCGATCGAGGCAGCAGTCGTCAACGGGGCGTCGCACCTCGTGTTGTGCGACACCAACGGCGGCACGCTGCCGAGCGAGGTCCATCGGATCGTCGCCGACGTCAAGGCGCACGTGGGCGACGACGCGACCATCGGCATCCACTGCCATGACGACACCGGGTGTGCGGTTGCCAACTCGATGGCGGCCGTCGAAGCGGGAGCCGGCCACGTGCAGGGCACCCTCAACGGCCTCGGCGAGCGCACCGGCAACACGAATCTCACCACGGTCATCCCGAACCTGCAGCTCAAGCTCGGGTACACGTGCCTGCCCGACGGTCGCATCGAACGGCTCACGGCAGTGAGCCACCACGTGGCCGAGACGCTCAACCGCGCCGTCAACCCCCAGGCGCCCTACGTCGGTTCGTCGGCGTTCGCGCACAAGGCCGGCCTCCACGTGTCGGCGATCGTGCGCGCCAAGGACGCCTACGAGCACGTCAACCCAGAACTCGTCGGCAACGGCACCCGCTTCGTGGTGTCGGAGATGGCCGGACGGGCGACGATCCAGATGAAGGCCGACGAGATCGGCATCGAGCTGGACGGTGCGGCGATCAACGAGGTGATCGACGAACTCAAGCGTCTCGAGCACGAGGGCTACCACTTCGAAGCCGCCGACGCGTCGCTCGAGCTGCTGATGCGCCGCGCCGCCGGTCAGGTCCCCGAGTTCTTCCGCGTCGAGTCGATGCGGGTGATCACCGACGAACTGCCCGGCGGCGAGTTCAGTACCGAGGCGACCGTGAAGGTGTGGGTCGGCGACGGCGACGACGCAGAGCGTCGGGTGTGGGTCGCGGAAGGCAACGGTCCGGTCAACGCCATCGACACCGCCCTGCGCCGAGCGGTCGGCACGATGCTGCCCGAGCTGGCCGACATCCACCTCACCGACTACAAGGTGCGCATCCTCGATGGTGCGAGCGCGA
>CAZJUC010000207.1:0-5845 GCA_964549065.1 uncultured Ilumatobacteraceae bacterium
CGATGACGTGGTAGCCCGCCGCGGCGAGAGCGGGGATCTGGTGGCGCCACGAGAAAGCGTGCTCGGGCCAGCCGTGACAGAGCACGATGGGAGTGGTGTTCTCGCGGCCTGTTTCGAAGACTTCGAGTTCGACTCCATTGACCGGGATGATCGTGGGCTCGGGAAAGTCGGTTGGGTTGAACATGGTGTTTCTCGTTTCTGGAGTGGGTCGTTGATGACGAGAACCACCGTAGAAACCATTGCGGACAGGATCGGTCCGCAACGCGTGGCAATCTGAGACGGTGACGAATGATCCGACCGGCCGAGCGCTGCACCTGCTGTCGCTGCTGCAGACGCATCGGTTGTGGCGGGCTGCGGAACTTGCCGAACGTCTCGATGTCACGGAACGCACGGTGCGTCGCGACGTGGACAGGCTCCGTACCCTCGGCTATCCCGTCGACGCGACGACGGGGACCGACGGGGGATACCGACTTGCCGTCGGCGCGCATCTGCCACCGCTCGTCCTCGATGACGACGAAGCCGTCGCGGTCGCCCTGGGGTTGCGTTCGGCCGCCAGTGCGGCCATCGGCGGCATCGAAGACACCTCGCTGCGCGCCTTGGCGAAGATCGAGCAGCTCCTTCCCGACCGACTCAGGCGTCGAGTCTCGACGCTGCACTCCAGCGTGGTCGAACTGCGCTGGTCCGGCCCCGACGCCGACGTCGACCCCGACGCACTCAGCGTCCTCGCCGTGGCGTGTCGCAACCGCGAGGAAGTCCGCTTCGACTACCGACGACGAGACGGCGACCGCAGCCGACGACTCGTCGAACCGCATCAACTCGTCACCGCCGAACGACGCTGGTATCTCGTCGCCTACGACCTTCGCCGCAACGATTGGCGGACCTTCCGAGTCGACCGGCTGAGCGACACCAAACTGGCCGGCGGCCACTTCGCCGCCCGCGAGATCCCGGGCGGCGATGCCGGCGCCTTCCTGACCGCGTCGATCGCATCGATACCCCGCAACGTCCAGGCCCTGGTCACCGTCGAGGCTGCCTACGCCCAGCTCGAACCCGTGCTGTCATGGGTCGACCACCACGTCGTCGACACCGCAACCGACTCGTGCGTCATCGGCATCAACGCAGAAGACGTCGACCACCTCACCCTGTCGATCGTCAGCGTCGCGCTCAACGCGCCCATCGCCGCGATCGCGCCCGACGATGTCGCCGACGCCGTGACGCTGCTCACTCAGCGGCTCCCGAGCCGTCCACCCGCAGCCAAGCGCTGACCGCTGCCGCGAAGGGGGCCCTGATCTGTTGCAGGTGCGGTGGATCTCGCGTCAGAGAATGCCGAGGTCTCGGGCGGCCTGGACAGCGGCTTTGCGGTCGCCGACGCCGAGTTTGCGGTAGATGGCAGCGCAGTGGGTCTTCACGGTGTTGAGCGACACGTACAACTCGGACGCGATGTCGCGTTGCGACAGCTTGGTCGGGAGGTAGCGCAGCACGGCGGTCTCCCGTTCGGTCAGTTGCTCGACCAAGCCGTCGGCGACTCGGGCAGAGCCGCCGCGTATCGGTCGTCTTCGGTCGGCGACACCGTGCCGCGCCTCGATGCGAGCGAGGTAGCGGCCGGCGATTCCGGGGTCGGGACAGCGATCGATGATGGAACGGGCCTCGGTCAGCAGCCCTTGGCCGGTGTCGTCACCTGCGTCGAGGAGCGTGTCGCCGCAGATGGTGAGGGTGTAGGCGAGGGCGAGATCGCCGGGAGTCTGCCGCGCGAGCTCGACCGCTTTCATGGCGTCGGCCCGAGCCGACACCGCATCGTCGGCGCTCCGCGCTCTGAGGGCATAGGCCGGTGCCATCCGGTAGTACGAGCCCATCCCCAACTCGTCGGCGGTGTCGAGCACACGTTGGCCCCCCGATGTGTCTGCGCGATCGTCGAAGTCGTTGATGGCCAGGTAGATGCAGCTCAGCACGTGGCTTGCTCGGAAGTCGGTGGCCACTGACCGCTGAACGGCGACCGCGAGCACTTCTCGTGCCTCGGTGGCCTGGCCGGCCCACATGAAGACGCCTCCGGCCGAGGTCGCGAGTTCCGGGCCGTGTGTGGCGAACTGGTCGGTGGCCGACATCTCGCGTGCGAGTTCCAGGGCGGTGCCGACGTCGCCGTGAGCGACGGCGAGGTTCATCCGCAGCGGCGCAGTGATGGTGCGATCGAATTCGGGCGATGCGAGGCGGTGGGTCGTCTCGACCCACTCGTGGGCTCGTCGGTAGTTGCCGCCGATGTAGTCACACCAGCCCCACGTCAGCGCGCACGCAGCGTCGTTCGTGGCTGGTTCGCCGACCCGCTCGAGCAGGTTGCGGAGCGTGTCGATCTGCCCGTCGGAGATCAACTGCGGTCCGAGCACGTGCATCAGTCGGACCGCTGCGTCTTGGTCGGCCGCTGCGAGGCGGTGTCCGATCGCTCGCAATGCGTCGCCTTCGGTCTCGAACCAGGCCGCGGCTCGCCCGTGGAGCTCGTCGAGATGCTCAGGGGTCAGCACCTGTTCGGCTTCGAGCCGGAGGATGTCGCGAAGGAGATGGTGGTATCGATACCAGGAGCCGGTGCGGTCGAGCCCGATCAGCAGTTGGTTGCTCTTCGCCGTCTCGAGCAGCCACGACGCGCCACCGGTGCTGTCGGTGACGGCATCGACGAGCGCGCCGTTGAACTGTTCGAGCACCGACGTTTCGAGCAGCCGCCGGCGTTGCTCGTCGCTCTCTCCGGCGAGGAACTCGTCGGTCATGTAGTCGACCACGAGCTGATCGTCACCCTGAAACGTCTCGATGAATCGCTCGGGGTCGGCGGAGCGGTGCAACGACAAACCCGCGAGCACCAGGCCGGCCGCCCACCCTTCCGTCCGACGACACAGCCGGTCGACGACGCTCTGATCGAGGATCTGTCCCTCGTACTGGGCGAGGAGACCGGAGGCTTCGGCCGCTGCGAATCTGAAGTCGTCTCCCCGGATCTCGATCACCTGACCGCGGACTCGGAGTCGTCCGAGCCGAAACGGAGGATCGACCCGGGTCGACACGACGATCGTCACCGCGGGCGGGCAGAGGTCGATCAGGCGTTCCATTCCCCGGTGCACCGACCGATGGTCGATCAGGTGGTAGTCGTCGATCACGACGACCAGCGGCTGGTCGAGCCCGGCGAGGACGTTCACCATCGCCGAGACGAACAATTGCGCCTCGGTGTCGGAACTGGCGACGAGCGGCTTGAGCGAACTCGATGCTGACGGGAGCGCTTCGCTGATCGAGTCAACGAGGTAGGCCCAGAATCGGGCAGGATCCGAGTCGACTGCTTCGACCTGCAACCACGCGCAGGTCTCGGGGCGCTCGGCCAGCCACGAGGCCAGCAGCGTCGACTTGCCGGATCCGGCCGGCGCGCTCGCGAGCACCAACCGGACCGGGCCGGCGAGGCCCGTATCGAGCCGGTCGAGGAGCTGCGAGCGATGCACGAGCCGGTCGGGCAGCGTCGGCGGCACCAGCTTCGTCGCAGCCACGCCGCTGTCCGGGTGCCCGGTCATGGCGTCGACCCTACGTCGTCGACGCCACGCGAGCTGCCGATCGCCGACTCACCCGGGTGAGATGCCGGATCGGACGAGGCGGCCTGGTACCTGCTGCCTTCAGAGTGAGGTCATGTCCGAACCAACCGCCTACGAGATCGTGCTGCGAGGCCGACCGAGCCTGCGTCTCCTGAGCCCGCTCGTCGACGACTTCACGATCGCCACCTCACCTGACCGTGGGGCCGGCTGCTTCACCCGCCTGGTCGGCAACATCGGTGACCCCGCGCACCTCAACGGAATCGTGGCCCACCTCACCTCGGTCAACCTCGAGATCGTCTCGATCGCCCCGGCACACACACCACACAACGGCACCACGAGCAAAGGAAAATCATGAACACCACTCACGAACAGGCGACCGCGGTCCGGCCCGCCGAAGCGGGCTCCCACGAGCAGATGCGGGCCATCACCCAGGACCGATACGGCTCGGCCGACGTCCTCGAACTCACGACCGTGGCCCGCCCGACACCGAAGGCCGACGAGGTCCTCATCGAGGTCGTCGCCGCAGGCGTCGACCGCGGCACCTGCCACCTCATGACCGGCACCCCGTACCTGGTCCGCCTCGCCGGCTTCGGGCTCACCAAGCCGAAGCAGGGCGTCCCCGGCCTCGACGTCGCCGGTCGAGTCGTGGCCGTCGGAGCCGACGTCACCCGATTCACCCCGGGCGACGAGGTGTTCGGCATCGCCAACGGCTCGCTGGCCGAGTTCGCCGTGGCGAAAGAGGACAAGCTCGTCGTCAAGCCGGCCACGCTGTCCTTCGAGCATGCCGCAGTCTCCGCTGTGTCCGGCATCGCTGCGCTCCAGGCACTGACCGATGTCGGTGGCGCCCAGCCTGGCCAGCGAGTGCTGATCATCGGCGCCTCCGGCGGTGTCGGCAGCTTCGCGGTCCAGCTGGCCAAGGCTCTCGGCACGTTGGTCACCGCGGTCGCCAGCACCCGAAACATCGATTTCGTGCGCTCTCTGGGCGCGGATCACGTCGTCGACTACACCACCGGGGACTTCACCGAGATCGACGAGCCGTTCGATCTCATCATCGACATCGGCGGTCGCAACAGCATCCGTCGCCTCCGCAGCGTGCTGACCTCCACCGGCACGCTCGTCATCGTCGGCGGCGAGAACGGGAACCGCATCACCGGCGGCGTCGGCCGCCAACTCCGAGCAATGATGCTCTCGCGATTCGTCAAGCAGCGTCTGACGACGTTCATCAGTACCGAACACCACTCCTTCATCGAGCGGATCGCTGCCTACATCGAATCCGGAGCCGTCACGCCATCGGTCCGGGCAAAGCTCCCACTTGCCGATGCGCCCGAGGCCATCGACCAACTCGATACGGGTCGGGCCACCGGCAAGACCGTCATTCTCGTCGGCAAGGACGGAGGCGACCGTGTCGAGTGAACAGCCAGCGCCGAACGAACGGACCGCTGGCGACGCGAGGCACCGAACCCATCTGCTGAAGGCGCTGCCGTGGCTGTGGCTCGGGCTTTCCGCTGCCTGGGCGCTCGTCATCTTCATCACCGACCAGGTGGCGTGGCCGCTCGCGTTGTGGATCGCAACCACCGTCGGCCCGCTCACCGCACTGAAGGCCCGATTCGACCCGACTTCCGATCCGCAACTCCGAAGGAGCAACCAATGACCACCACCATCGTCGCGCCAGACATCAGCCCCCCAAGTCCGACGAGCCCTGAAGTCTCGCCTCGACGGGCCGCCCTGATCGCCGGCATCGGCTACGTCCTGCTCTTCGGCCTCGCCATCTTCGCCAACTTCTTCGTCAAGGAAGGCTTGGTCGTCGCCGACGACGCCCAGGCCACTGCGACCAACATCGCCGAATCGGAGACGCTGTTCCGGATCGGCCTCGTCGCGTTCCTCGCCATCTTCCTCATCGACATCGTCGTCGCCTGGGCGCTCCACATCGTGTTCCGAACCCAGCACCGCGACCTGTCACTCGTCGCGGCCTGGTCGCGACTCGTGTACACCGTGTTCCTCGGCGTCGCCGCCATTTTCTTCTTCCAAGCCCTCACCCTCTACGACTCCGCCGCAGTCGCCGACGTGATGAGCTCCGCCGAACGCAACGCCCAGGCATTCATCGGACTCCAGCTCTTCAACTCCGCCTGGCTCATCGGACTCGCCGCATTCGGACTCCACCTGATCGTGCTCGGCTTCCTCGTCGCCCGATCGGTCGAAACACCACGACGGCTCGGCCACCTGATGATCGCGGCCGGCGCCGCCTACATCATCGACACCACGGCCCACACCGTCCTCGCCGACTACGCCGACCA
>CAZJUC010000208.1:0-5843 GCA_964549065.1 uncultured Ilumatobacteraceae bacterium
GCATCGTCGGCGAGTTGACCGGCACCGAGATCGACAAGTTCCCGGTCGCGACGGTGCCGTGGGGTGTGTGGCGAGACGCCAACCCCGACGGCCTGGTGCTGAGCCGCGAGACCGGATTCGACCGCTCGTACGGCCGCAACCCCTACCCCGGCTACGACGACGTCAACAGCCAACCGTTCCTGTTCGAGGGCGAAGTCGACGGCCGCTACACGGCAATGACACGCATCGTGGGGGTCGAGGTCGACAATGACGCACTCGGTGTCCCGTTGGTCACGCTGCAGGACGAGCGGGTCGTCACCGCCGACGTCGGCGACACCGAACTGGTGATGTTCTGGGCACCCGGCACCGCGTCGGCCCTGGACGCGAGCGACGTCTCCGGCGGCGACGACATCGGCGCGACCGGGGTGTTCATCCCGGTGGTCGACGGCGAGGCGCTCACGTTCTCGGCCACCGACGACGGATTCGTCGACGACGAGACCGGCTCGACCTGGAACCTGCTCGGTCAGGCGACCGAC
This sequence comes from uncultured Ilumatobacteraceae bacterium, assembly GCA_964549065.1. Taxonomy (GTDB): domain Bacteria; phylum Actinomycetota; class Acidimicrobiia; order Acidimicrobiales; family Ilumatobacteraceae; genus Sva-07. Next base: position 516 of record CAZJUC010000208.1, read on the forward strand.
GGCCCCCTCGCCGGAGCGGCACTCGAGGCGGTCCCACACGTCGACACGTTCTGGTTTGCGTGGTCGGCGTTCCAGCCCGACAGCGCCATCATCGAATCGTGAACTCCGCCGCCAACGAGATCCTGCTGCCGCGCACCGACGCCGGCGCCGGCGCGCAGGTGATCGTCGTGGTGCTCTCGACGGTGGTCCTCGCGACGCTGGTGCGACGTGAGCGGTCGTTCGTGATGCTCACGATCGGTGTCGGCATGGTCGTGCTGGGCTTCATGGCGATGAGGACACTGCATTGACCGACCTAGGGTTCCGCGACCATGAGTGAGTCAGTGGAGGGCGACGGTGCGTTCGAGCGTCACGTGCTGCCCGAGATCGAAGTGCTGCTCCGTGTCGCGAATTCCCTCACCAGGAACCACGCGGAGGCAGAGGACCTCGTCCAGGACACCCTGGTTCGCGCCTATCGGGCGATCGACGGCTTCGACGGTCGACACCCGCGCGCCTGGCTGCTGACCATCCTGCGCAACACCCACATCAATCGAAATCGCCGCCGCCGCCCGGAGTTGCTCCGCGACCCCGACGCTGTCGAGGGTCGGATGATCTCCGACGCCTCCGACGAACGGACCGACGCCGGCATCGACGACGAGATCGACGTGGAGATCGTCCGCGCGCTCGGCTCGCTCGACGACCCGTTCCGGCGTGTCGTGGAGTTGGTCGACATCGACGGTCTCACCTACGCCGAGGCGGCCGAGGTGCTCGACGTGCCAGTGGGGACGGTGATGAGTCGCCTGCATCGTGCCCGTTCCCGAATTCGTGACCGGCTCGACGAGGTCGGCTTCGCACCCAGGAGTCACATGTGATGAAGACGTGGATGATGAAGTTGTTCGGGCGCAGGCCGCCCGGCGGCATGAGCTGTCACCAGGTGGGCGAGGTGCTCCAGCAGTATCTCGACGGACACATCGACGCCGACCGCGCGCGCCGCATCGAGGAGCATCTGGAGGAGTGCCGCCGCTGCGGCATGGAGGCCGACACCTACGAGCGGATCAAGGCCACGCTCGCCGCCCGACGCCCGGAGGTTCCCGCTGAGTCGGTCGACCGGCTGCGCGAGTTCGGCGAGCGACTGGCGCGCGGCGAGGAACCGACTCCACCATGACCGCTCCGGCTTCACGCCCGGTGGCGGTTCCGCCCTGGTCGAGCAGGACCCAAGCCTGTCGACTGGTGCTGCAGGGTGTCACGTTCCCGACCGGCGCGCGTGTCGCCCTGGTCGTGGGCACGATCCTGACGATTGTCAACCAGGGCTCGGTTCTCATCGGCGGCGATGCGACCGTGGCGACCTGGCTCCGCATCGGCGTCAACTATCTGGTGCCGTTCGTCGTGTCCAGCATCGGATACCTCGCGCCGTTCCGTTGTCGCCCCGAGGTGCATCGAGACAGCGCCTGACACTGCCCGGCACTGCGGTCAGCGCGTCGGTCGCCCGAGTTCGGCGACGGCGTCGATGATCGCTTGCACCGGTGGTCGGGCGTCCGGACTCGGAGGCAGCCAGAGCCGATCGAGCCTGCCGTCGCGGCCGACCACGGCATCGGCGCCGAGCTGACGGGTGTCCTCCGACGGCAGACGTAGGCGCCGGCCGCTTCGGAGCAGACGCGCGTACATCACCAACGTTCCGGGTGACCACACCTTGCGCAGCGACCCACGTCCGGCACCGAACAGGTCGTAGAGGACGCGGTCGACGTCGGCGAGCACCGGGAACTCGATGTCGAGATGCCGGCGGTACGCGGCGAGACGCTGTTGGTCGTCGCTGAACGTGACGACGACGGGGAGAGCGTCAGCGAGTTGATCGAGGTGATCGCGCACGGCGATCACGTGCTCCTGGCACGGCAGTCAAGCGAGGTGTCGGTGCAGGATCAGCACCAGCGGGCGCCCGCGATGGTCGTCGAAGCGCCACCGATGTCCGTCGTGATCGACGAGGGTCACGTCGGGGAGCACGTCGCCGACGTCGATCACCCGTGGGACGGTCATGCCAGGGCGTGGAGGGCGTCTTCGATGCCGCGATGGAACGTGGGGTAGGCGTAGATCATCGAAACGAGCTCCTCGATCGGGGTGCGGGCGTGGACGGCGAGGGTCAACATACCGAGCACCTCACCACCGTTGGGCCCCATCGCCGTCGCCCCGACGAGCACGCCACGCGCGCGATCGACGACCAGCTGGATGAACCCCTCGTTGCCGGCCTCGTGCAGCCAGCCGCGCGCCGTGGAGGGAACAGCGGCGCGGCCGACCGCGACATCGATGCCTGCATCCCGTGCCGCCTGGGCGGTGAGGCCGACCGAACCCACTTCGGGATCGGTGAACGTGACCCGTGGGAGCGCGGCGTAGTCGGCCGGGGTGTGCGGCTCGCCGAGGATGTCGGCGGCCACGATCCGCGACTGGTACATCGCGACGTGGGTGAAGGCCCCACGCCCCGTGACGTCGCCGACCGCCCACACGCCGTCGGTGACGCGCAGGTGGTCGTCGACCGGCAACGACCGTGCGGTCGTCGCGTCGACGCCGAGCGTGTCGGCTCCGATCCCGGCGAGGTCGACTCGGCGGCCGGTGGCGACGAGGAGTTGTTCGGCCACCAGTTCTCGACCGTTGGCGAGCTTCACCTGGAACTTGCCGTCGTACGACACGTCGCTCGCCGCCGTACCGGTGACGACGTCGACGCCCTCCCCGCGGAAGACCTCCGCCAGGAGTTGGCCGGCTTCGGGTTCCTCGAGCGGCAACAGCCGGTCGAGCGCCTCGACGATCGTGACGTCGACGCCGAAGCGGGCGTACACCTGCGTCAGCTCGGCCCCGACCGCCCCACCGCCGAGCACGATGATCGACGAGGGCAGCTCGGCTGCTTCGACGGCCTGATGATTCGTCCAGTACGGGGTCTCGGCGAGCCCGGGAATCGGCGGAACCGCAGCCGTGGTGCCGGTGGCCACCACCACGCCGCGTCCTGCCCGGTATCGGTGACCGTCGACGTCGACGGTGTCGGCCGACAGGAGACGGCCGCGTCCGCGCACGAACGTGCCCCCTCTGCCGACGAATCGGTCGACGGCCACGGTGTCGTCCCAGTTGTCGGTGGCTTCGGTTCGGATTCGATCCGCCACGGGCGCCCAGTCCGGGGTGACCGTCGAGGTTCCGGCGAGACCGGGGATCCGGCGCGCCTCTGCGAGCGTGTGCGCCGCTCGGATCATCATCTTCGACGGGATGCATCCCCAGTAGGGGCATTCACCGCCGAGCAGGCCGGCCTCGATGCCCACGACCGACAGGCCGGCGTCGGCGAGACGCCCGGCGACGTCCTCACCGCCGGGACCCATCCCGAGCACGATCACATCTGCCGTCGTCGTCGTCGGCGTGCTGCTGCTGGTGGTGGACGTGGACGTAGACGTGGTCGTGGTGTCACTCACCGCGCTCATCTCACACCGTGCCCTGACACCTTGCGGCCCAGCGAGTCGGCACCTCGCACGAGCTGATCGAGGCGGCGCTTGCTCGGCAGGCCGATCTCGCGCTCGACCTCGTTGCCGTCACCGTCGAACACGATGATCGTCGGGATGCTCATGATGTCGAGCGAGGTGGCGACGCCGGGGCTCTCGTCGACGTTGACCCGCGCGAACCGCACGACGTCGCTCGGGTGCGCAGCGGCTCGGGCGTCGAACAACGGGTGCAGTTGTCTGCACGGTCCGCACCATGGCGCCCAGAAGTCGACGATGGTGACCTGCTGGTCCAGGGCGCTGGAGAACGAGTCGTCGTCGAGGTCGGTGACCACGTCGGTGCTCACCGCTGGTCTCGCCGCATCCTCGGTGCGATCGTTCGTCTGCACCGCGGAGTCGACGGGTTCCGGACCGCGCCGCCGGAACCGGTCGAAGAACGATCGGCGTTCGATGATCACGGTGTCGTCGGATTCGGCGATCACCACCCCGTTCCACAGTGCTCGAATCATGTCGCAGATGCCCTTCTCGTCAGTCGTGTGAGTCGGGAACCCGCTGAGATCGGTTCACCTTCCCGCTCGGAAATCGGCGCACCAGCGCGCTCCACGAGGACGATGCCCACGACCCCCGCGTCCGCGGGCGCGTTCGGCAGCGTCACCCGAGACCGAGGTCGCCGGCGATCGCTCGCAGCGAGGCGCCGATCGGTACACCCGTGGCATCGACGAGACGGTTCATCATCTGGAAGTTGCCGGCGACCGCTGCCGCTCTCACGACTGCGTCCGGGCCGGCAACCTCGGTGAGCGCCGCGCTCGCTGCTCCCAGGTCGTCGTGGTGCGACAGCAGGGCGTCCACGAACGCGAGCAACTCGTCTCCGGCGGTCAGCAGCGGAGCGACTGCTCGGTCGGTGATCGCGCGCAGAGCGATCGACTCGCCGGTGGCATGGGCGCTCGCACGGAGCATCCCGGCATGGGCGAACAGTCAAAAGAGACAGTGGTTGAGGTACGACACCCGGGACGCGACCAGCTCCATCTGGGCGCGGGTCAGTCCCCGCTGCGCGTGCAGGTCGGCCATCTCGGGGTACGACAGGTACAACACGGCGTGCAGCGATTCCTGGGCCGAGGCCTCCGCCGGGACGGCAGTGAGCGCTGTCGGTGGTCCGATCGCTCCCACGGTCGGCACCCATCCCGCTCGCCGCCGTGCAGCAGCGACGACCGAGCGGCTCGGCTCGCCGGGTCGAGGGGCCGGGATGTTGCGCGGCCCACGGCCGAGCCCGCGTTCGAAGGTGTCGATCGCGACGACTCGGCTGACCACACCGACGATCTCCACGTACTGCTCGCGCTGCACCCCACGGGACTCGACGTCGTCGACCGCGTCAGCGGTGATCGTTGCCGAATGGTGCGCCACGGCTGTCGCTGCGGTGCGTACCGGCAGCCCGACGTCGACATGGGTGGCGTCGTTGCGTGCGATGCGGATCAGCTCGATCCGTTCCTCCCCGGTCAACCAGGCACCGGCTGCTCCGAGGAGCGACCACTGATCGTCGACGACGGCGTCGATGGCTGCACTGTCCATCACGAGAGCCTGCCAGGTGCGGCCGGGCTTCCGCGGAGCAGCAACACAGGGGCGTCGTGTTGCGGTGGCTTGCAGCCGGTCACGGGCGGGGAACGAAGTTGCCCTGCACGTTCACGGTCACGTTCATCTCGTTCTTGCGCCAGGTTTCCTCGGTCGCAGTGTCCAGTCCGAGCCACGAGACGAACGTGTCCTGATCCTGAACGCGCAGCCGGGCGCAGCCCTTGCTCTGCGGAGTGGTCGGCACGTTGTTCGCACCATGGATCGCCTGGCCGAGATCGAAGTAGAGCGGCTTGTACAGGTTGCCGTTGAGCGGGTTGTC
>CAZJUC010000209.1:0-5791 GCA_964549065.1 uncultured Ilumatobacteraceae bacterium
GCGTTCTCCTCCGATCGCTGGGACGCGTGGGCGGGTGCCGGGTGCTCGCGCTCGTAGAGCCGGGCGAAGACGGCTCGAATCCGGTCGGTGAGACCCATGGGATAGGCCTCGGCCATCTGCTCGGCGTCGAGGCTGTGACCGTGGCGCTTTGCGGCGTACTGCTCGTAGATCTCCACGAGTTCCACGCGGACCTGCTCGTCGTCGTAACCGACCAGGGCGTTCTGTCGGTACTCCTTCAGTGCCTGGGGGTTCGCTTTGGTGCCGTGTTTGATGATGTGGATCCCGTCGTATCCGCAATCACCGTCGGCGAAGGTGGCGAGCCGATGGATGCGGTACTCGTCGCCGACAGCGTCGACGTAGGTTTTCGCCTTCTTCTTCGTGTCGGCGTCGGCGCTACTGGCCGGGACGAGCACCTCCCAATGGCCGGAATTGCCGGTGTTGACGAGCCCGTAGTGATGCAGGTTCCCGGTTCCGACGACCAGGTCCTCCCTCACCCGGGGATTCGCCTCGTCCGACAGGTCTTCTTCGAAGAGCCTGACTTGGATGCCCTCCTTGATCGCCGCAGAGGCCAAGTGGCCTGCGGTGGGCCACGTCTTGGTGGAACTGACATCCTGGCGGTAGCCGCGCACGGCGCCGTTGTCGAAGTCGGCCGTCTCGACGGCGCGGTGGATCGTGGCCCGGCGCGCCGCACGACCGGTCTGCTGGCGGGTGTGCGCGAGCTCGTGGGCCACGAGTTGGCGGTCCTCCATGGACGACGTGGACGGCATGCCCCCGCGAAAGAACACGTCGGACCCGAGCGTGAACGCGCGGGCACCGAGGCGCTCGCTGGCCTCGTCGGCGTCGGGTCCCGCGTGCACGCGGACGTCCGACAGGTCCGCTCCGAAGCCGGACTCCATCTCGCGTCGCATCGGATCCGGTAGTGGCCCGCCCGAGCGCTGCGCCCGCGAGATGGCCGTTGCCGTGGCGGTGTCGATCTCCCCACCGGCGGGGGAAACGGGCTGGATGCGCCCGGAGGCAGCGCTCGTGCCCGATGCGCCTCCCGCGCCGGCCGGCTCGGTCGACTCGGCCGGCTCGGTTGTGGGAGTTCGGGTGGCGCGCCGGACGCGTCCGGCAGCATCGGCACGCGAGTCGGCGTCACTGATGGTCGCCGTGGCGTCCAGCCGGCCGATCCGGCGAAGTACGTCGTCGGCGACGCGATCGGCCTCGCGTTCGGCTGGATCGTCGACGCTGCCGACAGTCGATCGGGCAACGACGCGCTGACCCGGTCGAGTCCGGCCCGGAGCCTCGTGGCCGGACCGGGCCTGACCGCCCCTGCCCCTGCGCGGCTCGTCTGGCCCGTGTTCGGCGGGCGCATTCTCCACGAGGCATCGACTCTAGTCCACCGTGTCGGGCCGACGGTCGAGGGAGTGCCGACATGCTCCTCCTACCACCGACCGGTCGATGGGGTACCGACTCTCCGGCCCTGCTGCGCGTCGTGGCTCACCGACGACGGGTGGACGTCACAGCTGCGGCGGTTGCCCTCGACGAGGTGTCGCGGTCACGTTGCACCGTGCCGTCGCTCCAGGTGATGGGCGGCAATCCGGAAACCTCTCTCGATCCGCCAGAGATGCCCGAGCCCTTCGACGGGCCGTCGTCGGCGCCTTCCGCGCAGGCCCTGGCGCCGTTCACGATCGGCCGGCGCCTGTTGCTCGCCGGTGACACGAGCCTTCCCCGCGTGGCTTCGACGTCGGCGACGCCGAGTGGGCGATCCGAGCCGGTCGGGGCAGGTGTCGCGTCCGCTGCGGCCGGCGTGAGGTGCCGGCCGGCTCACGGATCACGACGGGTACGCTGGCGCCACACGGCCGGGTTAGCTCAGTTGGTAGAGCACTTGACTTGTAATCATGTGGTCGCGGGTTCGACTCCCGCACCCGGCTCCAATGCCATCCCAGCGTCGAGGTAGCGCGAGACCGTGCGCTCTCCGCTGAGGCGTGGCGAGATTCGCACGGGCGACCTCGACCCCTCCCGGGGACGGCGAGCGTGTCCGCGTCATTCTCCGTGGACGGTGCGGTAAGCGCCCCAGATCTCGGGTCGTAGACGGCCCCGGTCGGACACGTCGTGGCCGTTCGCCAGAGCCCAGCGCCGCACCTCGGCGGTGGTCGGCTCGGCCGGCGGGACGGCGCCGGCGTCGGGGAGTTCGGCCGCCCGCATCTCGCCGCGTCGGGCGTCGTGGTGATGGGCCAGCGCTGCGCCGAGGTACCGGTACGTCCATTCCTGGGCGAGCTTGCGGGTCTCGCAGAACACGATGGGCACGGTCGGGAACCTGACCTGTGCCTCGGCGAGGCCGTCGGCGACCACCGCGGGGCGCACGCGGTCGAGCTTGAACACCGACGACCACCGGTCCTCCACGACGAGTGCCGCCTGCGGAACCGCAGCGAGGTCGGCGAGCAGATATCGGAGCTTGCCGGTGGTGAGCGTGGACACGAGATCGGCGAGGCTCTTGCGTTCCACGGTGGCGACGATCCCACCGTCGACGGCGACGGCGTAATCGCCGGCCGGCAACCGCTGGCGGCTCGTCGTGGCCTGCTGTTGGTCGAACTTCCATGCGTAGCGCTCGTTCGAGTCGACCAGGATCTCGAGAACTCGACCGGCGGCGCGGGCGGTCGGCACCGAGACGGCCGGGCGCGCCTGCTTGGTGGTGCGTGCGCTCTGCCAGAAGATCACCTCGCGGCCACGAGCGCGGGCGAACACGAACTGGGATCGATGCTCGCGTGACCGGTCGAGCACCAGATCGATCGATGCGCCACGGCGGACGCACGATCGCACCGGGACCCGTTCGATCACGTCGAGGTCGTCGGGCCAGTCGTCGAAACGGTGGCAGTAGACCTTGTTCGTGCGTGGCCACGTGTCGCGCACCTTGAGCGCCACACCCTGCGGACCGAGCGGTAGCCGGATCAGGAACGGCAGCGACGACGATTCGTCGGGGTTGCGTGCGACCACGAACTCCACGACCACCAGTCAAGCCGAAGTGCCACCGGTCAGTTCGGCACCGTGGATCCGACGAGCCGGCCATGTCGAATGTCGCAGGCAGGCAGGCAGGCGGCCGTGCCGCCGAGGAGTTTGCCGGCGCAGGAAATGGGAACCGCGTCGACACATGAGCTTGATCCTCGAATCGCGCCCCGGCCCGAGCGACGCCGCTGCTCGATCGGAGCGGGCGGCGGGACTGGCCGAAGAGACCGAGCGACGACTCCGCATCGCCAACTTCGCGGCTGCCGTGTTCCACCTCGTCTCGGCCGTGGTGTTCCTGTTCCTGGTCAACGACTTCGAGTTGCCGATCACCACGTCGTTCGCCACGGAGGACCCCGCCACCCTCACCGGACCCCCGCCGACGGAGATCCTCACCGACGTCACCATCGGTTACGGCGTCGCAGCGTTCGCACTGCTCAGCGCCGTCTTCCATCTCCTCGTGGCCACGGTCGCGAACGACAGCTACCACCGGGCGCTCGCCAACACCCAGAACCCGTACCGGTGGATCGAGTACTCCCTGAGTTCGACGCTGATGATCGTGCTCATCGTGATGTTGCTCGGCGCCTACGACGTGGGCACGCTGATCGCCGTCGCCGGTGTCAACGCCTCGATGATCCTGTTCGGCTGGCTGATGGAGCGCTACAACCGGCCCGGCGCCGACGACGTCGACTGGTACCCCTTCGTCTTCGGCTGTGTCGCCGGCATCGTGCCGTGGGTGGTGGCAGCGGTGTACTTCGCCGGTGCGCTCGGCAACGCCGACGAGGCGGTGCCTGCCTGGGTGTGGGGCATCCTGTTCAGCGTCTTCGCCTTCTTCAACGTGTTCGCCGTGAACCAGTTCCTGCAGTACAAGGGCGTCGGCCCGTGGCGGAACTACGTGTTCGGAGAGGGCGTGTACATCGCCCTCTCCTTCACGGCGAAGGCGGCACTGACCTGGCAGGTCTACTTCGGCACCGTGCGCTGAACGGGCGAACCGGTGCCCGGACGCCGGGGCGGGTTCACTCGATGGCGTGACGGCGCAGGACGTCGAACGCCTCCACCGCCGCAGCAAGTGAGTCGTCGGATCCGTCCGGCGGCGACGGATCGGAAACGGAACCGGGCGGCTCGAAGCCGGTCGAGGCTGCCGCATTGGCGTGCCAGCTCCTCCAGAGCTGCCACTGGGGTTGCATCCCGGCGGCCCAGGTCAACGCCTCCGGACGTCGGGGCAGTCCGACGCGGTCGCACCACACACCGATGATCCGCTGGGGATCGGTGCGCAGGACGTCGCTGTCGATCACCGCCGGTGGAGCACCGGTGAGTGACTGCACCCGGTGGAAGAGTTCGAGCTGCGCCGCGTATCCGGCTTCGTCGTCGGTGAAGTCGGGCCAATGGCGGCGCAGCGACGCCAGCGCTGCCACCGGATCGCGGATCAGGAAGGTGTGCGACATCGCTGCCAGGGCGTCGTCGCTGATTCCGTGAGCGGCGTGGTACGCCATGTCCTTCACGAACACGTCACCGTCGGCTGCCGACGCGAGCACGCCGTCCTCCACCGCGGCGTAGGTCGACTCGGGGAACGTCAGCGGGTAGCGCTCGGAGCGGCGTTCGGGGCCGAAGTAGTAGGCGCGCGACCACGGTTCGTCGAGCACGAGATGGTCGCCCCGTTCGATCATCATCCGCTCGAATGCCGTCGACACCGTGCGCGGCGTCGCCCACAGCACCCGGATCGTCATGCGACACCCATCACGATCGGAGCATCGCTCCGGAGATCTCCTTCACCAGCTTGGCGCCCACCATCGCCGTCATGTCGACGACGTCGCGCGCCGGGTTCAACTCGACGATGTCGGCGCCGACGATCGGCGCCGGCAACGCATCGACGATGTCGAGCACCTCGCGGAACGTGAGACCGCCGGGCTCGTGATGCGACACACCCGGAGCCACCGACGGGTCGAGGCCGTCGAGATCGACGCTGAGGTAGACCGGGCCGTCGATCGAGGTGGGATCGAAGCGGTGGAGGTCCCGCGGGCCCAGCATCTCCACCCCGAACCTCGCCGCCTGCTCGCGTTGGTGGGCGTTGGCGGTGCGGATGCCGAGCTGGACGAGTCGGGTCATGCACCCGAGCTCCATGGCGCGGGCGAAGGGCGAGGCATGGCTCAGCGGGTTGCCGTCGAGGTCGTCGTAGAGGTCGGGGTGCGCGTCGATGTGCACCACCGTGAGGTCGTCGAACCGCTCGGCGACGGCGCGCAGGATGGGGAACGTCACGGAGTGGTCGCCGCCCAGCGACAGCGGGCGCCGTCCGCCGTCGAGGATCGCGGCGATTGCAGCGGTGATCGCAGCGGCGTCCGCATCCGAGCCACGCTCGTTGGTGACGGCGACGTCACCGATGTCGTCGAGGGCGCTCACCACGTCGACGCCGCGTTCGGTGGCGTCGTTTCCCGAGCCCGATCGGAGTGCCTGCCGGATGGCGGCCGGACCGCCGTCGCAGCCGAACAGGTGCGACGAGTTGGCGTCGAGAGGAACGCCGAGCAGCGCGAGGGGGCGCATGGCTGGATCGTTCACGGGGTCACGTCGGCCAGGTCGTCGGGGTCGGCGTCGTGCTCCAGGGTGATCTCGCGCACGCGGGCCAGCAGCACCTCGAGCGCCGGTCGGTTGAGACCGCCCTCGGGGATGATCACGTCGGCATGGCGCTTGCTGGGCTCGATGAACCGCTCGTGCGCCGGGCGGACCGTCTGCAGGTACTGGTCGATCACGAACTCGGGTGTGCGGCCACGCTCGGCGACGTCGCGCTGCAACCGCCGGATCAGGCGGATGTCGG
>CAZJUC010000210.1:0-5753 GCA_964549065.1 uncultured Ilumatobacteraceae bacterium
GTGTCGACGGTGGTGTCTTCCGCGTCACCGAGGGCCTGATCGACGAGTTCGGCGAGCGCCGCGTCATCGACACCCCGTTGGCGGAATCGGCGATCGTCGGAGCATCCATCGGCATGGCCCTGAACGGGCTGCGGCCGGTGTGCGAGATGCAGTTCTCCGGCTTCAGCTACTTCGCGATGCACCAGATCGAAAGCCATGCGGCACGGATGCGGTGGCGTTCGCGAGGGCGTTTCACCGTGCCGATGGTGATCCGGATGCCCTACGGCGCCGGTGTACGAGCGCTCGAGCACCACTCCGAGAGCAAAGAGGCCTGGTTCGCGCACACTCCCGGGCTCAAGACCGTGATCCCGTCGGGACCCCGGGTGGCGCGTGGCTTGCTCGCCAGCGCGATCCGCGATCCCGATCCGGTGATCTTCATGGAACCCAAGCAGGTCTACCGGGCATTCCGCGAAGAAGTGCCCGACGATGACGAGGCCGTTCCGATCGGCGAATCGCGGGTCGTGCGAGAGGGCGACGACATCACGCTGATCACTTATGGCGCCATGCTCCAGCCGACGTTGGAGGCCGCCGAACAGCTGGCCGACGACGGCGTCGGCGCCGAGGTCATCGACCTGCTCACGATCGCACCACTCGACGAGTCGACCTTCAGCGAGTCCGTCCGCAAGACCGGCCGTGCGGTGATCGTGCACGAGGCACATCGCAGCTTCGGGTCTGCCGGCGAGATCGCGTTCCGGCTCATCGAGCAGTCGTTCTGGTGGCTGCAGGCGCCGATCAGGCGTGTGACCGGGTACGACGTCATCGTGCCGCTGTTCGCCCGCGAACAGGACTACCTCCCCGATGCCGAGCGCATCAGCCGAGCCGCCCGCGAGACCCTCGAGGACGAGTGAGACCATGAGCCGTGAGTTCGCGTTCCAGGACCCCGGAGAGGGCATCCACGAAGGAGAGATCGCCGAGGTGATGGTGTCGCCCGGTGACGCCGTGCAAGAGGGCGACACCCTGTTCGCCATCGAGACGGACAAGGCAACCACCGAGTTGCCGTCGCCGTACAGCGGAGACATCGAGTCGGTCGAAGTGTCGAGCGGCGATGTCGTGACGGTGGGCGACGTCCTCGTCGTCTTCGCCGACGGCGACGACGAGCGTTCCGACGAAGAGGAGCGTTCCGACGACGACGAGCGTTCCGGCGACGACGAGCGTTCCGGCGACGAGGAGCGTTCCGACGACGAAGGGCCGGCCGACGAAGGGGAAGCCGACGAGGCGCCGTCCGACGACGAGTCGGGCGGCCGCGCCACCGCGGTGGGTGAACTCCCCGGACCGGTGGCGGAAGCACAACAGAGCGACGAAGAGCACGAAGAGCACGAAGGGCGCGAGGAGCGCAGAGAGCGGTCGGATCGCTCGGGCCAAGAGCCGGTGCCGGCGTCACCCGCCACCCGGCGTCTCGCGCGGGAGCTCGGCGTCGAGTTGGCGGAGGTCGCGCCGAGCGGCCCCGACGGACGCGTGACCGCCGACGATGTCCGCGCCACCGAGGAGGGCGCCCCCGCACGGGAAGAGCCCGCCGAAGCCGTCCCGGAACGCGACGACACGGACAAGACCGAGACCCCACCTGAGCCCGACCTCGAGCGGTGGGGGCCGGTCGAGCGAGTCGAGATGCGCGGGGTCCGGCGCTCGATCGCCCAGGTCATGGCCAGATCGTGGTCGCAGATTCCACACGTCACGCATCACGATGTCGCCGACGTCACCGAACTCGAACGGTTCCGCTGGGCCCATGCGCCCGACGTCGAGGAGCGCGGCGGCGACCTCAGCTTGATGATCCTGGTGATGAAGGCGCTCGCCGGAGTACTGGAACGGCACCCACGGTTCAACGCCAGCCTCGACGATGAGGCCCGGCACCTGATCCTCAAGCAGTATCGCCATGTCGGCGTCGCGGTCGACACCGACGACGGTCTCATCGTGCCGGTGGTGCGCGACGTCGATCGCAAGCCGCTGATCGAGCTCGCCGTCGAGGTGTCCGAACTCGTGGCCCGCACACGACGCCGACAACTCGACCGTGAGGAGATGCAGGGCGGGAGCATCACGGTCACCAATGTCGGTCCACTGGGCGGCGTGGCATTCACCCCGATCATCCGTCATCCCGAGGTGGCCATCGTCGGGATGGCCGAGGCCCGGTTGGAGCAGGTGGTCCGCGGCGACCTCGACGATCACCACATCGAGGTGCGGTACGTGTTGCCGCTCTCGGTCTCGTTCGACCATCGCGTGAACGACGGAGCCGACGCTGCGCGCTTCACCGCGGACCTGGCCGCCGCGTTGGCCGACCCGGAGTCCCTGCTGCTCAATGTCTGACGAAGGAGACGCCCACATGGCCGAGCCATCACGATCCACCAGGTTGGTGGTGATCGGCGCCGGGCCCGGCGGATATGCCGCAGCGTTCCGTGCCGCCGATCTCGGCCTGGATGTCACCGTGGTCACGGACGAAGAGCGCCTCGGCGGCGTGTGCCTGTTGCGCGGGTGCATCCCCTCGAAAGCCCTGTTGGAGGTCGCCGAACTGGTCGAGCGGGCCCGCGAAGCCCGCGAGTTCGGCATCGACTTCGGTGACCCGACCACCGATCTCGACACGCTGCGCGACTGGGCCGGCGGGGTGGTGAGCGAGCTGACCGATGGACTCGACACCATCGCCGATCGGTGGGGGGTGAAAATCGTGAACGGCCGGGCTGCCTTCGAGAACTCGTCGGCAGTGCACGTCTCGGGCGACGACGGCGAGACGACGATCGAGTTCGACCATGCAATCATCGCGACGGGCTCCCGACCGATCCCGCTCCCGGGAACCGAGTTCGGCGGCCGCATCATGGATTCGGCCGACGCGTTGGCCCTGCCCGACATTCCCGATCGCCTGCTGGTCGTGGGCGGTGGATACGTCGGACTCGAGCTCGGGTCCGTCTATGCGGCGCTCGGCAGTGCCGTCACGGTCGTCGAGATGACCGACCGGCTCGTGCCGATGGTCGACGACGACCTCGTGCGACCACTGATGAAGCGTCTCGAGGACCGTTTCGAAGCCATCCGCTTCGAGACGACCGTCACCGAGCTGTCGGTGACGGACGAGCACGTCCGAGCCGTTCTCGACGACGGTTCCGCCGCCGGCGAGGAGACGTTCGACCGAGCGCTCGTCGCCATCGGCCGCCGCCCCAACACCGATGACATCGGGCTCGACAACACGAGGGTCGACGTCGACGACGACGGCTTCATCATCGTCGACGAGCAGCGCCGCAGCTCTGACGACGGCATCTTCGCGATCGGTGACGCAGCCGGTGGCCAGCTGCTGGCGCACGAAGCCATGCACGAGGGACGCGTCGCCGCTGAGGTGATCGCCGGCAAGCCCGTTGCGTTCGACAAGCGGGCGATTCCCGCCGTCGTCTACACCGACCCCCAGCTCGCCTGGTGTGGGGTCACGGAACAGCACGCGGACTCCGATGACCGCGAGCTGCAGATCTCCCGGTATCCGTGGCGGGCGTCGGGCCGCGCCCGCACCATGGGTTCGAGCGACGGGCTGACCAAGTTGATCACCGACGCCGAGTCGGGGCGGATCCTCGGCGTCGGCATCGTCGGGAGGGGTGCCGAGACGATGATCGCGGAGGCGGTCGTCGCGATCGAGATGGGCGCGGTGGCTCGCGACCTCGCCCTCGCCGTGGCCCCGCATCCCACTCTGTCGGAGACGCTCCACGAGGCTGCCGAGATGCAGGTCGCCCATCCGCCACATCTCCCGCCACCGCGTGGATCCGGCGATGGAGGATCCGATGACCGAGCGCCCGATGACTGAACGACTCGCCGACTTCTGGGACAGATGATCCCCGATCCGAGAGGAGAACACGATGGCAACCGAAATGGGAGCGCCGACCACCGATGCTGAACTCCAGGACATCGCGACCCTGGCAAGGCCACTGGACACCGCCGGAGGACTGGACCCGCTCATCGACCGCCTCGGCGGCGTGCGCGTCGCGTTGCTCGGCGAGGCCTCGCACGGCACCTCCGAGTACTACCGCTGGCGAGCCGAGATCAGCCGTCGTCTCATCGAGGAGCGTCAGGCGAGCTTCGTGGCCGTCGAAGGTGATTGGCCCGACTGCTTTCGCATCAACGAGTGGGTGAAGGGACGCGGCGATCGTGACCTGAGCGCCCGGCAGGTACTCGACCGGTTCGAACGGTGGCCGACGTGGATGTGGGCCAACGAGGAGGTGGTCGAGTTCATCGAGTGGCTCCGTGATCACAACGAGCGCACCGGAGCGAACGTCGGGTTCTACGGGCTCGACGTGTACTCGTTGTGGGAGTCGCTCGAGGGCATCATGGCGTACCTGGGCGAGCACGACTCCGGCGCCGTCGAGGCGGCGCGTGACGCCGCTCGTTGCTTCGACCCGTATCACGAGGACCCGCAGCGCTACGCCCGGGCGACACGCTTGATCCCGACATCGTGCGAGGACGAGGTGGTCGGACTGCTCGGCGAGATGCGCAAGTCCCACGAGCCTCCTGCCGACGGGGCGGAGGCGGAACTCGATGCCATCCAGAACGCCGAGGTGCTCAGGGGTGCCGAGCGTTACTACCGGACGATGGTCCGCGGGAATGCTGATTCGTGGAATGTTCGTGATCAGCACATGATCGACACCCTCGATCGTCTCCTGCGGTACCACGGCCAGCAGGCCAAGGGCGTGGTGTGGGAGCACAACACCCACATCGGCGATGCGCGGGCCACCGACATGGCGCGGGCGGGGATGTTCAACGTCGGCCAGTTGGCACGGGAACGCTACGGCGCCGATGACGTCGCACTCGTCGGCTTCGGCGGCCATCGCGGCGGTGTCATCGCCGGCGAGGAGTGGGGCGCCCGCATGCGTCGGATGCCGGTTCCGCCCGCACCGGCAGGATCCCACGAGGATCTCCTCCATCAGGTGTCCCCGCGTCCGACGCTGCTCGTCTTTCCCGAGCAGCGAGACACGCCGTGGTTGTCGGCGCGCCGCGGGCACCGAGCGATCGGTGTGGTCTACCACCCCGACATCGATCACCTGGGCAACTGGGTGCCGACCACGATGGGCGGCAGATACGACGCCTTCTGCTTTTTCGACGACACCGAGGCACTGCATCCGTTGCACATGGAGCAGGCCCAACGTGCCGGCGAGCACCTCACCGAGCCCTGGGGAACGTGAGCGACCCTGATGGTTGACGACGGGCCCGGGCGGGAACGAATCCGGCATCAGGCCGAGTGAGAGGAGACGACACGGTGGCAGAGACCGGAGAGGCAACCACCGAGGGGACGATCGCAACCTTGCTCGACCGGCATGGGAAGACGTTCGCGTCCGACGCCGGAATCCGACTCGGACGCAACACACCCGCCCCGCTGTTCCAACTGCTGTGCCTCTCGCTGCTGATCAGCGCGCGCATCGATGCTGACATCGCCGTGGCCGCGGCCAGGGCGTTGTTCGAGGCGGGATGGACGACTCCCGACAAGATGGCTGGGGCCACGTGGGAACAGCGCACGAAGGTGTTGAACGAAGCCGGCTACGCCCGCTACGACGAGAGCACGTCTCGATATCTCGCGAGCACCGCCGAGCGCCTGATCGAGTACCACGACGGCGATCTCCGCCGGGTGCGAGACGAAGCTGATGGCGACTCCGATGAGCTTCGGGCGCGCTTGACCGCCTTCACGGGGATCGGTGACGTCGGGGCCGACGTCTTCATCCGTGAGGTCCAGGTGATCTGGCAGGAGTACGAGCCGTTCA
>CAZJUC010000211.1:0-5723 GCA_964549065.1 uncultured Ilumatobacteraceae bacterium
GACAGCCACTACACGCACCAAGAGGACCACGAGGCCCACGACGCGTTGTTGTGCGTGCAGACCGGGGCGCTGCTGTCCGATGCGAAGCGCTTCAAGTTCGAGGGCAGCGAGCACTACCTGAAGACCGCTGCCGAGATGCGGTACCTGTTCCGCGAAGTGCCGTCGGCCTGCGACAACACGTTGTGGATCGCCGAACGCGCCGACCTGCAGATCGAGTTCGGCAAGCCGCTGCTGCCCAACTTCCCGGTGCCCGAGGGGTTCGACGATGCGTCCTACCTCGAGCACCTCACCTGGGAAGGGGCGAAGAAGCGCTGGGGCGACCAGCTGCCGAACGAGGCGGTCGAGCGACTCAGCTACGAACTCAAGGTCATCAACGACATGGGGTTCGCCTCGTACTTCCTCATCACGTGGGACCTGATCAAGCACGCCCGTGACGCCGGCATCCGGGTCGGCCCGGGCCGTGGGTCGGCCGCCGGCTGCGCGGTGGCGTACAGCCTGTGGATCACCGACCTCGACCCGATCAAGTACGACCTGCTGTTCGAGCGCTTCCTCAATCCCAGCCGGGTGTCGATGCCGGACATCGACATGGACTTCGACTCTCGTTACCGCGACGAGATGATCCGGTACGCCGCCGAACGCTACGGGCGCGATCACGTGGCCCAGATCATCACGTTCGGCACGATCAAGGCCCGCAACGCCGTCCGCGACGCTGCCCGGGTGCTCGGCTATCCCTACGGCGTGGGCGACAAGCTGGCCAAGGCGATGCCCCCGATGGTGATGGGCCGCGACACGCCGCTCAAGTACTGCTTCGAGCAGAACCTGAAGTACGCCGACGGCTACAAGGCGGCAGCCGACCTCCGGGCGATGTACGACACCGACACCGACCTGAAGAAGGTGATCGACGTCGCACGAGGCCTCGAGGGGCTGAAGCGTTCCGACGGCATCCACGCGGCTGCCGTGGTGATCACCAAGGATCCGGTCACCGATTACGTCCCGATCCAACGCAAGCCCGAGTCCGGCGTCGACCCTGCGGATGCCCCCGTGGTCACCCAGTACGAAATGCACGGGGTCGAAGACCTCGGCCTGCTGAAGATGGACTTCCTCGGGTTGCGCAACCTCGACGTGATCACCGACGCCGAGGCGATGATCCGCGCCCAACGCGATCCCGACTTCGTCATCGACGACGTCGCGCTCGACGACCAGGCCACCTTCGACCTGCTGTCGAAGGGCGAGACGATCGGTGTGTTCCAGCTGGAGTCCCCTCCGATGCGCCAACTGCTCAAGGCGATGGCGCCGAACAGCTTCGAAGACGTCTCCGCTGTGCTGGCGCTCTATCGGCCGGGGCCGATGAGCGTCAACATGCACTACGACTACGCCGACCGCAAGAACCAACGCAAACCGGTCGAATACTTCCACGAGGACGCGAAGGAGGTGCTGGGCGACACCTACGGCCTGATGATCTATCAGGAGAGCGTGATGCGTGTCGCCCAGAAGTTCGCCGGCTACTCGTTGGCCGAAGCGGACAACCTCCGCAAAGCCATGGGGAAGAAGGTGAGAGAGGTCATGGCCGAGGCCCGTGACGGCTTCGAGTCAGGTGTGGTGCGCACCGGGTACGAGCCGGCACTGGGCAAGGAACTGTTCGACATCATCGAGAAGTTCGCCGACTACGCCTTCAACAAGAGCCATACGTTCGGCTACGGCCTCGTCACCTACCAGACCGCGTACCTCAAGGCCCACTATCCGGTCGAGTACATCGCCTGTCTGCTCACCAGCGTCAAGAACAACCTCGACAAGGCGGCGATCTACCTGAGCGACTGCCGGTCGATGGGCATCAAGGTGCTGCCTCCCGACGTCAACCGGTCGATGTCGAACTTCGGTGCGCTCGCCCCCGACGAGCTGCCGCCGGGGGTCTCACTGGCCGTGGGGAGCCCTGGTGCGATCACCTTCGGCATGTCGGCGGTCCGCAACGTCGGTGAGGCCCTGGTCGAGCTGTTGATCACCGAACGCACCGAGAACGGACAGTTCACGAGCTTCCACGACTTCGTCGAGCGGGTCCCCGAGCCCGTGCTCAACAAGCGCACGATCGAGTCGCTGATCAAGGGTGGTGCGTTCGACACCCTCGGGCACACCCGACGCGGTCTCCTCACCGTGTTCGAGCACATCATCGACACCACGGTCAAGCGACGTCGTGAGCGCGAGAAGGGCGTGATGAGCCTGTTCGGCGACTGGGGCGACAGCGGCGAGGGCCACGGGGCCGACGGAGCCTCGGGCGACGGCTTCGACGAGCGCACCGAGATCCCGGATCTCGCCTTCGACAAGACCGAACAGCTCCGCTACGAAAAGGAGATGCTCGGGCTGTACGTGTCCGACCACCCACTGTTCGGCGTCGAGGCTGCCCTGCGGCGCAAGGTCGAGCAGTCGGTGCTCGACCTGCAGACGATGGAGGACGGCGCCAACGTGGTGGTCGGTGGGGTGATCACCAACCTGGCCCGCAAGTTCACCAAGAAGGGCGACCAGATGGCGGTGTTCCTGCTGGAGGACCTCGACGCATCGATCGAGGTCACGATCTTCCCGCGGACGCTCGCCGAGCAGGGACACAAGCTCGAAGACGACCTGATCGTTGCGGTCAAGGGCCGGCTCGACCGGCGTGACGAGTCGCGATTCGGGCTGATCGGCCAGACGATCACCGTGCTGTCGGGCTTGAGTGACGGCCCGGCGGCGCCGCTGCGGCTGCGTCTGCCGTCGACCGGTCTCGACGAACTGAAGATCCAGCGGTTGAAGCGCATCTTGCGCGAACACCCAGGTGACTCGGTGGTGATGGTCGACATCGGGCAGGGCAAGGTGCTCAAGCTCGCCGACGAATTCCGGGTCGATCTGGACAGATCGGTGGGTGAACTTCGCATGGCCTTCGGGCATGAGGCGGTGCTGCTGTAGAATCGTTCGAATGGCACTGGACGTTTCGACCAACGACGCTGCGGCCCTGACCGACACCGACCTCGAGGAACTGGCGTCGATGGAGGATGCGTTCAGCGCCGGTCAGCTCTCCAAGGCGAAGGAGGACTGGGTCCTGATCACGACCGCCCGATTCGGTGGTGCATTGCACGGGTTCACGTTCTCGACCCTCGAGCGCATCGGTGGAACGCCGTGTGTGCTGATCGGTCTGATGTCGGTGAAGCGCTCGTCCAAGCGAGATCAGGTGCTGCGGGGCCTGATCGGCGAGGCCTACCACCGCGCACTGATGGCGTTCCCGGACGAAGACGTGGTCGTCGGCTGCCGGTTCGTCAATGCCGACGGCCTCGAGGCGTTCAAGGACCTGCGCGAGGTCACGCCGTCGCCCGGTGCGAACGCCGTTGGCGAGGAACGTGCGTGGGGCCGTCGTCTCGCCAAACGGTTCGGCGTCGATGCGAAGTACGACGCGAAGACCTTCATCGCATCTGCGGGCAGCGCCGACGGCTTCCTCGACCACGAGTCGTCGAAGCCGGACAAGCTCGACGCCGACGTCGTGGAGATGTTCGAGGCGGTGCCGGCTGCCAAGGGCGGCGCGATGGTCGTCTACGGCTGGACGATGGCCGAGGACCTCCAGAAGCTCGGGAAGCGCTGAACCCTTCCGGTCAGGCGATGACATGACCGAGTTCGCCGAGGTCGTCCGCAATCGGCGGATGACCAGGGCGTTCGACGACCGACCCGTCGAGGCGGACCTCCTGAACCGCTTGGTCGACCTGGCCTCGCGGGCGCCGAGCGCCGGTAAGACCCAGGGGTGGCATCTCGTGCTGCTCGAGGGCGCCGAGACGGCCCGGTTCTGGGATTCGACCCTGCCGGCGGTCAAGCGCGACTCGTTCCGCTGGCAGCGCCTGTTGACAGCACCGGTGATCGCCCTGCCACTCGCTGACTCCAGGGCCTACGTCGAGCGCTACGCCGAGCCCGACAAGGCCCAGACCGGGCTCGGCACGGGCCCGTCGGCATGGCCGGTGCCGTACTGGACGATCGACACCTCGATGGCGGTGATGACGCTGCTGCTCGCTGCCGAGGACGCCGGACTGGGCGCGCTGTTCTTCGGCGTGTTCCGCGGTGAACGCGAATTGCGTCACGGGCTCGGCATCCCGAACGGACTGGAGCTGCTCGGAGCGATCGCCCTCGGCTACCCGGCCGAGGCCGCCACGTCCGACGACCGGGCGTCAGGGCCTGGGCGCAGCGCCGGCCGCAGTCGTCGCCCGGTGCGCCAGATCATCCATCGCGGCCGCTGGTGACGACCGCAGGGGCCGGACCCAGGATCGGATGTCGTCACTGCTGGTCGTGGGGTTCGGTCACGATCTTGTCGCCGGTGATGGTGACCTTGCGTCCGGTCAACTTCTCGGCAAAGCCCTGGAGTGTGTCCTGGGGGAGTTCGCAGGCGTAGTTTCGGCAGACGTAGGCGAATCCGTCGGCCCGGTCGTTCCAGAGCGGCGAGTCGTAGGGCTCGCCCCAGGCGAGCACCGTGTCGGGCCGCCACACCGACTGGGCCAGGCGCACGAGGTCGGGCCGATCGCCGACGATGACCACCTCGGTCAAGCCCCGGCGGCGCAGATCGGTGGCCACCATCGCGTTCGAGTACTGGCTGGGTGACTTCGCAACCGCAGTGGCCAACAGTTGCAGGATCCGGTCGGCCTGGTTGGCGTAGCGCTGCTCGCCGGTCAGCGCGGCCAGCCGGAACAAGGCGATCGCTGCGGTCGAATTGGCCGACGGGGTGGCTCCGTCGGTGAGGTCCTTCTGGCGCACCAACAGCGCCTCGGCATCCTCGGCGGTGGTGAAGAGCCCGCCCTGCTCGGGATCGAAAAACCAGTCGAGCATCGTGTCGGCGGTGTGGACCGCCTCGTCGATCCAGCGCGCCTCACCGCTCGCCTCGGCCAACCGGGTGAACGCGTCGACGAGTGCAGCATGGTCGGCGGCGAGCGCCGCGTGTCGTGCGGGAGGCTCGCCGTCGGCCTGCCAGCTGCGGAACCAACGGCCGCGATCGTCGCGCAGCTCCCGGAGCAGGAACTCGGCGTTGGCGATCGCCGCATCGAGCCAGTCGCGACGACCGAACACTGCGGCGGCCTGGGCGAGCGACGAGAGGAACAGGGCGTTCCATTCGGTGAGCACCTTGTCGTCGAGGCCGGGATGCTGGCGCTCCGACCGGGCCGTGCGCAGCGCCTCGACGGCAGCGTCGAGCTCGGGAGGGCGAAGGAGCTGACCTCGGGCGGCGAGGCGGTTCGGGATCGACCGGCCCTCGAAGTTGCCCTCGTCGGTGATGCCGTACCAGTCGATCAACGTCTCGACCACGGCGGCGTCGACGTGGGGGAGTGCGGCGCGCACCTCGGCGGGCGTCCAGGTCGTGAACCACCCTTCGACGGTGTTGCCCTCGGGGTCGAGCGAATCGGCGTCCTCAGCGGAGTAGAAGCCGCCGTCGGGATGGCGCAGCTCGGTCAGGACGTAGTCGATCGTCTCCTCGATCACCAGGCGCCAGTCGGCTCGCCCGAGCACGATCAGTCCCTCGAGGTAGATGCCGAGCAGCAGTGCCTGGTCGTAGAGCATCTTCTCGAAGTGCGGTACGAGCCACTCGCGGTCCGTCGAGTAGCGGGCGAAGCCACCGCCGACGTGGTCGTACATGCCGCCGGAGCACATGGCGTCGAGCGTGGTGGAGATGATGCGCTTGGGGCCGTCGCCGGCGGTGGTCATGTACGCGCGGAGCATCAGTTCGAGGTGCG
>CAZJUC010000212.1:0-5694 GCA_964549065.1 uncultured Ilumatobacteraceae bacterium
GGCACCATGTCGCGGTAGGTGGGGCCCTGCGTCGGGTGGAACACGCTGACCATGCCCTCGAAGCGGAAGATCGAGCCGTGCACCACGGGGATGCCGAGCTTCACGCTGGCGTCGTTGAGCAGGTAGCGGCTCGGGAAGTTGTCGGCGCCGTCGACGATCACGTCGTAGCCCGAGATGATGTCGATGATGTTCGACGCGTCGAGGCGCGTGTCGTAGGTGACGACGTCCACGTCGGGGTTGAGCATCGTGAGGGTCTTCTTTGCCGAGTCGACCTTGCGGTCGCCGATGCGGTCGATGTTGTGGAGGATCTGGCGCTGCAGGTTGGACGAGTCGACGTCGTCCATGTCGACGATGCCGAGCGTGCCGACGCCGGCGGCCGCCAGGTAGAGCGCCGCCGGTGAGCCGAGACCGCCCGCCCCCAGCAGCAACACCTTCGCCTCGAGCAGTTTGACCTGGCCCTCCACTCCGACCTCGGGCAGGAGCAGGTGGCGCTTGTAGCGGTTGTTCTGCTCTGGCGTCAACGACGCCGGCTGCTTCCACGGACGACCCTCGTCCTTCCACCGGCCGAAGCCGCCGTCCATCGACTCGACGTCGGTGTAGCCGAGCTCGTCGAGCGTCTTCGCAGCGAACGCCGAGCGGACGCCACCGGCGCAGTAGACGACGATCGGCGCCGACTTGTCGGCGATGCGGTTCTCGACCTGCGCTTCGAGGTGGCCACGGGGGATGTGGATCGCGCCGGGCACTGCGCCTTCCTCGTACTCGTCGGGTTCGCGCACGTCGAGCACGATCGCACCGTCGGCGATGTGATCGGCGGCGCCGGCGGTGTCGACCTCGCGGATCTCGGACTTCGCGGCGGCGAGCAGGTCTCGGAACGTTGCCATGCCCGAAAGCCTACCGAGTCAGTCAGGATTACAACATCGATCGCCCCGCTACCGTGCCCGCGTGACGAGTGCCACGGCGACACCACCGGGCGTCGACGATCAATTCACCTCGGCCGACTGGGGGTTGTTCGTGTCGGTCGCCGCGATCTGGGGCGCCTCGTTCCTGTTCATCGACATCGGGCTCGACGCGCTCCCACCCGGCATGATCACGCTGATGCGCGTCGGACTCGGCGCGCTGGCCCTGGCGGTGCTGCCACTCCCCCGTCAACACACGAAGATCCGACCCCATGACCGGCTCCGGCTTCTCACGCTCTCGATCACGTGGGTCGCGCTGCCGTTCACGCTGTTCCCGATCGCCGAGCAGCACATCAGCTCCGCGGTGACCGGCCTGCTCAACGGCGGCACCCCGATCTTCGCCGCGATCTTCGCCATGGCGCTGCTGCGCCAACCGACCAAAGGCGCCCAACTACTCGGCATCGGCGTCGGCTTCGTCGGGGTGGTGCTCGTGAGCCTGCCGTCGATCGGCGACGGGTCGAGCGAGGCGTTCGGTGTGGCGCTCGTGGTTCTCGCCACCGTCTGCTACGGCTTCTCCCTCACGATTGCTGCACCGCTGCAACAGCGGTACGGCTCGGTGGACCTGATGGCGAAGATGCTCGCGCTGGCCACGATCTGGACCGCGCCGTACGGCCTCTGGCAGGTCGGCGACGCCAGCTGGGAGACGGGACCGGTCGTCGCCGTCACCGTGCTCGGAGTGATCGGGACCGGCGTCGCGTTTGCGCTGATGGGCGCGCTCGTCGGCAGGGTCGGCTCGACCCGGGCCTCCTTCATCACCTACCTGATCCCGGTGGTCGCGCTCGTGCTCGGTGTCGCGTTCCGAGGCGACGAGATCTTCGTGTCGGAACTCGTCGGTGTGGCGTTCGTGATCGGTGGTGCGATCCTCGCAAGCCGACGGACGACTGCACTGCGCTCCCGGTGATCAGCCGCAGTTGGTTCGCACCGCCACATCGCCGCCAGCTCGCGGCCGGCGAAATTCGTGGTAGCCCGAGATGGGTAGGGTGACGGCTCGTGGAACGCGACTTCGTCGAGACCCAGGCGACGAGCGCCCCTCAGTTCGGCAAGGCGGAACCTCACCCTTCGTCGCCCGCGGGAGGAGTCCAGCTCTGGGGCTCCCTTGCCAGACGTGCCGGGCCTCGCGTCGTTCGCGGGCTACTGCTCGGTGGTCTGATCGTTGCAACGCTTGGCCTGCTCGTCGAGCTGACCTGATCGCCGGACTTCCGCTCAGCGAGCCTTCGCGTCGATCAGTGTCCCGAAGGCTCAGCCGACGAGCCTCGGAAGGATCTCGCCGATCTGTCCGACGAGCAGCCAGTCCGCGTAGCGGTCCATCGCCGTCTCGTCTCCGTTGACGATGATCACCTGCGCCCCGGCCGCCTTCGCCCTCGGCACGCAGTTCGCCGCGGGGAAGACGCTGAGCGTCGAGCCGACCGCGAGGATCACGTCACACTCGTCGCTCACCTGCATCGCCCGCTCGATCACCTCGGGCACGAGCGCCTGACCGAAGCTGATCGTGTCGCTCTTGAGAATGCCACCACACTCGAGACAGGACGGATCGGCATCTCCCGCGCTGACCCGTCGAAGCGCCTGGTCCATCGGACGGCGGTCCTCGCAGTCCCAACAACGCGTGAACCAGACCGTGCCGTGCACCTCGATCACCTTCGACGGATCGTTGCCCGCCTTCTGGTGCAACCCGTCGATGTTCTGCGTCACGAGGCCGTGGAGTTGTCCGCGCCGCTCCAGCTCGACGATCGCCGCATGCCCCCGGTTCGGCTCCGCAGTCCACGCCGGCGTCGTGAGCCGATTCTGCCAGGCGGCGCAGCGCACCTCCGGATCATCGAGATAGAACCGGATGTCGGCGGCTTTCTCCGCCGCCGGGTTCTTCGTCCAGAGACCCTGCGGGCCGCGGAAGTCCGGAATGCCCGAATCAGTGGAGATGCCCGCACCCGTGAGCACCACCACACGATTCGCGTTCGCGATCACGTCACGTGCGGCCTGCACCAGAGCGGTCGACATCACACCACTGTGACCGAGCGCGGTGTACGTCGGCAACCCGTCACCGAGAACATCGAACCAACCACACAGAAAGGGTATTTCACAATGGGTCTATTGGGTGCCATCAAGGGTCTCGTCTCGGGCGGCGCGCTCAGCGGCGTCCTCGAGTCGACCGGGTTGGGTGAGCACGTCGACGGCGTGCTCGGCCAGGGCAGTGCGATCGCCGAGAACTTCGGCGTCGATCTCGGTCAAGCAACGGAGGCACTCGGTCTCGACGGCGTCACCGAGATGCTGCCCGAGGGCCTCGGCGACGTCGCCACCCCCTGACTCGAACGCCCACGGTGATGAGCCGACCCACGCCAGACTGGGGTTTGGCTCATCACCTCCGACGGTCAGCGCCGAGCGATGAGCGAAACCACGGCATGCGGGGGTTTGGCTCATCGCGTTGGGGGCCGGGGCGCGGTGGTCACGTGAGGGTGGCGAGAGCGGCGTCGAACACCTCGGTGTGGCGGTCGACGTCGGCCTCGGTGTGTGCCGGCGACAGCAGCGCCATGTTGTGGAACGGCGTCATCAGGATCCCTCGGTTGAGCGCCCAGAGGTGCATGAATGCGTCGAGCTGATCGTCGACCGCGGCGGCGGCGTCGGCGCCGTTGACCGGCAACGGGCAGAACCAGTACTCGGCACGGCAGCCCAGCTGCTGCACCGACCAGGCCAGCGTGTGCTCCTCGATGGCGCCCGCCACCCCTTCGGCCCAGCGCGTGGCCAGCGGGATCATGCGCTCGTAGTCGGCCTCCAGCAACGTCGTCGACAGCGTGGCCCGGATCGCGGCCGTTGCCATGGCACTGCCGGCGAGCGTGCCGCCCACGCCCCCGACGTCGGCCTCGTGACCGTGCAGTATCGGTTCGAGCGTGACGGCGAGCTCCTCGGTCATGCCGTACGTCGCCACCGGGAAGCCACCACCGATCGGCTTGCCCATCACCACCATGTCGGGGTCGAGCCCCCACGCCTGTGTGCATCCGCCGGGCCCGGCGGAGATCGTGTGCGTCTCGTCGACGACCAACAGCACACCGTGGCGACGGGTGATCTCACGAACGGCGTCGTGGTAGCCCGATCGTGGCAGCACGATGCCGATGTTGGTGAGCGCCGGCTCCATGAGCAGCGCCGCCACGTCACCGTGGGCGAGCGCGGCGTCGAGCGCGTCGACATCGTTGAACGGCACGACCGTCGTGGTCGTCGCCGGATCGACCTGCGGTCCGATCGCTCCGGGCCGACTGATCACCGAACCGGCGGGTCCGAGAATGGCCAGTGTCTCGTCGACCGTGCCGTGGTAACACCAGTCGATCACGGCGATCTTCGGACGGCCGGTGAGATGCCGGGCAAAGCGCAGCACGAACCGGTTGGCGTCGGTGGCCGACGTGGTCAACTGCCACTTCGCCAACCCGAACCGGCGGTGCAACTCGTCGGCGACCCACGACGCGTCCTCGCTCGGCAGCATCGTCGTCGATCGGGCGACGGCGGCATCGAGCCCACCCCCACCATGGCCGGTCATCGCTCCGGTGTCACCCATGCAGAAGTCGACGTACTCGATGCCGTCGACATCGACGAACCGCGCCCCCGAGGCCTCGGCCACGTGGACCGGGAACCCGCCGGGCCAACGTGTCATCCACGGCATCGGCACACCGGCGAGGAGGTGGCGGCGGCCGGATTCGGCCAACTCCGCCGAGCGCGGGTGCAGCTCGAGGAACCGGCGTTCTTCGACCGCCATCAGATCGGAGAGTCGTTCCCGGTCGAAGTCGGCGGCACGGTTCACGAGGTGACGGTAACGTGATCGGATGTCCGCTCAGGTGCTCCGCGAAGCCGCGCGTCGTCGCACGTTCGCGATCATCAGCCACCCCGACGCGGGCAAGACCACCCTCACCGAGAAGTTCCTGCTGTACGCCGGTGCGATCACCTCCGGCGGCGCCGTCAAGGCGCACGAGGGCCGTCGTGCGGCGACCTCCGACTGGATGGACATGGAGCAGAAGCGCGGCATCTCGATCTCGTCGACCGCGCTGAACTTCCGGTACCGCGACCACGAACTCAACCTCCTCGACACCCCGGGCCACCGCGATTTCTCCGAGGACACCTACCGAGTGCTCGCGGCCGTCGATGCCGTGGTGATGGTGCTCGACTCCGCGAAGGGCATCGAGCCCCAGACCCTGAAGCTGTTCGAGGTGTGCCGCTCCCGGAACCTGCCCGTGATCACGTTCCTCAACAAGCTCGACCGGCCCGGCATGGAGCCGTTGGAACTGCTCGACCAGATCGAGGAGCAGATCGGCCTGCGCCCGACGCCGGCCACGTGGCCCGTCGGGTCCTTCGGCGACCTGCGCGGCGTGATCGATCGCCGTACCGACGTCTTCACCCGCTTCACCCGCACCGCCCGCGGCAGCCAGATCGCCCCCGAAGAAGACGTTCCCGCCGAGCGCGCCGCCGACGAAGAGGGCACGGCGTGGACCAAGAGCAGCGAGGAGACCGAGCTGCTCAGCGCGATGGAGGCCGACGTCGACATGGCGTCGTTCCTGGCGGGCGAATCCACGCCCGTGTTCGCCGGCTCGGCGCTGACCAATTTCGGTGTCCGCCACCTGCTCGACGCCATCGTCGACCTCGCCCCCGCCCCGTCACCCCGCCTCGACGTCGACGACAAGCCTCGTCACCTCGATGAGCCGTGCTCGGCGTTCGTGTTCAAGGTGCAGGCCAACATGGACCGCCACCATCGCGACCGCATCGC
>CAZJUC010000213.1:0-5621 GCA_964549065.1 uncultured Ilumatobacteraceae bacterium
TGCCGGTGTGCAGGTAGCCGATGATCGGCTTGCAGCGCAGCACGGTCTCGCCCTGGAGCTCCAACATGAGGCGCAGCACACCGTGGGTGGACGGGTGCTGCGGACCCATGTTGATGATCATCGTCTGATCCTCGTCGGGATCGTCGGGCAGGCCGCCGAGCTCGGCGGCTTCGGCCTCGGACATCCGCAGCACGGCGCCGATCTCGCGCATCATCTCCTTGGCGGTCAGCTCGCTGCGCGGCTGGAGCTGCTGTTCACCTTCGTCGGTTCCCGCGACGGAGCGCAGGTAGTAGTCGGTGCTCATCAGGCGTTGGCTCCCTTGAACTGCACGGGGATGCGGCCGATCTCGTAGTCCTTGCGCAGCGGGTGGCCCACCCAGTCCTCCGGCATCAGGATGCGGGTGAGGTCGGGGTGGTCGTCGAACTCGATTCCGAACATGTCGAACACCTCACGCTCCATGGCCTCGGTGCCCGGGTGCACGTCGAAGAGGGTCGGCAGCGTCACATCGTCCTCGGGCACCTGTACGCGCAACCGCAAGCGGCGGCGGTTGCGCATGTCGAGCAGGTTGACGACCACTTCGAACCGTTGCGGCGCCTCGGCGTCGTCGGGGAGCTTGCGGCCGGGGAGCTCGAGATAGTCGACCGCGGTGAGGTCGATGCACATCGTGTAGCCCTCGTCGGCGAGCGACTTCACGGTGTCGAGGTACTCGTCGCGAGCAACGTGGCGGACGTCTCCAGGGTGCTGGTCGGGTGGGCTCACTTCTTGGCTCCGAGCAGTACCGGTGTCGCCGACATTCCGGGCTCGATGTACTCGACGTGCACGTTCGCTCCGGCGCCGGTCGCCTCGCGACGCTTGAGGATCTGGTTGGTCTCGATCAGGCCGTGCAGCGTCTCGATCGCGTGGATCAGCGTTTCGGGGGTCGGCGGGCACCCCGGCGCGTACACGTCGATGGGCACGACCTGGTCGACACCCTGCACGATCGCGTAGTTGTTGAACATGCCACCCGACGAGGCGCACACGCCCATCGAGATGACCCACTTGGGCTCCATCATCTGGTCGTAGACCTGACGCAGCACCGGCGCCATCTTCTGGCTGACGCGGCCGGCCACGATCATGATGTCGGCCTGGCGCGGCGACGCACGGAACACCTCCATGCCGAAGCGCGAGATGTCGTAGTGGGCGCCGCCGGTGGCCATCATCTCGATGGCGCAGCAGGCGAGTCCGAACGACGCCGGCCACGACGATCGCGAACGCGACCAGTTGACCAGGTCTTCGAGTTTGCCCGTGATGACGTTGTGCGACAGCCCGCCGAGCCCGTCGTCGAGCACATCGTTGACGATGCCCATGGTGATGACTCCTTTGCTCTACGGCGACTACGCGGCTGCGCCGTCGCCCGCCGGGATGCGGCCGTCGGTGCCCACACGGCGCACCGTCGTGGTGGCCGTGCGTTCGGGTGACACCATCGCAGCGTTGGCAGCCAGGCTGCGATAGCGATGGATCGGCCCCCAGTCGAGCCCACCACGGGCGACTTCGTAGACGAACGTGGCGAAGAAGACGACCGAGAACGCGAAGACCGCCCAGAACCCGTAGGCGCCGAGGGTCGAGTGCGACACGGCATAGGGGTAGAGGAAGATGATCTCGATGTCGAACATGATGAACAGCATCGCCACGATGTAGAAGCTGACGGGGAACCGCTCGGGGGGTTCCCTGGTCGGCACGATCCCACACTCGTAGGGCGCCTGCTTCGCGATCGACGGTCGGCGCGGTGCCAACAACCGTGACGCGGCGAAACTGAGGATGCCGAAGACCACGGCGAGGAGCAACAAGATGACGATGGGGAGGTACTGCCCCATTTAGGACCTCATCTCAGACGCCGGCTCCGACCTTCTCCTGCTCGGCGTCGGTGTCGGCGTCGGCGGGGGGACCCTCGACCGTGACAGCCGGCAACGGCTGCTCGAGGTTCTCCTTGAGCACACGGTCGCGGCGGTGCAGCAGGTAGCACAGCGACAAGAAGATCGCACCGGCACCGATGGTCAGCACGGCGGGCGGCTGACGGCGCGCACCGAGGTCACGGACCATGTAGACGTACTCGCGCTGACGGTCCTCGTCGACTTCGGGCCGCGCCGGGGCACGGCCCGGCTCTTCGCGCACCGGCACGAACGGGACCGCCTCGGCGACCACGTAGTGCGGGGTGTGCCAGAACGCGAAGAAGTCGAACGTGTCGTTGATCTTCGGGTACCGCTCGCCACCGGTGTCGAACACCTCGACGACCGCGAACTGTCCGGCAGCAAAGGCGCCTTCCTCGACGAGGAACTCGGTGGCGGCGGCCTGCGCCTGGCCGAACGCCGGCGAGGCCGTGTCGAGCACCACCCAACCCTGGTCGAGGAACGTCTCGCGCACGATCTCGGCCGATTCGGCCGGTGACGCGTCGTCAGGGACGTCGGCATTCGGATCCAGGACACCCGACGCACCGAGCGCGTCGACGTCCTGGAGCACGCCGGCTCCCGGCACCGCCTGCCAGCTCGGGTCGGGACCGCGCAGCCCGATGCCGTAGATCCACCACACCGAACCCATCAGCATCAGCCAGCCGAACAACGCGGTCAACGTCACCAGGAACGCGAGCCGCAAGCCCATGTTCGTGGCCAAGATGCCGTAGATGCTGCCGCACAGGATGACGACACCGATGATGACGGTGAGGAGACCTCGGAGCTCGGGCTCCCAGCCGATTGCCAACAACGTCATGGTCACAAGCTCCGTACGTATTCGACGATCTCGCGGATCTGCTCGTCGGTGAGCAACGACCCGAACCCGGGCATCCGACCGCTGCCCTGGCCGTTGAGACCATAGAGCCTGCCGAACTCGGAACCGCTCTTCAGGAACGAGACCAGTTGCTCGTCGTCCGCGAAGTGCGAGTTGACCGAACCGCCGGTGAGGTTCCAACCGAACGCTCCCTGGCCGGACACGCCGGGCTGGCCGTAGCTCCACCCGAGCGTGTGGCAGCGTGCGCAGCTGTAGGCGCCGGCGCCGAGTTCGAGGTTGAACAGTGCCTGACCGATGCTGTCGGCCTCACCGCTCTCGACCGCCCGCTCGGCGGCGGCCTGCACGTCGGCCTGGAGCTCGGCGGGCAGGTTGCCCGACTCGCACGTGAGCGGGTCCTCACCCTCGGCGCAGTTCTCGCGCGGGATCTGGATGCTCTTCATGTAGGCGATCAGGTTGTCGATCTGCTGGGTGTTCATCGGGCCGCCACCGACGAGACCCCACGGCGACATCGGCGAGAACGGACGGCCGTAGTTGAGGATGAAGCGGATCTCGTCCTCGTCGAACTTGTAGAACACCGTGTTGACCGCCGGTGCCTTCCAGTTGACGGCCTGGACCTCCTGGGTGATCGGGTCGGTCACCGTGAACGGGGCTTCACCACCGACACCGAGCATGCCACCGTGGCAGCCGGCGCAGTTGAAACCGCCCTCGCCCGTGGTCGCGAACAGCTGCGATCCCCAACTGGCGAAGCGGTTGTCCCAGCCCTCCTGCGCGCCGGCCTGCCGGCCGGGTTCGAACACCCAGTACAGCGGCAGGACCACCACGATGATGGCGAGCATGATGACGCCGAGGAGCTGCACGCGCTCGAGGCGTGGACCCTCCAGGGTCTCGTCGTCGTAGTACTCCTTGCGGTTGGCGGCGAGTTCGACCTCGGCACCGACCTCGCGCCGGCCGGCGGCGACGTTGAAGATCGCGTAGATGACCCAGCCGCCGGCGATGATCACCAGGCCGATGACGCCGATGGTGGTGGTCGTCAAGGCGACGACAGCCGTCATCAGTGGGTCCCCTCACTGGTGCAGTTGGGGCCCTCGGCCTCCTGGCCGGTGGTGTTGGTGCCGATCGCGGCGCCGGGGATCGTGGTGCCGGTGTCGATGGTGACGTCGCCGGCCGCCGAGATCGTGGCGGGGTGGTGATCCATGCCGCGGGGAGCGGGACCGCCCTTCTTCTCGCCGACGCGGTTGTACTGCGAGCCGTGACACTGGCACTCGAACCACTGGCTGGTCGTGCACTCGGGCACACGACAGCCGAGGTGCGGGCACTTCTGGCTGAGCACGACGACGCCTTGGCGCATGGTGGCCAACACGGTTTCGGGGTAGACGGTCTCGGCGAGGGGCAGTGCCTCGGCGGGGAACTCGGTGATCCACGAACGGGCCTCGGCGGCGTAGAAGAAACCGTTGCCGCTCTTGATGCCGTCTTGGATGTTGCCGAGCTTGCCGACGGTGATCGCGCCACCGAAGCCACCGGTGCCGCTCGGCCAGAGGAACGCCACGAACGCTGCGGCTGCGAATCCGGCGAGGCTGACGCTCATCAGCGACACGGTTGCACGGTTGAAGAACTGACGGCGCGTGACACCGATGACCTCGGGGTCGGGCGGGGTCCATGTGACGACCTCGGTCTCGGCTCGCACCGCGACCTCCGAGCTCGGCGTGCGTGCGGCCACACCGGCCGCTTCGACGTCGGCCGCGGTGGTGTGCGTCGACTCGGGCTCGGCGCTCCTGCGCGCGGCCTTGTCGCGTTGCACCGTCTCGCCCGAGAGTGCTCCGGCACCTCGGACGTCGCTGCGACGGGCCAGGGTGAAGAAGGAGATCGCGCCGAGAACGACGACGACTCCGATGGCAATGGCGATGATTGCTGCAGTACTCATGACTGGGGGGTCTCCTTTCGCAATCTCACAACTCGAAGAACAGGCCTTCGACCCACGGTAGGACGAAGTTGAAACCAGGGCCTCGGAAGAACGAACCGATCAACACCAGCACCGCCCAGAACATCAGATGCACGGTCATCAGACCGGTCATGAACTTGCGATCCTCGGGCTTGTTGGAGGGATTGCGATCGAGGAATGGTGCCAGCACCAGAGCGATGAGGCCCACACCGGGCAGCGTGACTCCTGCCACCATCGGGTGGAAGTACACCAGCAACTCCTGCAGACCGAGGAAGTACCACGGCGCCTTCGAGGGGTTGGGGGTCTGGTTGGTGTTGGCGAGCTGCAACAGCGGGGCGTGCACGAACACCGAGAAGATGAACGTGAACACCGTCATCGCGAGCGCAGCGACGAACTCGGCGGCGAGCAGGTGCGGCCAGGTGTGGACCTTGTCGACCGGCGTGGCCTTGACGTCCTGGATCGATCCCGACTTGACGACGGTGAGCAGTCGCTGGGTGTGCCCACCCGGGCCGGCACCCACCGGCACGCCACCGCCGCCGGCGGGAGCAGCGACGACGGCGCCGACCTTGTCGGCAACGGCGACTGCGCCGCCCGACGACGGCGCCTCGTCGGCGCCACCGCCGGCCTTGGCCGCCTTGGCGGCCTTGCTGCGCTGCAGCAGGGCTTCGGGAATGCGCGAATCGGCCGGCGCTGCCGGTTCCGGAGTCTCCGGTTCGGCGGGCGCGGACTTCTCGCGCGCTGCCTGCGCTCGCTTGAGGAGATGCTCTGGGATCTCGGTCATGGGGTTACCTCATGCTCCAGTCAACAGGGCGAATCACAACGGACCAGAAATTCCGCCGTCCTTGCGGACACGCCAGAAGTGGATCGCCATGAAGATCACGATCACGAACGGCAGGAACAACACGTGCAGGACGTACCATCG
>CAZJUC010000214.1:0-5601 GCA_964549065.1 uncultured Ilumatobacteraceae bacterium
TCTCGCTTCGATGCGAGGTCGATCTCGACAGGCTCCGCGTCGGGCCGCAACAGCGTAACCGCATTCGTGTCGTGGGCGAAGCCGACCTGCGGTGCGCCCACGTCGTTGGCCACGATCAGGTCGAGGTGCTTGGCGCGCAGCTTGGCGGTGGCGTTGGCGATCAGGTCGTCGGTCTCCGCGGCGAAACCGACGAGCACCTGGCCATCGCGCTTCCCGGCGCCCAACCCGGCGAGAATGTCCGGCGTCTGCTCGAGGATGATCTCGGGGGCACCGTCGCGCTTCTTGAGTTTGGCCTCGGAGGCCGCTTTCGGTCGGAAGTCCGCGACGGCCGCGCTCATCACGATCACGTCGTGGTCGGCCGCCGCTGCGGTCATCGCCTGCTGCATCTGGTCGGCGGTCTCGACGTCGACGAGGGCGCAGCCAGGGGGCGTCGGCAGGCTCACGGTGGACACCAGCGTGACCCGGGCGCCCCGTGCAGCCGCTTCGGCAGCGACGGCGTACCCCTGCTTGCCGGAACTGCGGTTCGCGATGACCCGTACGGCGTCGATCGGCTCGCGCGTTCCGCCCGCCGAGACGACCACGGCGGTCCCGTCGAGATCGCGAGGGCCGAGCACCCGCTCGACGGCCGCGACGATGGCGGCCGGGTCGGCGAGACGACCCGAGCCGACGTCACCGCCTGCGAGACGACCGGACTCGGGCTCGACCACGTGCACACCACGGTCGCGCAGCACCGCAACGTTCTCGACGACGCTCGGGTGCTCCCACATCTCGGTGTGCATGGCCGGGCAGACGATCACCGGCGCCCGCGTGGCGATCAAGGTGTTGGTGAGCAGATCGGTCGACAGCCCCATGCGATAGGCGGCGAGCAACCTGGCCGTCGCCGGGGCCACCACGACGAGATCGGCATCCTGTCCGATACTGGTGTGCGGGATCGGCGAGGTCGGGTTGTCCCACAGCTCGGTCTGCACCGGCTCCGACGCCAACGCACTCAGGGTGGTACGACCGATGAAGTGGGTCGCCCCGTCGGTCATGATCGGCACCACGTGGGCACCGGCATCGACGAGTCGGCGGCACACCTCGATCGCCTTGTAGGCCGCGATGCCGCCCGTCACGCCCAGCACGATGCGCTTGCCTGCGAGCATCGATGTCCCCTCCAGGATCCAGCGCGGTCTTCGTCACGGGTCGCGAGCGACCCGGTCGACGATCAGTCGTCGGCGGCCTCGGCACCGGCCGCGTCGGCCATGGCCTGAGCTTCGGCTTCGGCGTCGACTTCGGGCTCGTCGGGGATCTCGGGCGCCGGGGCCCAGATGATCTTCTCCTGCGAGATCTCCTCGAAGCCGATCGACAGCGGCTTGCGGGCAACCGACGACACCTGCGGCGGAATCATGTGGCCGAGCCCGTCACCGAGCTGGTTGAAGTACGAGTTGATGTTGCGCGCCCGGCGCGCTGCGAGCGTGACCAGTGTGAACTTCGAGTCGACCTTGTCGAGCAAGCTCTCGATGGGTGGGTTGATCATCGTGTCGTGGTCGAGCGCCATAGTTGCCCCATGCTACCGGTGCGATGTCCGGGAACGAGCGCTTTCGATGATCTCCAGCATCTCGTCGATCGTCTCATCGAGATCGTCGTTGACCACGATGTGGTCGGCGAGTTCGCGACCGATCGGCTCTTCGACCTCGGCCTTCTTGAGACGTGCGAGCACCTTGTCGCCTGGGTCACCCCGACCGCGCAACCGGCGCTCCTGCTCGTCGCGCGAGGGTGGGACGACGAACAGCAGCAACGCGTCGGGGAAGATCTTCTTGACCTGTTGGGCACCGTCCACCTCGATCTCGAGCACGATGTCCTGGTCACCTGCCGGCTCCGGCAGTGGGCTGCCGTAGTAGTTCCCGAGGAATTCGGTCCACTCGATGAATCCCCCATCGGCGATGTGCTGCTCGAACGCGGCCGTGTCGGTGAAGACGTAGGCATCGGCATCTTCGGAGGGTCGGCGCTGACGGGTCGTCCACGATCGGCTGAGCCACAGCTGATCGTCGCGACGAACCAAGGCGTCGACGATGGTGCCCTTGCCGACGCCGCCGGGGCCCGAGACGACGATGATCAACGAGGGGTCCCGGTCAGCCGAGCAGCTCGAGCAGCTTCGACTTCTGCTGGGCGCCGAGGCCCTGGACACGTCGGTTGTCAGCGATCTCGATGTCGTCCATGATCCGGCGTGCCTTGACCTTGCCGACGCCGGGGAGCGATTCGAGCAGCGAAACGACCTTCAACTTGCCGACATTGACGTCGGTCGACGCCAACGCGTCGGCGAGCGACATCGAGCCCATCTTGAGACGGGCCTTGATCTCGGCGCGAGCGGCTCGGGCCTCGGCCGCCTTGGCGAGTGCTGCCGAGCGCTGCTCGGGGGTCAGCTGTGGGGGTGTTGCCATGGGGTCAAGCTATCGCGCCGATGCCGTCGAGCCCGGTCAATCCGCGTCGGCGGGCCCACGCCACCAGACCGTCCTGGATGATCGCCGCAGCACCGGGGTCCGCGAACGTGGCCGTGCCCACCTGGATCGCCGAAGCACCTGCGAGCAGGAGCTCGATCGCGTCCCACGCCGACGCGACACCACCAACGCCGATGATCGGCACGTCGGGGAGTGCACGGTGGACGTCGTGCACCGCTCGGACCGCGACCGGATGGATGGCCCTCCCGGACAGCCCTCCCCCGCCGGCGCCGAGTGTCGGGGCGAGCGTGTCCGGGTCGTAGGCCAGACCGAGCAACGTGTTGATGCACGTCACCGCCTCGGCCCCGGCGGCGATCACCGCGTCTGCGACGTCGATGATGCGATCGGTGTTGGCACTCAGTTTCGCCCACCGCGGGCGCCCGCATGCCGCCGTGGCGGCGATCACCTCGCTCGACAGCGCAACGTCGTGGGCGAAGATCGAGCCCCGACCCTCGAGGTTCGGACACGACAGGTTCACCTCGACCGCCACGACCTCCGGCGGCGCTGCCGCCAACAGCGCAGCGGCCGCCGCGTAGTCGTCGACGCTGCGCCCCCAGATGCTCACCACGATCGTCGCACCGCTGGCCACGAGATCCCCCACGACGTGGTCGAGCCAGTACTGCACCCCGGGGCCCTGCAACCCCACGGCGTTCATCATCCCTTGCGGCGTCGGGTGGAGCCGTGGCGCCGGGTTCCCGGGCCACTCGTACGGTGCGAGCGACTTCGTGACGACGGCACCGAGCGACGCCAGGTCGAGGTAGCCGGCCAGTTCGGTGCCGTACCCGGCGGTTCCCGACGCCGTCATCACCGGAGCGGACAGCTCGACGCTGCCGACGGTGACGCGCGTGTCGATCACGGCGCCGTCGCCGCCATCTCTGCCGGCGGCTCGGTGGTTCCGTGGTACTCCTGGAGTGTCCTCACCGTCAACGCCTCGCCGTCGCGTTCCGACAGCCCTTGCACTGCGGCGAGGGCGGCATCGACCGTGGTCACACAGCTCACCCGGTGCAGGCTCGCAGCCTTGCGGATCTGCTCGCCGTCGCTGCGGCCGAGCGCGCCGCGCGGCGTGTTGACCACGAAACTGATCTTGCCGTCCGCGATGAGATCGACGGCGGTGACCGGCGTGTCGCCGTGATCGTCGACCTCCTGGACCTTCGCGACCACCTGGTCGACGGGCGATTCGAACGCCGCCAGGTACGCGGCGGTGCCCTCGGTGGCAGCAACCCCCAACCCGAGCGCCCGGCACCGTCGTGCGACCACGAGCCCTGCCGGTTTGTCGGGGTCGGCGAGCGACAAGAAGACGGTGCCGGTGGTCGGCAGCGGGTTGCCGGCCGCGAGCTCGGCCTTGTAGAAGGCCCGGCCGAACGTGTCGGCGATGCCCATCACCTCGCCGGTGGAACGCATCTCGGGGCCGAGTGCGGGATCGACCTCGGGGAACCGGTTGAACGGCATCACGGCCTCCTTGACGGCCACGTGACCGCCGACCGGTGCGCGCAGCACACCCTCGGCGGCGAGTTCGGCGAGGGTGGCCCCCAGCATCACCCGTGTCGCCACCTTGGCCAGCGACACACCGGTCGCCTTGGCCACGAACGGCACCGTCCGGCTGGCGCGCGGGTTTGCTTCGATCACGTAGACCGTCGTGCCGATCACGGCGTACTGGACGTTGATCAGCCCGCGCACGTCGAGGTGCTTCGCGATCGCTGCGGTGTAGGACTCGATCACCTCGACCACCCACGACGGCAGCGTCGGGGGCGGCAGTGCGCACGCTGAGTCACCGGAGTGGACCCCAGCCTCCTCGACGTGTTCCATGACCCCACCGATCAGCACCTCGCCGGTGTGGTCGCGAATCGCATCGACGTCGACCTCGGTGGCGTCGGCGAGGAACCGATCGATCAGCACCGGACGTTCGGCCGAGAGGCCGCCCTCCTTGCCGAGGCTGCCGAACCCGGCGAGTTCGTCCATGGCTCGAGCGAGATGGTTGCGGTCGTGGACGATCTGCATGGCCCGACCGCCGAGCACGTAGCTGGGCCGGACCAGGACGGGGAAGCCGATGTCGTCGGTGATCTCGAGTGCCTGCTCGATGTCGATCGCCGTACCACCGGGAGGCTGCGGGATCTGCAACTGGTCGCAGATCGCGTTCCAGCGTTCGCGGTCCTCGGCGGCGTCGATCGAGTCGGGCGAGGTGCCGGCGACGAGTTCGGGTGGGATCAGACCCGCGAGTTTCAGCGGCGTCTGACCGCCGAGCGACACGATGACGGCCTCGGGCTGCTCGACGGCGATGACGTTGAGCACGTCCTCCTTCGTGAGCGGCTCGAAGTACAACCGGCTCGACGTGTCGTAGTCGGTCGACACGGTCTCGGGGTTGCAGTTGACCATGATCGTCTCGAACCCGGCGTCGCGCAGCGCGAACGACGCGTGCACGCAGCAGTAGTCGAACTCGATCCCCTGGCCGATGCGGTTGGGACCCGAGCCGAGGATGACGACCTTGCGGGCGTCGGATGCACGTACTTCGCTCTCGTCCTCGTACGTCGAGTAGTGGTAGGGCGTCTCGGCGGGGAACTCCGCCGAGCAGGTGTCGACCGTCTTGTAGGTGGGCAACACGCCGGCCGCTTCACGAGCTGCACGGACGTCGTCCTCGGACATCGACCACAGGTGGGCGATCTGCCCGTCGGAGAACCCGAGCCGCTTCGCCCGCCGCCACGCCCGCTTGGTCATCGTGTCGATCCCCGCCTCGACGAGCGCCGTACGCTCCTCGGAGATCATCGACATCTGGTCGAGGAACCACGGGTCGATCCATGTGGCTTCGTGGACGGCGTCGATCGCCACGCCACGGTGCAGCAACGCCCCGACCTGCTGGATGCGGTCCGCTGTCGGTATCGCTGCCTGGGTGAGCAGCTCGTCGTCGGACAGGTCGTCGAGGTGCGCTTCGGCCGGGTCGCAACCCAGCCCGAGGCGGCCCTGTTCGAGCGAGCGGAGCGCCTTCTGCAGACTCTCGGGAAACGTTCGCCCGATCGCCATCACCTCGCCCACCGACTGCATCTGGGTACCGAGCACACCCGAGGCACCCGGCAGCTTCTCGAAGGCCCAGCGCGGAATCTTGGTGACGACGTAGTCGATCACCGGCTCG
>CAZJUC010000215.1:0-5535 GCA_964549065.1 uncultured Ilumatobacteraceae bacterium
GGTATCCCGATCACGAATTGGCGGGTCTGCCGACGCTCGACGCCGCCAAACAGGTGCGCAGCTTCGGCGAACGAGGCGACGAGATGGCCCGGCACATCTTCGAGCAACAGGCGATGGCGCTCGGCCGCCTGTTCACGATCGCCGCCAACTTCACCGATCCCGACGTCTACCTGCTCGGCGGCGGTGTGATCGAGGCCGAACCGGCGTTCCGTGACTGGTTCCTCGCCCGGGTGGAGGAACACACGCTGCTACGCGACGAGCAACGCGATGTCGCGTCGTTCGCGCTCGTGACCGACCTCGACATGGCCGGCGCTCGCGGCTCGGCGATCGCGGCGTCGAGCGTGCTGGGCCACCGCTGACCGGGCCGTCGCCGGGGACGCGCAATAGGCTGAACTCGGAACCGAAAGGCAGGTTGGCAGGGTCATGACAACGATCGTCGTCCCGCTCGACGGGTCGCCATTCGCCGAGCGCGCCGTGCGGCCCGCATGTTCGATGGCCGCGCGCCTGGAAGCCGGGCGGGTGCTGCTGCTCACCTGCTCCCCCGACGACATCGACGCCGCGCAGCACCACCTCGACGACCGCGCCGCGCTGTACTCCGACGTCGTCGACGTCGAGACCCGCCTCGTCGGCAGCGGTGACCCGGCGGAGGTGATCCTCGCCACCGTGGCCACCGAACCGGACGCCACGCTGTGCATGGCCACCCACGGCCGTGGCGGCTTACGGGCCGCCGTGCTGGGCAGCGTCGCCAAGCAGGTCGTCTGCCGATCGACACGGCCGCTGCTGCTCGTCGGCCCACACTGCCGC
Organism: uncultured Ilumatobacteraceae bacterium; assembly: GCA_964549065.1. Classification (GTDB taxonomy): domain Bacteria; phylum Actinomycetota; class Acidimicrobiia; order Acidimicrobiales; family Ilumatobacteraceae; genus Sva-07. The sequence goes on from CAZJUC010000215.1 coordinate 805, forward strand.
ACCGCACTCCTGGAGACCGAGCGGGGCCGCATGTTGGTGAGTTCGGACGGCTCCGACTTCGCCGACTCCATCGTTCCGACGGCAGCAGCGTGGTGTGACCGGCTCGGGCTGGAGCCGTGGCTCGCCGAGGTGGTCGGGCCCGACGAGAACCCGGAACCCGCCCACCGACCGGTGCCGAATCGCGAGGTCGAAGCCGCCGAGGAGCGTCTCGGCGCGCTGGCTGCCCAATTGCACGGCCCGACGACCACGGCCGAGATCCAGGTTCTCCACGGTGCACCCGGTCGCTCGATCGCCTGGTTCGCCGAGCGGTTGCCCGCCGCACTGATCGCCATGGCGACGCACGGCCGCAGCGGGCTCACGCGCATCACCATGGGCAGTGTCGCCAACGAGGTGGTCCGCCACGCCCCCTGCCCGGTCCTGATCACCCGACCGACCGACGACCACGCCTGCGCCGACGCGTGAGGTGGGCGGCTATCGGGCCCCGTCCGACGAGGCAGCCCAGAGCATGCCGCGCCGCATGATCTCGGTCACCTGCGGGACCTCGAGGTCTTCCACGGTGTGACCGATCGAGCAGTAGAACACGCGGCCCTTGTCCCAACGACGCTTCCAGACGACCGGAATCGTCGTCCCTTCGATCCACCACAGGTGGTCGCCGGAGAACGTGGTGGTCGCCAGGACGTCGTTCGAGGGGTCGACGAGCATGTAGTACTGCTCCGACCGGAGCCGGAAGCTGCCGATGCCGTCGACGATCGGATCATCGGGCTTGGTGATCGTGACGTCGTAGTCGACGAAGTCGTCCGACGGGATCGGATTGTCGGGCCAGCCGGGCGGGTGAGCGACGAACTGGCCGCCGATCAGGAAGTGATAGGTCGGGTGGTCGCGGAACGCATCGCCCATGTGCCCGTGCCATCCGGCGATGCCGCAGCCGTTGGCGATCAGCTGCAACAGACCGTCCTCCTGGGCCTTGGTCATGTTCCCGAACTCCGGCCGGTGCGATGAGCGCGCACTCGACCAGATGGGCACGATCAGGTCGACATCGGTGAGTTCGTCGGGCTGCGCCAACGGTGCCAGCGTCTCGTACGTGACGACCTCGAAACCGGCCCCGTCGAGCAGGCCGACCGCCCAGTCACGGAACGCCTCGGGCTCGTGGCCCTCCCAGCCGCCGACGAACAGAGCTGCCTTCTTCACGTGTCACCTCGCATGTAGTCGAGCATCGATGCCATGTCCCGCTCGCCGTAGCCCGCTTCCTCGGCCGCCAGCAACAGGTCCAGGTTGAGCTGCGTCTGCGGCATCGGAACGCCGAACTCTGCGGCCAGCTCCATCGCGAGAGCAACGTCCTTGCGGGCGAGGGAGAGGGCGAACGACACCGGGTGTGCGCTCTCGTCCAGGTACAGCGGCTTGCGGTAGCGGATCACCGGCGCAGCGGCCGCGGACTGCTCGATCGCCAGGTAGGCGCTCTCGGGTGCGATCCCGGCCGCCTCCGCCAGCGTGAGTGACTCGGCGAGCGTCTGGTTGAGACCGTGGATCAGCATGTTGACCGCCAGCTTCATCGTGGCGCCACAACCGAGCGATCCGAGACACATCACCTCCCGCGTCATGGCGGCGAGGACGGGTCCCACCGGCTCGATCGTCGACGGCTCGGCGCCGACCATGACCGTCAACTCGGCATCGCGGGCGGCGTCGACCGAGCCCGAGACCGGAGCGTCGATGACGATGCGATCTCCTGCTCGCGCCGCGAGTTCTCGCACGTGGTGCGGGCTGAGGGTGCCCATCTCGACGAAGTGGCGGGTGCCGCCGGTTGCGGCGAAGAGACCGCTCTCGCCCAGGTGCACCTGCTCGGAGGCACTGTCGTCGGCGAGCATCGTGACCACCACGTCGCACCGCTCGGCGAGTTCGCGCGGCGTGGCGCACACCGCCGCACCGGTCTCCTGGGCCAACTGCTCGGCCCGGACGGCGCTGCGGTTCCACAGGGCGAGTTCGAAGCCGGCGTCCGCCAGGTTGGCGGCCATCAGCGCTCCCATCCGTCCGATGCCGGCGAACCCGACGGTGGTCGTGCCGGCGCCTCGCTGCGTCGATGTGCCTCTCCGGCGAGATGCCGTCACGGCGGGGGCCGACCGGTCGAGGCGCGCACGACGATCTCGGGAGCGAGCTGGACCTTGCCCGACCTGGGCTCGGCGTCGCCGTCCGACGTGACGAGTTCGGCGGCGAGTCGGCCGAGTTCGTACCCGGGCAGCCGGATCGTCGTCAACGCCGGATGGATGTGAGCTGTGAGCGGCACGTCGTTGTACCCGATGAGCGACATGTCGTCGGGGCACTCGAGGCCGTGCTCGCGCAGCACGCCGAGTGCACCGATGGCGATGCTGTCGTTGTGGGCGAAGATCGCCGTGGGGGGATCCTCCACGCGTGCGAGCAGGTCGTCGACCACTTCCCGGCCGGCCTGGGCCGTCGGCAGCCGGGACAGGGTCCGGATGTCGGTGCACGTCGCACCGGCGGCGATGATGGCGTCGCGGAAGCCGTGGGCGCGGCCCTCGAACGACCAGATGTCCTGCGGACCCATCAGCTGGGCGACGCGGCGGTGTCCGAGCGACAGCAGGTGTTCCGCCGCCAGCCGGCCACCGGTGACGTCGTCGTGGGAGATCGAGGGGATGCCACTACCGGGCAGTTCCCGCACCGCGAGCACCGTCGGCACCTCGGACGCAACCCGGCGGAGAAGGGAGCGATCGCCGTACCGGGCGGCGGTGATGATGATCCCGTCGACGCGCTGGGCGAGCAGCTTCTCGCAGATCTGGGCGAGTTCGTCGGACGAATCACGCGTCTCGGTCATGATCGGGAGCAGGCCCCTCCCCCCGAGCGCATGGGCGACCCCGCGGATCACGGGGCCGATGAACGGGTTGCTGATGTCGGCGACGATGACGCCGACGATTCCGGTGCGCCCCCTGCGCAGCGCCGAGGCCTGCAGGTTGGTGCGGTAGCCCAGGGCCTGGGCCGCCTCGATGACACTGCGACGTGTCGCCGGAGCGACCACCGAGTTCTTCTCGGGGCTGAGTGCGCGAGATGCCGTCGACACGTCGACTCCTGCTCGCTCGGCCACGTCTTTCAGGGTGACGTTCGCCATACCCACCTCCGTCGGGCGTTCCACATCAATTGCTGAACGCCGGACACTAGGACGCAGCGGGGTGGTTCGGACCGGACAATCGACGATTCGGGGCCCGGGTGGCAGCTGACACCACCCGGGCCCCGGACATCGATCAGTGGTTGCGGATCACCACTCGGGGGCCACCGACGGATCGTCGGCGTTCTCCGCAGTGACCTTCACCGAGGGCATGAACTTCACGATGCGCTCGCCGGCATCGCCGGTGAGCACTTCATGGGCCGTGACCGCAGCGTTCTCGCCGTCCCACGAGGACGACTGGAAGACGGTGCCGTCGACTTCACCCGACAGCACCAGCGGGTTGCCGAGGAACGTGTTGCCGATGGAGGTGATGATCAGGTCGGCGGGGTCGATGCCGCGTGCCTTGAGCGCATCGATGACGCCGGCGACCATGGTGTCGTCAGCGGCGTAGACGCCACCGATGTTCTCGGCCCCGACGGCGGTGATCATCTCCGAAGCGGCGAGCTGCGAGTCGTCCTTGTTCCAGTTGCCGGTCTCGCGTTGCAGGATCTCGACGTTGGGGCACTGCTCGTTGATGGTGTCCTCGAAGCCGGCTTCACGGTCGATCGCCGTGGAGTTGCCGGGTGCGCCGTTGACCATGAGGATGCCGACCTCGTCGCCACCGGCGAATTCGCAGAACATCTCGGCCGATGACACGCCCTGACCGTAGGTGTCAGGACCCGAGTACGCCTCGGAGAGCTCCTGATCCTCCGGGATGAGGTCCGAGTTGGTCACCGTCACCGGGATGCCGGCACCTGCGGCCGCCTCGAGACACGGACGCACCTGGTCGCCGACCGCGGGCCACAAGATGATCAGGTCAGGCTGGGCCGCAACCGCGACTTCGCAGTCACTCGCCTGCTGTTCGCCGTCGTAGCCGGAGTTGACGATGTTGAGGTTCAAGCCGAGTTCGGCGGCCTTGGCCTCGAACGGGGGCAGGTAGGTGGTGCCGTACGGCTGGTCGTTGCCCTGCGGCAGCAGTGCGAACACTTCGAACGACTCACCGGTCGCCGCGTCGTCGGCCGCCGCATCGTCGGCCGGCGCATCGGTCTCGGCCGGCGCATCGTCCTCTGCCGGAGCCTCCTCCGCAGGTGTCTCGTCCGCGGCGTCGTCGTCGTCGCTGCCGCAGGCAGCGAAGATCAGAGCGCCGGCGGCGAGCAGGCCGACCGCAGCGCGGCCCCTGTGTCGGGTGGTGGTTCGTGGGTTTCGCATGGTTCTCCCCTGCTGTTGTGGTTTCTTGCCTTGCTGATGTGACTGATGTGCGTCCGGGATGGTCGGTCAACCCGCCGGATCGGGTGCCGAGCGTCCGCGGAGGAACGTCCGAGCACCTGCGAGTACGGCACGGATGCTGTTGGGGTCGGTGATCACGGCGACGAAGAGCACGAGCCCGATGATGATGTTCTGGACGTCGGACTCGACGCCGTTGAACGTCATCCCGACCTGCAAGATGGCGAGCGACGCAGCGCCGAGCAGCGTTCCGAGAACCGAGCCCCGACCACCGTTGAGGAGGATGCCGCCGACGATCGCTGCCGCGAAGCTGGTGAGCAGCGCGTTCCCGCCTGCGGTCGGATCGGCCGCGGTGA
>CAZJUC010000216.1:0-5535 GCA_964549065.1 uncultured Ilumatobacteraceae bacterium
TCGTCCTCGTCGAACCAGCGATCGAGACGGTCCCAGTAGAAGGCGAACCACCCCTGCAACCAGCCGGCGTCGTCGATCGGTTGCTCGTAGGCCCACACGGCGTTCTCGGCCGTGCGGTCACCGGCGGTGATCGACCAGTACGACGCATCGCCCTTGAAGGGGCAGTGCGTGCTGTGGTCGGTCGGGGTGAGCACGTCGGTGTCGACGTCGTCGGCCGGCACGTACAGCGCCGGGAGCAGGTTGCTCTCGTGGACGAGCGCGCCGTTCGTGGTGTCGAGCACGGTGACGCCACCGAAGTCGGCGCGCACCCGTCGTGGGAACTCGGTGCGCAGCAGCCGGTGAGGTGGGCCGGAGATGGTGTAGTTGGTTGCGTCTGGTGGGGTGGTGGCGAGGGGCCCGGGCGGCATGGTGAGCGACATTCCTCGGTTCTACCCGACGCTCCGGCAGAACAATCGATCACCGGTTTCGCCACGTGGACCGGCGGGCATGCGGCACGCGAATCGCCGCGCTGCGGCGCGTGACGGTCAGACCCTGCTGGAGCCCCTGAAGCGGAAGTAGCCGAAGACGGCACCGATCAGGAAGATGATCGCGGCGATGGCGGTCAACCACAGCAGTCCCTCCAGCACGGCACCGAGTACTCCGAGTGCGATGAGAGCGACGAGGACCAAGACGATCAGCAGCACGTTCATGGTCGGGGCGTACCCCGTCGGTCGTCTCTCCACGCATCTCGGCGCATCTCAGCGCCTCGGCCGGTTTCGGTGCGAGGTCGTCGTGGTAGCCCACGCCCATGTCGTCGTCCCCTCGTGCCGCGCCCGAGTCGATCGCGATCGCGAACAGGCGCCCGTGAGCCGGGGCGTGGCGGTCGTGACCGGGGCCTCGGGCGGCCTCGGGCGGGCTCTCGTGCAGGCCCTGGCCGACGACGGCTACGACGTCGGCCTGCTCGCCCGCGGACGCGCCGGACTCGAGGGCGCCGCAGCGGACGTGCGGGCGCGGGGTCGGCGAGCGCTCGAAGTGCCGACCGACGTGGCGTCGTGGGACCAGGTCGATGCCGCTGCCCACCAGATCGAGAACGAACTCGGACCGATCGACGTATGGATCAACAATGCGATGACCACGGTCTTCGCCACGATCGTCGAGACGGGGCCCGAGGAACTGCGGCGCGCCACCGAGGTCACCTACTTCGGCCAGGTGCACGGCACGATGGCGGCGCTGGCGCGGATGCGTGCCCGCGACCGTGGCACGATCATCTCGATCGGCTCGGCGCTGGCATATCGCGGCATCCCGATGCAGAGCGCCTACTGCGGCTCGAAGTTCGCGGTGCGCGGGTTCATGGAGTCGTTGCGCTGCGAGCTGATCGCCGAGGGCAGCAACATCGCGGTCTCGCAGGTGCACATGCCGGCGATGAACACGCCGCAGTTCGGGTGGTGCCGTGCGAAGACGGACACCCATCCGATGCCGGTGCCGCCGATCTACCAGCCCGAGCGGTGTGCCGAGGCTGTCATGAAGGTGCTCCACAACGGCCGACGTCAGAAGATCTACGGGGTCTGGAACTGGATGCTGGTCAAGCTCAACCAGGTGATGCCAGGCGTCGGCGATCACTACATGGGTCGCACCGGTATCGACAGCCAGCTCACCGACATCCCGATCGACGCCGATCGGCCCGACGACCTCGAGCACCCGGTCGACGACGACCGTGACCACGGCGCCCGCGGCATCTTCGACGACCAGGTCGGCGGCATGCTCACCTGGAACTTCGTGACGATGCTGCCGTCGACGATGGTGGGCGCAGGTCGGGCCGGCGCAGCGCGCCTCGCGGAGATCGCGCGCCAGCGCAGCCCTGGCTGATCCTCGACGGAACGAGTTGCGGAACCCGCAACCAGTTCGGTACCGAAGAAGCCGGCGCTGTCAGCACGCCTTCGCCGAGCGGAGCCGTGAGTCCGCGGCGATCAGGCCGAGATGGGTGAACGCCTGCGGGAAGTTGCCGATCATCTCGCCACGGTTGACGTCGTACTCCTCGCCGAACAGCCCGAGATCATTGCCGACGGCGATCGCCCGTTCGAACAGCTCGGTGGCCTCCTCCGTGCGACCCTGCATCGCCAGCACCTCGACCAGCCAGAACGTGCAGAGCAGGAACACACCCTCGTCGTCGTTCTCCCTGCCGGGCCCGACCGAGCCGTCCGCCGCACCGCGGAAGCGGCGGATGAACCCGTCGGGTCCGTCGGAGAGGTCCCGCTGGATGGCGTCGACGGTGGCCACCATCCGCGGGTCGTCCGGCTCGACGAAGCTCATCATCGTCAGCTTCAGCAAGCTCGCATCGACGGCGGCGCTGCCGAAGTGCTGCACGAAGTGGGTGCCGGTCGGATCCATGCCGTTGGTCTCGATCGCCGCACGGACGTCGGCGCGAACGGTCTTCCAACGCTCGAGATCGACGTGGTCGACGTCGTAGTCCTCCACCAGCGCGATGCCGCAGTCGAGTGCCACCCAGATCATCAGCTTCGAATGCACGTAGTGGCGGGGCTCGCCGCGGAGCTCCCAGATCCCGGCATCGGGCCGCTCCCAGTTCGCGATCGCCCGCTCGACCACCGACGAGAGGAACCTCCACTCGTCCGGGTCGATGCCGCCCCGGGTGTGGTCCTGCCAGAGATGAGCGGCATCGACCAGATGCCCGTAGACGTCGATCTGGACCTGCTTGGCGGCGGCGTTCCCGACGCGCACCGGACGCGACCCGCGCCATCCTTCGAGGTCGACCTCGAACTCGGGGATCCGGCGCTCGCCGAAGATGCTGTACATGATCTGCAGTTCGGCGCCGTGTCCGGCCGCCGAGCGCATGATGAAGTCGCGGAACCCCTGGCCCATCTCGTCGTGGCCCACGTACGACAGTGCTTGCAGCGCCAGCGTGGCGTCGCGCACCCAGCAGTACCGGTAGTCCCAGTTGGCGTCGCCTCCGACGACCTCGGGCAACGAGGTGGTCGGTGCTGCGATGATCGCGCCGGTGAGGGCGCAGTCGAGAGACTTCAAGACGAGCGTCGACCGCTCGACGATGTCGGCGTACGGGCCCTCGACCGTGGTGGCCTTCGACCAGTGCTGCCACCACTCGACTGTCTCGTCGAGGTGCTGTTCGACGCAGCCGGCGTCCGCCGCTGAGGGATCGATCTCGTGGGCGGCCTGGGCGACGGCGACCACGTTGATCGTGTCGCCTTCGCGGACCGTCGGCCTGGCCATCAGCCGGCTCTCGACCCGGTCGATGTTCCATTCGAAGTCGGCGTGGATCACCAGGGCATCATCGCTGCCGATTGCGGTGACCTTGCCGGTTTCGCCCACCCGCAACCACGGAGCGACCTCACCGAAGTCGAACTCGGGCTCGAACACCACCTCGACGTCGACCTCGCCCGACAGCCCCGTCACCCGCCGCAGGATCTCGCCGCGAGGGTCCATCGCTCCACCGCGACGCATCGCGAACGCGTCGGTGACCATGATCGATCCCGACTCGGTGGTCATGGTGGTCTCGAGCACCATCGTGTGGTCGAGGTAGCGCCGCGAGCGCTCCACGATCGGGGCCACCGGCCTGATCGAGAAGAACCCGCCGTGGTCGTGATCGAGGATCCGGGCGAACGTGCTCTCCTGGTCCATCCGGCGCAGGCACGCCCAGTCGATCGAGCCCTCGCAGCTCACCAACGCCGTCGAGTGGCAGTCCGACAGCAGGGCATAGTCGGCGATTCCCCGGTAGGCCTCTGTCGGTATCGGATCGAACAGATCGGTGTCCATCTCGAGGAGAATGCCCCGGAACGTGCGCGTTCAAGCATCAACACTCGGTCGCACAGCGCAGACGGTTTGCCGGGCGCATCGTGGGGGCACACACGTCGCCATGTCCGCGCCGCGTTTCGTCTCCGGCGTCGCGAGCGGCGATCCGACGCCGGACTCGGTGGTGCTGTGGAGCCGGGTCGATCCGCCGGCTCGAGTCGGATGGGCGCTGACCGACACCGACGATTCCGTCGTCGCGTCCGGCGAGGCCGACGCGGACGAACGAGGGGTGGTTCGGGTGTGTGCGGACGGCCTCCGAGCAGGCACCGACCACCTGTACCGGTTCACGTGCGGACAGGAGCGGTCAGAGGTGGGTCGGACCCGGACGATTGCCCGGAACCCGTCACGTGTTCGACTCGGCGTGGCGTGCTGCGCCCGACTGCCGAGCGGGAGGTTCACCGGCTACCGAGCGCTCGCGGATCGTGAGGTCGATGTGGTGGTGCACCTCGGCGACTACATCTACGAAGACGGCGACGGCGGCGATCGCGGCCCCCACGACCCGCCGCACGAGTGCACCACACTCGACGACTACGACCGGCGCTACGCCCAGTACCGCGACGATCCCGACCTGCTCGCCCTGCATGCCGTGGCGCCCTGGGTGGCGACGCTCGACGACCACGAGATCGACGACAACGTCGCCCGATTCGGCCCGGCGGGAGGGTCGCCTCACGCTGTCGATCCCGAGCGTCGTCGCGTCGGCGCCGCTGCCCACGCCCGCTGGCTGCCGCAACGCTCACATGGCAACGGGCCGACGCCCCGCGACCGTCATCTGGCGTTGGGCGACCTGTGCGATCTCGTGATGGTCGACACCCGCCTCGGTGGCCGCGCCCACCAGGTCGGCGACCACGACGGACCGACGACGGAGCCGCCCCCGCCGGAGAGCCCGCAGCTGCTGTCCGACGAGCAGTGGAGTTGGCTCGACGACATCGTCGCTGCGTCGACGGCACCGTGGATCCTCTTCGCCTCGCAGGTCCAGGTGGCGCCGCTGCGCCTCGGCTGGCTGCCGACCCGGCCCCGGACCGGGCGCGGGCCGGTCCGGTTCGCTCCGGTGATCAACCCCGACCAGTGGGACGGCTACCCGGCCGAACGTCGCCGCTTGATCGATCTCCTCGAACGACACGGTCGCGCCGATGACACCGTCATGCTCAGCGGCGACCTCCACGGCCGCTTCGCAACCGCGATCCCCCGACCCGGGCGACGAGCGATCCCCGAGGTGACGACCCCGTCGATCTCCGCGCCGACATTCGGTTCGATGCTCGACGCCCGGCTCCCGCTCCCCAGCAGCTGGACCGCGCGGTGGATCAAGGCGATCAACCCCCACATCGATCATCTCGATCTCGAACACCACGGCGCCACGCTGGTCGACGTCGAACGCGACGCGATCCGATTCCGCGACGCGGTCCGCCCCGACGCGTGGAGCCTGACGTTGCGGCACTGATCGGGTTCGCTCGTCCGACCCTGTTTCACCACCGCGCCCGACGGGAACGCAGTGCTGATGGTCAGACCGATGGGGTTGCGAACCGCCGCCAGCGAGCTGGCGAGCGACAGCGGCGAGATGGCACCACGCGACGCCGTCGACGACCTCCACCACCGCCAGAACCTCTGGATCCCGTGGACGGTCGTCCTGCTCGGCGTCTGGCTGATCACCGCGCCGTTCACGTTCGGCTACCTGACCGAGGCGAACTGGGTGCAACCGAGCGGCGGGCGCGGCGTGTGGTTCTCCGACGACACCCA
>CAZJUC010000217.1:0-5495 GCA_964549065.1 uncultured Ilumatobacteraceae bacterium
GTCGAGGAAGCGAATCGTCTGATGTCGATGATCGAGTCGGCGTCGTTCGAGTCCGTCGAGTCGACCGCAGCGCTGCTCGTCGACGTCTTCGATGGCTGCGACCGGTTGGCGCGCGACGTGGTGGGGTCGTATCTCGCGGCGCCGGTCGATCCGCGCATGATGGGACGTACCTGAGATGCCGGGTCAGCGCTACCGCGTCGTGCACCGTACCGAGTACCTGTACGGGACCACCATGCTCGACGGCTACAGCGTTGCGTGTGTGCTCGCTCGGCCGACGCCGTCGCAGACCGTGGCGTCGTCGGTGGTCACCACCTATCCCGAACCGGACGAGTACGACGAACGCCTCGACGTGTTCGGCAATCGCATCGTGCAGTTCGGTCTGCACCAGCCCCACGACGGCCTCGTCGTGGAGGCGATCACCGAGGCTCGCATCTGGGCCCAGGAGATCCCTCGATCCGACGTGGCGTGGGAGCGTGCGAGTGCGTCGGTGTCGGGGATGCGCGGGCTGCCGGCCTTGGATGTCGCCCCCTTCGTCGCGCCATCGCGATTCGTGACGACCGGTGCGAATCGTCTCGCGCTGTTCGAGCTGGCGTCGTCGTCGTTCACCCCGGGACGCGGCATCGTGGACGCGACCGCGTCGTTGTGCTCGGAGATCTTCGAGACCTTCGTGTTCGATCCGACGTTCACCGAGGTCAGCTCGCCGCTCGACGACGTGCTCGGCGATCGCCGTGGTGTGTGTCAGGACTTCGCACACCTTGCCGTGGGAGCGCTGCGGACGATCGGTCTCGCCGCTCGCTACGTCAGCGGTTACATCGAGACCGATCCGCCGCCGGGCGAACCGCGAACGTTCGGTGCCGACGCGTCGCATGCGTGGTGTTCGGTCTGGATTCCGGATCACGGCTGGCTCGACTTCGACCCGACGAACGGCATCATCGCCCCGGCGCGTCACGTCACGATCGGATGGGGGCGCGACTATGCCGACGTCGCCCCGGTGCGCGGCGTCGTGGTCGGCCCGTCGTCTCTGCAGTCGCTGTCGGTCTCCGTCGACGTCGCCCGGATCTGAGTCCCAGCCCGCCCGACCCGCGCCGCGCCACGCCACGCCACCGCGCGACCCCCACGTTTGCGTTGCACATCGGATGACCCGCCTCACCCGAAGTGCAACGCAAACGGGGGTGTGACATCGGTCGCGGCGGGTATCCGGTTGCTGCACGGGCCCATCGGTTCGGCAGGATTGACGAGATGTCGACGACGGCGAACACGGAAGGTCCTCAGCAGGCCCGTCTGCTCACGCGGCCGTTCGTGATCGTGACCGTCACTGCGCTCGTCTTCTTCGTGTACATCGGGATGCTCCTCCCGATCGTGCCGTTGTTCATCGAAGGCCCGCTGGGGCGCGGCGAGTTCGGTATCGGACTCACGATCGCCGTGTTCGCCGGTGCTGCGATCGTCGCCCGGCCGGTGCTCGGGCGGCTGGCCGACCGGTACGGCCGCCGCGTGCTGCTCGTGGGTGGAGCATCGGTCGCCGGGATCGCCGGCATCGCGTCGAGCCAGATCACCGAGTTCTGGCAGTTGCTCGTGTTGCGCAGCGTGATGGGCATCGGCGAGGCCGCGGTGTTCGTCGGTGCCGCGACCTTGATCGCCGACCTCTCGCCCCGCGATCGCCGAGCCGAGGGTGCCAGCTACTTCTCGGTGGCGGTGTTCGGTGGGATCGGGCTCGGCCCGATCCTCGGCGAGTTCGTGCTCGACGACACCCGATTCGAGCAGGCGTTCGTCGTCGCCGGCATCTTCGCGCTGCTGTCGGCGGGTGTGGCGCTGTTCGCTCCGGCTCGTGTGGTTTCGCCGGATGCCATCGACGACACGATCGCATCGGCGGCACCTGCGACCGGCCGCCGCAAGATCATGCATCCAGCGGCGTTGATGCCGGGCGTGGTGCTCGCCTCGGGTGTCGCTGCGTTCTCGACGTTCGGAGCATTCATTCCCGACTACTCGCGTGAAGTGGGCCTCGCCACCTCCGGGGGATTGTTCGCGGCGTACTCGCTGACGTCGGTGCTCGTGCGCATCTTCGGCGCCACGTTGCCCGAGCGGCTCGGCCCGCGGCGGGCGGTCACGATCGCGCTCGGCACGTTGGGCATCGGTCTCTCGATCCTGGCGATCGTGCCGACGGTGGCGGCGTTGTGGGTGGCGTCGGTGTTCGTCGGGGTCGGCATGGCGTTCAACTATCCGTCGCTGCTGGCCCTCACGGTCAACCGGGTGAGCGACGGTGATCGGGCGTGGGCGATCAGCTCGTTCACGATGTTCTTCGAGGTCGGCTCGGTGTTCGGCGGACTGTTCGTCGGTGGGTTCGCGCAGGCCGTGGGCAAGCAGACCGGCTTCTTCGGCGGGGTCGTCTGCTGTCTCATCGGGCTGTACCTGTTGCGGTTCAAGCTGGTACCTGCCGGATCGCCCGACGCCGGCCCGGCGCACCGCGCCCCGGCGCCACTCACCCCCGTCGCCGGCGACTGACCAAACACCACGTTTGGGTTGCATTACTGGTGGGGCGGGTCACCGGAATTGCAGCACAAACGATGGTGGGGATCGTGACGGCCGATTTCCGCTGGGCCTCGTCCGGTTGTCGCGGCATGATGGTCGCGTGCCGCCGCTCGACGCTGATCAGTGCTATGTCGCCGTGCAGAGCCGCGACCGGCGCTTCGACGGGTGGTTCTTCACAGCGGTGCGGACCACCGGGATCTACTGCCGGCCGAGTTGCCCGGCGATCACCCCGAAACGGGGCAACGTGGACTTCTTTCCCACCGCAGCTGCCGCCCAGCAGCGTGGCTATCGGGCGTGCAAGCGGTGTCGGCCCGACGCCTCGCCCGGATCGCCGGAGTGGAACATGCGCCAGGACGTCGTGGCGCGCGCGATGCGACTGATCGCCGACGGCGTGGTCGAACGTGAGGGGGTGCGCGGTCTCGCTCGGCGGCTCGGCTACAGCGAGCGTCACCTCAACCGGTTGTTCACCGATGAGCTCGGCGCAGGCCCGCTCGCGGTTGCGCGAGCGCAGCGGGCCCATACCGCCCGTCTGCTGATCGAGACGACCTCGTTGCCGCTGACCGACGTCGCGTTCGCTGCCGGCTTCGGCAGCGTCCGGCAGTTCAACGACACGGTGCGAGAGGTGTTCGCGACGTCACCGAGCGGCCTGCGGGCTGCCGGCAGGGGCCGCCCCTCCAATACCTCGGGGCTGGGTGGGATCGAGCAGAGCAGCACTCGTGTGGCGGCCACGATCCGCCTCGGTGTACGGGCCCCGTTCGCGGCCGGCGAGGCGATGTCGTTCATCGGCGATCGGGCGATTCCGGGTGTCGAGTCGTGGAGCGACGGTGTCTATCGCCGCTCGCTCGACCTGCCGGGCGGTGTCGGCGTGGTCGCCCTCGTCGCGCACGACGACCACGTCGCGGTTCGTGTCGACCTGTCGTCGTGGGCCGACCTCGGTGTTGCTGTTCAACGGGTTCGGCGCCTGCTCGACCTCGACAACGATCCCGTCGCGGTCGATGCCGCCCTCGGAGCCGACCCTGCCCTTGCGGCGCTCGTTGCCGCAACCCCCGGTCGGCGTGCGCCGGCGAGTGTCGATCCGTACGAGACCGCCATCCGTGCCGTGATCGGTCAGCAGGTGTCGGTCGCCGGAGCCCGCACGGTGGCGGGGCGCATCGTGCAGGCGGTCGGCAGACGCCTCACCGACCCGGCCGGCGAGGTCACCCACGTGTTCCCTCGACCCGAGGAGCTCGCTGTGGCATCCGACGGTGCATTCTCGATGCCAGGTGCTCGACGCGACACGATCCGACGGGTCGCTGCGGCGGTGGCCGACGGTGCGATCGAACTCGACGTCGGCGCCGACCCCGTTGTCGCACATGGCCAAATGCTCGCTTTGCGGGGCATCGGTCCGTGGACCGCCGACTACGTCGTGATGCGCGGGCTCGGGCATCCCGACACGTTCCTCACGAACGATCTCGGTGTCCGCCACGCGCTCGACCACCTCGGGCTGGCTGCCGACCGGTCGTCACGGTGGGCGCCATGGCGCTCGTACGCCGTCCACCACCTCTGGGCCGGTCTCTCGGCTCGCCGGGAACCACGATCCTGCATCGACTCGAGGGAGAACCGATGACTGCAACGCTGTTCAGCGCCCTGATCGACAGCCCGGTCGGGGAACTCACGATCGTGGCCACGGACGACGGCGTCCGGGCGATCCTGTGGCCTGACGACGATCCGAAACGTGTTCGGATGACCGAGGCGACCCACGATCCCGGCCATCCGGTGATCGCTGCCGCCGCCGAGCAGCTCGCCCAGTACTTCGCCGGGACGCGCACCGAGTTCGACGTGCCGCTCGACCCGGTCGGCACCGAGTTCCAACGTGCGGCGTGGGATGCGCTCTGCATGATCGCCTACGGCACCACGATCAGCTATGGAGAGCAGGCCGATCGGATGGGCGACCGACGCAAGGCCCGCGCCGTCGGCGCGGCGAACGGCCGCAACCCGATCTCGATCATCGTGCCCTGTCACCGGGTGGTCGGAGCGAACGGCGCCCTGACCGGCTTCGCCGGAGGTGTCGACACGAAGGCCTGGCTGCTGGCCCACGAGCAACTGTCACCGTAGGCCGGGCGCCGTGCGACCGCTCAGGAGCGATTGCGGGCGGCGGCCGACTGGGCCTTGCGAGCGCGGTCGGCTTCTTTCTTGGCGGCCTTGGCGGCGGCGCGCTTGGCCTTGATCTCGGCCTGTTCGTCGGCGGTTCGCTTCGAGGTGTCGATCAGCGGGGCGATCGTGACCTCCTCGGCTTTCGGCAGCGCGACGAGTTCGTCCGACTTGAGCAGGTCGCGGATGATCGCCGATGCCGGTGCCTCGCCGGCGACCGTGGAGGCCAGCATGATGCGCGTGACCGCGACACCGTGGCGTTCGGCGACACCGGGAAGGACTTCTTGGAGCTGGTCGGTCGACGGGTTGTCGGCATGGTCGCCGAGCTCCTTGATGCAGTCGGCGAGGCACGGATCGGAGATGATCGCAGCGATCGCCTCCATGTCGCCGTTGATGCGGCCAGCCTTGACGCCGGCGCGCACGCCCTCGGGCGTCGCTGATTCGACGAACGACTCGAGACCCTCGCGATGGTCGTCGTCGAGCGCCTCGATCGCGGTGGCGAGTTCGGCGTCGGTGGCGGCCTTGAAGGAGCGGTCGAGCAATCCGAGCGCCTGCATCCGGTTCTTCGTCTGATTCACGTCCTGCGACGCTATCTGGGCGCACGTGATGTAACGATCGGTGTCAGACACCAATCGTTACATGACGGGCGCGACCCGGTCGTGGCCAGCACCACCGGCCGTGCCGTGTCGGGGGCGATCTCCGGACAGAAGGGCGCCGGCGTGACCCGGTGAGCTAACCTGGCGATGGCGTGGTCGAGGGGCATCGCGCGGAACGCTCCCAGTTGCGGAGCCACAGGAGGAACACGACATGGCAACAGTGCAGCTCGACGGCATCGACAA
>CAZJUC010000218.1:0-5478 GCA_964549065.1 uncultured Ilumatobacteraceae bacterium
GTGCTCGACAGCATGGACGACGTCGATCCCGAGATCCGCGAGATGTTCGACAAGCTCGGCATCCCGCTGCACGAGCAGAAGATGCTCAGCAACGTCGCGGTCGACGCGATCGTCGACTCGGTGTCGGTCACCACCACCTTCAAGGAGACCCTGGCCGAGGCCGGCGTGATCTTCTGCTCGTTCTCCGAGGCGGTGCAGGACCATCCCGAGATCGTGCGCGAACACCTCGGCTCGGTCGTGCCGGTGCGCGACAACTACTTCGCCGCCCTCAACTCGGCGGTGTTCTCCGACGGCTCGTTCTGCTACATCCCCAAGGGCGTGCGCTGCCCGATGGAGCTGTCGACGTACTTCCGCATCAACTCGCAGAACACCGGCCAGTTCGAGCGCACGCTGATCGTGGCCGAGGACGACTCGCACGTGTCGTACCTGGAGGGCTGCACGGCGCCGCAGCGCGACGAGAACCAGCTGCACGCCGCCGTGGTCGAACTCGTCGCCAAGGACCGCGCCGAGATCAAGTACTCCACGGTGCAGAACTGGTACCCCGGCGACGAGAACGGCGTCGGCGGCATCTACAACTTCGTCACCAAGCGGGGTCGTGCGCACACCGACGCCAAGATCTCGTGGACGCAGGTCGAGACCGGCTCGGCGATCACCTGGAAGTACCCGAGCGTGATCCTGCAGGGCGATCGCTCCGTCGGCGAGTTCTACTCGGTGGCGTTGTCGAGCCAGCGCCAGCAAGCCGACACCGGAACCAAGATGATCCACATCGGCAAGGACACCACCAGCACGATCATCTCCAAGGGCATCTCCGCCGCGCACGGGCAGAACACCTACCGCGGCCTGGTCAAGGTGCTGCGCTCGGCCGAGAACGCCCGCAACTACACCCAGTGCGACTCGCTGCTGCTCGGCAAGAAGTGCGGAGCCCACACGATCCCGTACATCGAGGTGAAGCACCCGAGTGCCCAGATCGAACACGAAGCATCCACGTCCACGGTGGGCGAGGACCAGCTGTACTACTGCCGCCAACGCGGCATGTCCGAAGAAGACGCGATGTCGATGATCGTCAACGGTTTCTGCCGTGAGGTGTTCAACGAACTCCCGATGGAATTCGCCGTCGAAGCTCAGCGGCTGCTGAGCGTGAGCCTGGAAGGAAGTGTCGGCTGATGCTGCACGTCGAGAACCTGACCGCCGCGATCGAGGGCAAGCAGATCCTCAGGGGCCTCGACCTCGACGTCGGCGACGGCGAGGTCCACGCCATCATGGGTCCGAACGGGTCCGGCAAGAGCACCTTCGCTCACGCGCTCGCCGGTCGCGAGGGTTACGAGATCGGTGGCACCGTCACTCTCGACGGTGCCGACCTGCTCGAGATGTCGCCCGAGGCCCGCGCCGCCGCCGGCATCTTCATGGGATTCCAGTACCCGGTCGAGATCCCCGGCGTGAACAACATGTACTTCTTGCGCACGGCGCTCAACTCGGTGCGTCGCGCTCGCGGCGAGACCGAGATCGGTGCCCGCGACTTCCTCGCCGTGGCGAAGGAGGCAATGGCGCTGGTCGAGATGAAGCAGGACTTCCTCGACCGTGCGGTCAACGCGGGCTTCAGCGGCGGCGAGAAGAAGCGCAACGAGATCCTCCAGATGGCCGTGATGCAACCGCGCCTCGCGGTGCTCGACGAGACCGACTCGGGCCTCGACATCGACGCGTTGCGGATCATCGCCGGCGGCGTCAACGCACTTCGCGGGCCCGAGCGTTCGATGATCGTCATCACCCACTACCAACGGCTCCTCGACTACATCAAGCCTGATTTCGTGCACGTGCTGGTCGATGGCCGCATCGTCGAGTCCGGCGACCACACCCTGGCGCTGCACCTCGAAGATCACGGCTACGCCGACTTCGTCAACACCGATCTCAACGACGCGCCCGAGCGTCCGCTCGCCGGCGCCCCGTCGTGACGATGAGCGCCGCACCTGCTGCGACCCCACGCCTCGGAGCGATCGACGTGCTCGACGGTCTGGCGCTGCCCACCAGGCGTGACGAGCCGTGGCGATACGCGCCGCACCGACAGCTCGGCGAGTTGGTGTTCGGCCCCACCGTGGCCACTTCCGTCGATCTGCCGTTCGACCTCGACGAGCGGCTCGCCCCCGTCGACGGACCGCGTGTCGTGATCGTCAACGGAGCGTTCGACGCCGAGCGCTCGAGTCTCGGTGCGCTCGGCGGTGTGCAACTCAACGCCCTCACCGCGGTCGCCGAGTCGCAGCCCGAACTCGTCGGGCGACACGCCGACGAGGTCGAAGGTCGCGACGCCTTCGCAGCGTTCAACCTCGCCTACGGCACCGATGGTGTCGTCATCAGCGTCGACGACGGTGTCTCGGTCGACACCCCGATCAACGTCGTCGACATCGCCGTGCCCGGCGCCGTCACGAACGCGTCCAGCACGGGCGTCGTCATCCACGTCGGTCAGGGTTCCTCGGCCACGGTCGTCGAGACCCGCCTCGGGGCGAACGACGAGTTCGGAGGGTCGAACGTACGCACCACGATCACGCTCGACGCCGATGCCACGCTCGACCACATCGTGATCCAGGACCTTCCCGCCACGCAGGTGCACCTCTCGATGGTCGATGCCCTGCAGGCCGAACGCAGCACGTTGCGCACCCGCTCGTTCAACCTCGGCGCGGCGTACGGCCGACTCGGTTACCGGGTCGAGCTGGCCGGCGCCGATGCGCACGTCGACCTGTCGGGGCTGTTCTTCGGCGTGGGCGAACAGATCCTCGACCAGCAGATCACGGTGGTGCACCAGGCTCCGGACTGCACCAGTCGCCAGACGTTCCGCGGCGTGCTCGACGACGAGAGCGCCGGCGTGTTCAACGGCGGTATCGACGTGTGCCCGGGCGCCGACGGCACCGACGCCGAACAGGCGAACGACAACTTGCTGCTGTCGAGCCGGGCCGAGGTCAACACCCAGCCACGCCTCGAGATCCTCGCCGACGAAGTCGCGTGCAAGCACGGCGCCACCGTCGGTCAGCTCGACGACACAGCGCTCTACTACCTGCGCTCTCGGGGCATCAACGCCGACGAGGCCCGACGCCTGCTGATCAATGGCTTCGCCGATCAGATCGTCGACGACGTCAGCATCGAAGGCGTCCGCAACTGGATCACCCGTCGCCTCGGACACGATCATGACTGACGAGACCGATCGGGACGCCGCGTCCGGCGAGCCTGCCACCGAGTCCGCCGAGGGCGTCGGGCTGGGTGTCGGCGTCGGGGTGCGCAAGGGATTCGTGTTGCCGCGCGACGCCGAGGTCACCGTCGTCCCTGCCGGGCACCGCACCGTCTTGCCGGCGGGCGAACGCGTCACGCTGTTGCAAGCACTCGGCGGCACCGCCACGGTCAAGACCCGCGACGGCGAGATGGCGCGCCTCAGCCGCACCGATTCGATCGACTTCGGATTCATCGACCTCCCCGCCGACCACGGTGCCACCGCGACGGCGAGCGACGAGCCGTTCAGCATCGATCGCGTGTGGGAAGCCGCCACCACCGTGTACGACCCCGAGATTCCCGTCGACATCGTCGAACTCGGCCTCGTCTACCGTGTCGATGCGTCGCAGGTGGCGAGCGGGGGGTGGCGTGTCGAGGTCGACATGTCGGTCACCGCACCGTTCTGTGGGATGGGCGACATCCTGCGCCAAGATCTGCACGATGCCGTCGCTGCGCTGAACGGCGTCGACGATGTCGAGGTGAAGCTCGTGTTCGACCCGCCGTGGGACGCCTCGCGGCTCTCCGACGTGGCCCGCCTCGAGCTCGGCATGATGTGACGGGTTCGTCCGCTCGGTCCGGCGAGCGGATTCGCGCGTTGGTCGAGCATTCGACGGGCGCGACCGACGGACGCAGGAGGCAGCGACGGATTCAGGCGGTCGGGGTGTCCGGCTCCGCGTCGTCGCGTTGCTCGACCGGCCGTGGGTCGGTTCCGGCGGTGGTGGTGGAGTCGCCGGCGATCTTCTTCGCTGCGTCGTCGATCTTGGTCGTCACCGATGAGCTCTTTCCCTTGGTGACCTTGTCGACCTGATCGGTGGCCTTGTCGACGAGCGGGGCGACCTTGTGCTTGTTCTTCTCGTACTGCTCGGCGGCTTTGTCCTTGTTCTTCGAGAACTGTTGCTTGACGGTGTCCATGAATCCCATGCGGCGAGAGTAGTCAATCGTCCCGGTGAGGGGCGCGGCCGGTCCACCCGGGCGGTAAGCGCTACCGTTGTCCGCTGTGGCCGACGCAGTGCACCGCAACGTGACCAAGGTGCTCGAAGCCGGTGCGGCCATCGGCATCGAGGTCGTGCCGGTGCGGTTTCCCGAGGGCACCAAGACGGCGATCGACGCCGCGACAGCGATCGGCTGCGATGTCGCTCAGATCGTCAAGAGCTTGATCTTCGCCGTCGACGGCGAGGTGGTGCTCGCCTACGTGAGCGGCGCGAACCAGCTCGACGAAGCGAAGCTCGCCCGGGCGGCGGGCGCAATGGTGTGCAGCCGTGTCGACGCCGACACCGTGCGGTCGACGACCGGCTTCCCGATCGGCGGTGTCCCGCCGTTCGGCCACGCCACGGAGCTGCGAGTGTTCGTCGACCCGCAGCTGATGGAGCACGACATCGTCTGGGCGGCGGCCGGTACGTGGCACGACGTGTTCTCGCTCACGCCTGCCCGGCTCGTCGACGCCAGCGGCGGCGTCGTGGTCGATCTCGCTCGAGCAGATCCCGACGACCGACCGACGAACGGCTGACGGCGAAGCGCTGTCGTGGCGCGAGCAACGAGCAGCGACC
This sequence comes from uncultured Ilumatobacteraceae bacterium, assembly GCA_964549065.1. Taxonomy (GTDB): domain Bacteria; phylum Actinomycetota; class Acidimicrobiia; order Acidimicrobiales; family Ilumatobacteraceae; genus Sva-07. The sequence continues at coordinate 4,800 of CAZJUC010000218.1, forward strand.
GCCTGACCGACTGCGAGCAGGTCAGGCGCGGTCGAGGGCGTCGGCGAGGGTGCTCCAGCCGAGCACGGCGCACTTGATTCGTACCGGGAACTTCACCACGCCTTGCAGTGCTTCGAGGTCGCCGAGATCGATGTCGTCATCGCCGGGTTGCGGGTCGGTGCCCTCGATGCCCATCATCGAGCGGAACCGGCGGATCATCGCCCGAGCCTCGCCGACCGTCTTGCCGATCACGGCCTGGGTCATCATCGATGCCGACGACTGCGAGATCGAACAGCCCTGGCCACTGATCTTCACGTCGGTCACCACGGCCTCGTCACCCTCACCGTCGACCAGGAGGAACAGCGTGATCTCGTCGCCGCACAGCGGGTTGTGGCCGCGTGACTCGACCGCCGGGGGCGACTCGAGCTCACCACGGTTCCGTGGCGTGCGGTAGTGGTCGAGAATGATCTCGCGGTAGAGGTCGTCGAGGCCGGACATCAGAACCCGAAGATATCGGTTGCGCTGTCCAGGGCGTCGGCCAGGGTGTCGACGTCGTCGGTGCCGTTGTAGAGATAGAAGCTGGCCCGGGTGGTCGACTGCACGCCGAGCACCTGCATCAGCGGCTTCGCACAGTGGTGTCCGGCCCGCACGCACACGTTGCGCTCGTCGAGGATCTGGCTGATGTCGTGGGGGTGCAGGT
>CAZJUC010000219.1:0-5441 GCA_964549065.1 uncultured Ilumatobacteraceae bacterium
CGCCGGCCACCCGGTGGTGTGGGCGTGCGACCCGATGCACGCCAACACCTACACCGCCGCCAACGGGCTCAAGACCCGACACTTCGACGACGTCATCGCCGAGATCGGCGGGTTCGTGCGGGCCCATCGCGCCGAGGGCACGTGGCCGGGCGGCATCCACATCGAACTCACCGGCGAAGACGTCACCGAGTGTCTCGGCGGCGGCGACGCACTGTCCGACACCGACCTCGACCACCGCTACGAGACGATGTGCGACCCGAGGCTGAACGCTCGCCAGAGCGTCGATCTCTCGTTCCGCGTCGCCGAGCTGCTGCGTCAGTTCACCTGAGCGTCACGGGGTCGTCTGCTGTGACTGCGCTCGACCTCACCGCCGAGTGGCCGGTCCCCCACGTGTCCGCGGCCGTGCTGCGTGGCGGCCAGGTCGTCGAGTCGGTCGGCGATGCCGACCGGGTCCAGCGGCTCGCGTCGATCTCCAAGCCGATGGCGACATGGGCGATGCTCGTCGCCGTCGAGGAGGGCATCGTCGCCCTCGACCAACCGGTGGGCCAGCCCGGCTGCACGTTGCGGCACCTGCTCGCGCACGCCGGCGGGTATCCGTTCGACGGCAGCGAGCCGACCGCCCGGCCCGAAGCGACACGGATGTACTCGAACACCGGGATCAGTCTGGCCGCCCAGGCGGTCGAGGCCGCCAGCGACATCGCCTTCGCCGACTACCTCCACGAAGCCGTGTTCGCACCACTGGCGATGACCGCGAGCGTGCTGCGAGGCACCGCAGCACACGGCGTGCGATCGAATCTGGCCGACACGTGCCGGTTCGTGACCGAGGTGATGCGGCCGACGCTGATCCATGCCGACACCGCCGCCGAAGCCGAACGCACCCACTACCCCGACCTGGCGGGTATCGTTCCTGGCGTGGGTCGCTACGAGCAGTGCCCCTGGGGGCTGGGTTTCGAAGTGCGTGGCACGAAGGAACCGCACTGGACCGGGACGAACAATTCGCCGCGGACGTTCGGGCACTTCGGAGGGTCGGGCACCATGTTCTGGGTCGACCCCGAACGCGACCTCGCCTTGGTCGCGCTCGCCGATCGCGACTTCGACGAGTGGGCGCCGACGGCGCTGCGGGTATGGCCCGAGCTCTCCGACGCCGTGATCGCCGACTACACCCCCGGTGCAGGAGCGTCGGTGTGACCACCTTCCACCACGGCGACCGGATCCGTTACGCCACCACCGGCGAAGACGGTCTGCCGCTGGTGCGATACGGCTTCGTCGGCGGCGTCAGCGGCGACGGCGGGCCGATCGTGGTGATGCTCGACGGCGAACTCGGCGGTGACGTCGTCGAGGCCGAGCACGTCCAACCGGTCCACATCTGCAACGTCACACTCACCCTGGGTGGCTCCGACCTGCTCGACGATCCGTCGCTGCGCCAGGGCCTCGTCAACCTGTGGGTGGCCGAAGCCGAGAGCGCCGGCCTGCAGCTCGCGGCGCTGCACTGCATCGGCACCGGGGTGCGCGACTCGAGCGAGGGCTACGCTCTGGCCGAGTTGTCGAGTGGCGGCGAACAGTACGTACTGCGCGCCACGCGCTGCATCAAGCAGTACGACGCCATCGTCGTGCACGCCGACCGCCCCAACCGCTGGGAAGTCCTCTGATCACGCCAGGGGTCAGACCCCAGGCGTGATCACGCTCGATCAGTTCAGGCGTTCGATGATCATGGCCATGCCCTGGCCGCCACCCACGCACATCGTCTCGAGGCCGATCGTCTTGTCCTGATCCTGCAGGTTGTTGATCAGCGTCGTCATGATGCGGGCACCGGTCATGCCGAACGGGTGACCGAGAGCGATCGCACCGCCGTTGACGTTGACCTTGTCGAGCTCGAAGCCCAGCTGCTTGGCCGATGGGATCACCTGGGCGGCGAACGCCTCGTTGATCTCGACGAGGTCGATGTCGTCGGCGCTCATGCCGGCACGCTCCATCGCCATCCGACTCGCACCGATCGGGCCGAGCCCCATGATCTCCGGGTTCAGTCCGGTGACGCCACTCGACACGATCCGCGCCAGCGGGGTGAGGCCCAACTCGGCGGCCTTGGTTGCACTCATCACCATCACCGCAGCGGCGCCGTCGTTGAGCGGGCAGGCATTGCCGGCGGTGATCTCACCGTCGGGGCGGAACACCGGCTTGAGCTGGGCGAGTTTCTCCGCAGTCGTGCCGTCGCGCGGCCCGTCGTCGGCCGAGACGACCGTGCCGTCGGGCAGGGTGAGCGGCGTGATCTCGTTCTCGAAGTGTCCGCGCTCGACCGCCGCGACCGCGAGCTGTTGGCTGCGAGCGCCGAACTCGTCCATCTCCTCGCGGGTGACACCCTCGATCTCGCGGACGTTCTCGGCGGTCTGGCCCATCGCGATGTAGAAGTCGGGCAGCCCTTCGGGCGGGGTCCAGGTCGGCTGGCCGCCCTGGGCTCGCAGCGCGGTGCGCTCGGCAGCGCCGGCGAAGATCGGGTTCGGGGCGGTGTCGCTCGCGCCGTTTCCGTAGCGGCTGACCGCTTCGACGCCCGCTGCGATGAAGCAGTCGCCCTCGCCGGCCTTGATGGCGTGGGCGGCCATCCGAATCGTCTGCAGGCTCGACGAGCAGTAGCGGTTCACGGTGACGCCCGGAACGTCGTCGAGGCCGGCCATCCCGGCGACCATCCGGCCGATGTTGAACCCTGCCTCGCCGGCAGGCTGACCACAACCCATCATGAGGTCCTCGACGTCGCTCGGCGACACCGATGGAACCTTGGCCATCAACGCTCGAACGATCTGGGCGGCCATGTCGTCGGGGCGGAGATCGACGAGCGACCCCTTGACGGCTCGGCCGATCGGGCTGCGGGCGGTGGCGACGATCACTGCTTCGGTCATGCCACCGAGCGTAGTGATGCCGTGTTCGGCCCTCCCAACGCCTCGGCCGCGAGCACGCAGCCAGGGACGGTCCGCCCCATCTGAGCGCAGTTCGGTTCATCGGCCGAGTCGGGGCGGTATCTTCGAGCCTCGATGGGGCAGGTGATAGCGGTCTTGGATGTCGGCGGGACGTCGATCAAGACCGGTGCCGTCCGCTTCCAGGATGCCGACAACGACCCCCGCATCGAGGTCGGACCCGTGCTGCCCACCAACTCGAACGAGGCAGCTGATGTCGTCCTCGACTCCCTCGCGGTGGGCGCTGATGCTGCTCTCGACGTGGCCGGACGCGACGTGGCGGGCTTGGCGATCGGAATCTGCGGGCCGTTCGACATCGACGCCGGTGTCTCCCGAATGCGCGGCGTCCACAAGTTCGAGGAGATCTACGGCGTCGACGTGCGGGCCGAGCTGCGCACACGTTCGACCGCGTCGGGGCTTCCCATCCGGTTCGCGCGCGACGCCGAGTCGGCTGGGACGGGCGAGGCACTCGCCGGTGCGGGCACCGGGGTCGATCGGGTGTTGACGATGACGGTGGGCACAGGGCTCGGGACGTGCCTCACCGACCACGCACGTCCCGTCGAGTTCATCGACGGGTTCGGGGTCGAGCACCTCGCGATGCGTGACACGCCATGGGGCGGCCGCGCCGACGACGTCCTCTCGGCGCACGGGCTCGCCGACCGGTTGGGCGTCGGGATGAGTGACCTGCGCACCGCTGTCGACGACCCGGCCAACGCGGCGGTCGTGAGCGATCACGGCACTCGGTTGGGAACGTTCCTCGCTCCGGTGGTGGTCGAGTTCGACGCTCACCTCGTCGTCATCGGCGGCGGCTTCTCCGCAGCCTTCGACCGGTTCGGTCCCGCAGTGCAGGCCGCGATCGGCAACGTCGCCGTCGTGCCGGCCGCACTCGGTGGCGCAGGCCCACTCCTCGGTGCCGCCCACCTCGCGTTCCGTTCCTGATACCACGCCACCGCCGAGCGATGAGCCAAACCTCCGTATCCGGTGGATTCGCTCATCGCCGCCGATCCCAATCCGGACCGATGAGCCAAACCCCCGGATCTGGTGGATTCGCTCATCGCCTTCGGCGGGTGGGGTGGGTCAGCGGGTGTCGCAGACGCGGAACAGTTCGGCGCTGGCGCCGTCGGGGAGGCCGTGCTCGACGGCGAGCTGCTGGAACCGGGCACCGACACGCTCCATCATCGCGTCGGGTTCGACGTGCTGGCTCACGTGGCAGCGCAGCGCACGGAACTTGCGGTCGAGCTGCGCGGTGATGTCGACCACGGCCAGGTCGGGGTCGCCACCCATCGGGCCGGCCTGGATCCACACTTCGGCAACCTTCCAGTCCTCGAGTTCGGCGCACGGCATCCCGGCGAACGCGAACGGGTTGCGAGCGTCGGGATAGACGGCGCACATCGTGGCCTCACCGGTGGCGGTGTGATCGGGATGCGAGCCGTAGGTGGAGGCGAGGTTGCGCAGCGGCGACTGCGTGATGACCACCTGCGGACGCACCTGGCGGATGATCAGGCTGATGTCGTGGCGCAACTCCATTGTGACCTCGACGGTTCCGTCCATGAACCCGAGGAACCGCAGATCGGTGACGCCCACCTCGGCGGCCGCCTTGGTCTGCTCCTCGCGGCGGATCGCCGCCATCTCCTTGCGCGGGATCGAATGGTCGAATCCACCGGCCTGACCGTCGGTCACGAGGCAATAGGTCACCTCGACACCCGCGTCGGTGAGCGCCGCCACCGTGCCGGCGGCACCGAAGTCGACGTCGTCGGGATGGGCGGTGACGACGAGGACTCGTTCGATCTCGGAGAACTCCAGCATCAGACCAGTCAATGCCGGATCCACGCGGTTCTCAACTCGCTTGCGACCTTTGCCGAGTGCCAGCCGCCCGCATCGCCTCTCCTACAGTCGACGCCATGACGAGCAGCGCCCCCTACGACGATGTCGCCCTCGACGACTTCGACCTGTCCGACGCCGACTTCTGGACGGCGCCGCGCGCGCACCGCGAGGGAGCGTTCAAGACGCTGCGCGACACCCCCGGGCTGGTGCACTTCGACGAGCGCGAGATTCCCGAGCTGCCCTTCCCTCCCGGCGCCGGCTACTGGGCGCTGACCCGCCACGACGACATCTGGCACGCCAGCCGCAACGCCAAGCTCTTCTGCTCCGGGCAAGGTTCGAACATCGGTGACCTGCCCCAGGAGATGAACGAGTTCTTCGGCTCGATGATCAACATGGACGATCCGAAGCACTTCCGGTTGCGCTCGATCGTGTCGAAGGGGTTCACGCCGAAAGAGATCACGGCGGTCGAAGACGTCGTCAAGACCAAGGCGAACGAGATCGTCGACCGCCTCCTCGACGACTTCCCCGACAAGACGTGCGACTTCGTCGAGCACGTGGCGGCAGCGCTGCCGCTGGAGATCATCTGCGACATGATGGGCATCCCCGCCGAGGACTATGCCCGGGTCTTCAAGTGGACCAACACGATCCTCGGTGCCGGCGACCCCGAGTTCA
>CAZJUC010000220.1:0-5416 GCA_964549065.1 uncultured Ilumatobacteraceae bacterium
GGTGACGTGGGTGTTGTGGAACCCGTAGGTCAGCCCCGAGGTGTGCGTGAGCAGGTGCCAGACCCGGACCGGCTCCACCAGCGGATCGGTGACCGGGGCGAGGTGCGACCCCGACCGGTACACCCGCGTGTCGGCGAACTCGGGCAGCCACTTCGAGATCGGCGACTTCAGTTCGAGCAGGCCCTCCTCGTACAGCATCATCGCGGCCACCGACGTGACCGGTTTGGTCATCGAGAACATCCGCACCACCGTGTCGTCGGTGAACGGCGCACCTGACTCCACGTCGCGGTGACCGGACGTCGACGAGTGCACCAACTGACCGCGGCGGCTGACGGCGACGTGCCAGCCCGCGAGCTTCTTCTGGTCGACGTAGCCCTGGAAGTGGCGGTCGATGCGGTCCAGACGGTCGCGTGCGAATCCGGCGTCGGCGGGGTCGATCTCGATCTTCAGTGCAGGCATCGGCCGAGCTTGCCCGATGTGCTCCATTGCCGACGAGCCGGTCGGAATGCGCCTACGGTGACGCCATGAGTGACCAGACACCTCCGCCGCCGTCAGCGCCACCCCCGCCTCCGCCCTCGTCCTCACCCTCGCCGTTCGCGGCGCCCGGGGTCCCTCCGTCGGCCACAGGCGGGCTGGGGCCGATCGGGAAGCCACGATCGGTGTTGCTGGTGCTCCTTCTCAGCGTGGTGACCCTCGGGGTCTGGACGATCGTGTGGTCGTACCAGAACGGCGAAGAGCTCAAGCGACACGCCAACACCGGACTGGGCGGCGTCGCCTACCTCTTCGTCACGCTGCTGATCTCACCCGTCACGATGTTCCTGATGGCGTCCGAGGTCGAGCAGCTGTACCGGCGCAAGGGAGTGCAGCCGCCGATCACCACGATCTGGGGTCTGTGGTTCCTGCTGCCGCTGATCGGCAACCTGGTCTGGTACGTCCGGATCCAGCACGCGATCAACGACTACTGGGTGGACGCCGGCGCCACGACCCAGCCCGGTCTCTGAACGAGCCGGCGCTGCCCGGTGGACTGGTCTCGGGGTCCAGGGCGGTCAGTGGCTGCCCGCAGGAACCCGGTCCGAGCGGCGCTCGACGAGACCGAGCACGAGACGCCAACCGATCAGGAACAGTGCCAGGAAGGCAGCGGTGACGATCACGAACGACGTCGCCGTGCCATCGTCGAAGACGAGTCGGCGCAGCACCATGCCCGCACCGAGCGTGATCGCCCAGATGCCGACACCGGTGCGCCAATCGGTCGGCCGTTGCCACACCCGCAGGACGAGCCACGCAATCGCCAACGAGATCACGAACGGGGCGGCCGTGCCGATCAGGCCGGCGATCGCGGAGTCGCGTTCGTGTTCACGCCGTCCGACGGCGACGAACAGCACGACGAAGAACGTGTCGAGTCCGAGAGCGAGCGGGAGGCGGCGGTCCATGCCTTCAGTCTCGCCGGGAAGTCGGCGATCGGCACCCCGCGGCGAGTGTGGTCAGCCCTCGGCCGCGAAGCCGCCGATGGTGCCGCGGTAGAACACCAGCGGCTGCGGCGGGAGGCCGTCGTGGTCGGCGTCGGCGTCGAGCGACGTCACGCGGCCGAGCACGAAGTAGTGGTCACCCATCTCGTAGACCTCCTCGATGGCGCAGTCGATCCACGCCACGGCCCGCTCGAGCACGGGTGCCCCCGACGGCGCCGCATGCCACTCGACGCCCTCGAAGCGGGTCTCCTCCGCGCCGCTCTTCGCGAACTTCCAGCACAGGTCGCTCTGCTTGTCGCTGAGGACGTTGACGCAGAAGCTGCCGGCGTCGGCCATCAGCGCCCACGTCTCCGAGTCGGTCTGCGGAAGAAAGCCCACCAGCGGTGGATCGAGCGAGACCGAGGTGAACGAACCGATCGTGAAACCGTGTGGACGGTCGCCGTCGGCCATGCCGGTGACCACGGTGACACCGGTGGGGAAGTGGCCGAGCACGGTGCGGAAATGCTTCGCGTCGAAGGCAACGGCGCTGGCATGGGGGGGTTGCGTCGGTTCGCTCATGTGCACCGACTGTACGCTGCGCACCGATGACCGACCGCACGGCGTCCGTGGCCGCCGACCGCAAAGCCGATCTGCGGACGTCGATGCGGGCGCTGCGTCGATCGTTGCCCGCGCGTAAGGAGCGTTCCGAGCAGTTGTGGCGTCACCTCGTGATGTTGCCGGGCGTGGTCACCGCCGAGACCGTGCTGGCGTTCACGTCGGTGCCCGGTGAGCCCGAGACCCGCTCGTTGTTCGTGTGGTGCGCGGCGACCGGGCGGCTCGCCGCCGCCCCGGAGGCCGACGTCGATCCCACATGGCCCGACGCCGTGGTGGTACCCGGGCTCGCGTTCACCGCGAGCGGTGACCGTCTCGGCCAGGGCGGTGGCTGGTACGACCGATACCTCACGGACGTCCGCGACGGGTGCACCATCGTCGGGGTCTGCTTCGCCGAGCAGATCGTCGACACGTTGCCGATCGAGAGCCACGACATCACGATGGACCACGTCGTGACCGACCAGGGGGCGCTGCGGTGACGTTCGACCGCAACGACCTCGACGCAGCCACGGCGGTCGTGCGGCGGCACGTGCCGCCCACGCCGCAGTACTCGTGGCCGATGCTCGATCAGCTTGCCGGCTCGCAGGTCATCGTCAAGCACGAGAACCACACCCCGGTCGGCGCGTTCAAGGTACGCGGCGGCCTGGTGTACATGGATCGTCTGGTGATCGGCCGACCGCACGTCGCCGGCGTGGTCAGCGCCACGCGTGGCAACCACGGTCAGAGCCTGGCGTTTGCCGGCCGCGAGTACGGCCGCAGCGTCGTCGTCTGCGTTCCCCACGGCAACAGCGTCGAGAAGAACGCAGCGATGCGAGCGCTCGGCGCCGAGGTCGTCGAGCACGGCACGGACTTCCAAGAGGCGAGAGAACGATCGATCGAGGTCGCCGCCGAACGAGGTCTCGAACCGGTTCCCCCGTTCCATCCGGATCTCGTGCTGGGGGTGGCGACGTATGCGCTCGAGCTCTTCGAGGGTGCTGGGTCGCTCGACACGGTGTACGTGCCGGTCGGGATGGGCTCGGGCATCAACGCCCTGATCGCCGTGCGCGATCTCCTCGGCCTCGACACGCAGATCGTCGGTGTGGTGGCGGAACGGGCGCCGTCGACGTTGCTGTCGTTCGAACGCGGTGAGGTGGTGACCACCGGGTCCGCATCGACGTTCGTCGACGGTGTCGCCACCCGCTCGCCCGATCCGGAGGCGATCGACGGCATCTGCGCGGGCGCCGCTCGGATCATCGCCGTCTCCGACGATGCGACCGCCGACGCGATGCGCATCGTGTACCGGAGCACCCACAACGTCGCCGAGTCGGCCGGGGCGATCGCACTGGCCGGCCTCCTCAGCGAGCCGGTCGAACAGCGCGGCACCCGCAGCGCGTTCGTGCTGTGCGGCGGCAACGTCGACACGGCACAGTTCCACGCCGTGCTCGGCGGCGCGACACCGACGGGGTGAGTTGGAGGCGCGGTCGCCGAGATCTGAACTGTCGGACTTCCGCCGCCGAGCCGGTCGACACGCACGATCCGGCCGCGCCGTCGGTTCCGCCCTGACGGTGCCGCTCAGCTCGCTGCCCGCCTGAGGTCGGCTGCCAGTTCGTCCACTGCTGGATCGCGAACCGAGTTCCGACGTGTCGCGAGGACGAGTCGGCGGGTGGTCAGCAGGAGGCCGGGCGAGAGGCCGCGGTCGCCGTGCTCGGCCTGGACCGTCGGGAGCACGGTCCATCCCGAGCCGAGCCTGACCATCTCGCGAACCACTTCGGGTTGGTGGCTCTCCGCGGCCACCTCGAGTGGTGCGCCGAGTCGGGCGAGCGCGGCAACAACCACCGAGCGGGTGTGCGACCCGGTCGGGAACAGCACCCAAGGGCCCCATGTCGCCGGCTCGCCGATCTCGACACCCGGTGGCCCGTACACCGCCAGGTCCTCGGTGAGCAGCGCTTCGGTGTCGATGCCGTCGACGGCTGTCGGCGGGTCGACACAGACGACCAGGTCGAGGTCGCCGGAGATCAGGAGATCGATCAGTGGGGCCGATGGCGCCACCCTGAGGCGAAGGTCGACGTCGGGGTGTTCGACCCGGAACGTGCGCACGACGTCCGAGTGGTGACCGATGGCAGCGGCGTCGATCATGCCGAGTCGGAGACGTCCTTCGCGGCCCTCGCGGAGTCGGCGGGCCCAATCGGCGAGGTCGCCCGTGAGCCCGAGGACGTGGCGAGCGTGGCCGACCGCCGGCAGCGCACTGTCGCGTATGCGGCGTCGGCGCCCGTCTCGCTCGAACAGCGGCACACCGATCCGACGCTCCAGTTCGGCCAGACCTTGCGAGAGTGCTGATGGGCTCACGCCGACGCGGGCGGCGGCGAGTGCCCATGACGGTTCGTCGGCGACGGCGACGAGATATTCGAGTTGGCGGATCGACAGATCGGGCAGCGGGCTCACCCCGCGAAAGATACATCGGACTTGCTTCACAATCAGACATGATCATCAACATTCGCTTATCATCGTTCGGATGACCGCACGACAGATCGCTCCCGCCACCGGCAAGCTCGGTGTCCTGACACCCGGTATGGGTGCCGTGGCCTCCACCTTCATCGCCGGCGTGATCGCCGCTCGCAAGGGGATCCATGCCCCGATCGGCTCGATCAGTCAGATGGCGCACATCCGCCTCGGGACCAAGGAGGAGAACCGCAATCCGATGATCAAGGAGTTCGTGCCGCTGGCCGATCTCGATGACATCGTGTTCGGCGGCTGGGATCCGATCTCGCCGAACGCCCTCGAAGCCGCGCGTACCTCCGGCGTGTTGAGCTCCGACGACCTCAACGAGATCTCCAGTGACCTCGAGGCGATCGTGCCGATGGAGGCCGTGTTCGACCAGCGTTGGGTGTCGCGCCTGGACGGTGTCCGGGTGAAGCAGATCGCCAACAAGTGGGACCAGGCCATGGCGTTGATCGACGACATCGCCAACTTCAAGTCCGCGAACGGCTGTGACCGCCTGGTGATGGTGTGGTGTGGTTCCACCGAGGCCTACCAGGAGCCGTCGGCCGTCCACGAGACCGTGGCCGCCTTCGAGCAGGGCCTGCGCGACAACGACGACAACATCTCGCCGAGCCAGATCTACGTGTACGCGGCGCTGCAGTCCGATGTGCCGTTCGCCAACGGTGCGCCGAACCTGTCGGTCGACCTCCCGTGCATGATCGAGCTGTCGCGCACCCGCAACGTGCCGATCGCCGGCAAGGACTTCAAGACCGGCCAGACCTGGATGAAGACGCTGCTCGCCCCCGGCATCAAGGCCCGCATGCTCGGCCTGCGCGGCTGGTACTCGACCAACATCCTCGGCAACCGCGACGGCGAGGTGCTCGACGATCCGGAGAACTTCA
>CAZJUC010000221.1:0-5409 GCA_964549065.1 uncultured Ilumatobacteraceae bacterium
ATCTCGCCCAGCACCTCACCGACGACGCGTGGCAGATGATCGAGCGGTTCAATCCCAGCCCCTGACGGCCCGACCGGGCCGATGGCGCGGCCGACATCCATCGGCAGGCGCTGACGCTCCACATCGGCGCCCGGACGCGGATCGAAGTACGTTCGACGCCCATGTGGTCCTTCGAGACAGAGCCGGAATTCCAGGAGAAGCTCGACTGGGTCGAGAAATTCTGCAAGGAGGAGGTCGAGCCGCTGCACTACGTGTTCCCGTATGCGGTGCGCTCGCCCGACCCCAAGGTGCGCGAACTCGTCAAGGGCCTGCAGCAGCAGGTGAAGGACCAGGGACTGTGGGCGATCTTCCTCGACGAGGAACTCGGCGGTCCCGGCTTCGGCCAACTCAAGCTCGGCCTGCTCAACGAGATCCTCGGCAAGTACCCGGCCGCTCCGCAGCTGTTCGGCGCAGCTGCGCCCGACACCGGCAACATGGAGATGCTCGCCGCCTACGGCACCGAGGAGCAGAAGGAGCGCTGGCTCACGCCGCTGCTGAACCAGGAGATGTTCTCGGCGTACTCGATGACCGAGCCGCAGGGCGGGTCCGACCCCAACCTGTTCAAGACCACGGCGGTCAAGGACGGCGAGGAATGGGTGATCAACGGCGAGAAGTGGTTCACCAGTGCCGGCCGCGTCGCCGACATCTTGTTCGTGATGTGCACCAACGGGATGTACGTGGTGCCGCGAACCACGCCGGGCGTCGAGATCATGCCCGAGCCGCGCAACCACAACCACATCATCTACAACGACGTCCGCGTGCCGCTCGACCATCTCCTCGGCCCGGAGGACGGCGCCAAGGTGCTCGCCCAGCGGCGCCTCGGCGGCGGGAGAATCCATCACGCGATGCGCACCATCGCCCAGTGCAAGCTCGCCTTCGACATGATGTGCGAGCGCGCGCTCAGCCGCGAGTCGCACGGCAAGATCATCGGCGAACACCAGATGGTGCAGGAGAAGATCGCCGAGAGCTACGCGAAGCTGCGCATGCTGCGGCTGTACGTGCTCGAGACCGCGTGGAACATGGATCGCACGTCGAGCCAGGAGACCCGCACCGACATCGCCGCGGTGAAGTTCACGATGGCACGGGTGCTGCGCGAGGTGTCGTTCGACGCATTGCACATCCACGGCTCGCTCGGCACCACGAACCTCACGCCGCTGCAGGACATGTACGCGGGCGCCCCCACGATGGGCTTGGCCGACGGCGCCGACGAAGTGCACAAGTCGACCGTCGCCCGCCGGGTCCTCAAGGAGTACCGCCCACACGAGGGGTACTTCCCGCGTGAGTACATCCCGTACAAGAAGGAGGCTGCGTGGGAGGCGTTCCAGCCGAAGTTCGAGGCCGACCCCGAACTGAAGGAAGCCGCCGAGCGCTACCGCAAGTACTTCGCCAACCGCAGCTGACCGTCAGCGGATGAGACGGGCGAGCCTCGGAAGGACGCAGGGGCGTCCCGAGCAGGCATCCCACGTGGCGAGACCACCGCTCAGTTCGCGCAGACCACCGAGGTCGCAGACCTCCGCGGCGAGCGCCAGCCTCGCCGCGAGTTCCGCTGCACTGTAGGCACTCCACCGCTCGGGATCGAGGGTGTCGACGTCGGAGACTGCCGCACCATCCGAGCAGTTCCAGCCGTCGTCGTCGGCAGTGCGTGATCGCAGGATTCGCACACTGCCGGATGGACTCACCAGGATCATCCCCGGGTGCAGCGCAGTTCGAAGGTCAGCCACCCAAGGTCATCGGTGCCCAACCGGGTGCAGTTGAGGGATCTGTTGCGACAGTGGCGCAACTCGCCCGAGCGACTCCGTTCCCACCGCCGTGGCAACATGCAGCCATGGCCGACGCCGCTCCCCCTCCGACCGACCTGATCGCGACCGCGGCTGCGGCAGCCACCAGCGCCCGCTCGCGCGCCTACGCGCCCTACTCGAACTTCACGATGGGCGCCGCAGCCGTGTCCTCCGACGGCGAGGTCGTCGACGGGGTCCTCGTGGAGAACGTCTCCCTCGGGCTGGCGATGTGCGCCGAACGGGTTGCGTTGTTCGCCGCGGTCACCCGTGGGATGCGGCCCGTCGTGCTGGCCGTGTGCTCGAAACGCACCGGCGGCGAATTCACGCTTCCCTGCGGTGCGTGCCTGCAGGTGGCACTCGAACTCGCCGGCCCGGACCTCACCGTGGTCGCGGTCGACCCGGACGGCGAGATCGAACATGCCTCGCTGCGGTCGCTGCTCCCCCGCGCTCCGATCCGACATTCGCCGGCGTTCGACGAGTGAGACCGGCCGCTGTGCGCCTCGGACTCGGGGACGCGGAACTCTGCAACGGCTGCCGTCTGGGAGACTGGGTCGTGTGAGGACGACGCGGTGACAGGCAACCGTTGGCTGGCGAAGATCGGTGAGGACCCCGATCATTCCAACTGGTACGTCGAGCGGTTCCGGACGATGGCCGCCGACGGGGTGGACCTCGACGGCGAGGCGCGTTTCGTCGACGCGATGCTGGGTCGTGGGGCCCGGATCCTCGACGCCGGGTGCGGCCCTGGCCGCGTGGGTGGACGGCTGTGCGAGCTCGGCCACGACGTCGTCGGTGTCGACCTCGACCCGGTCCTGATCGCCGCCGCCGAAGTCGACCACCCGGGCCCGATCTGGCTGGCCGCTGATCTGTCGACACTCGATCTCCCCGCGACGGGCATCGAACCGGGCTTCGACGTGATCGTGTCCGCCGGCAATGTGATGGGCTTCCTCGAACCCACCACACGTCAGCAGGTCCTCGGCCGGCTCGCAGCGGCGCTGGCCGACAACGGTCGAATCGTGGTCGGGTTCGGATCGGGCGGCGACTACCCGTTCGACGAGTTCTTCGACGACGTCGAGACGGTCGGCCTGGCCACCGAGCTCCGACTGTCGACGTGGGATCTCCGACCGTTCACGACGGAGTCGGACTTCCTCGTCGCCGTGCTCGTGCGCGCCTGACGCCGGCCACGACCACCCTCACCGTTCGGCGGCAGGCCATCGGCGAACGAGAGGACCTCCTGCTCTGGTCGCACGACCGGTGCGGAGAGCACGGTCGAGATGGACCTGATCGTCACACGAAAGGCAGACACTCATGGTGTTCGAAGAGACCGTCGTCCTCGAGGGAACGTTCGACGAAGTGCTCGCAGCGACCAGATCGGCGCTCGCCGACCACGGGTTCGGGGTGCTGACCGAGATCGACATGCAGCAGACACTCCGGACGAAGATCGACAAACAGATCGATCGCTACGTGATCCTCGGTGCCTGCAACCCGAAACTGGCGGCAGCGGCGCTGGATGTCGAGCCACAGGTCGGCGTGCTGTTGCCCTGCAACGTCGTCGTCCACGAAGTCGACGGCACGGTGCACGTCGACGCGCTCGACCCCGGCTTGATGGTGTCGATGACCAGCCGCGACGAGTTGGCCCCGATCGCCGCGGAGGCCCGCCGTCTGGTCGGCGAATCCCTCACCGCCTTGACATCACGCTGACCGGCCCACCCGTCTCGCCGTCCCGGCTGGGTCACCACCGTTTGTGTGGCACTCCGGGTGGGAACGATCACCGATATCGAGGAGGTTGACGATGGCTGAGGCATTCCGTAATCGGACCGAGGCGGGGCGAGCCCTCGCCGCCCACCTCGAATCGTTCCGTGATGACGATGTCGTGGTGCTCGGGCTGCCGCGGGGTGGTGTGCCGGTGGCGTTCGAGATCGCGACACACATCGACGCGCCGCTCGACGTGATCGTGGTCCGCAAGGTCGGCGTTCCCGGCCAGCCCGAGCTGGCGATGGGGGCAATCGGCGAAGACGGTGTGCGCGTCGTCAACGACCACGTCATCGCGATGGTCGGCGCCACCGAGGCCCAGTTCGACCAGGTGGAAACCCGGGAGCGAGAAGAACTCGAACGCCGCGCCGCACGCTTCCGCGGGCAAGCGAGGCGCACGCCCCTCGACGGGCGAACCGCCGTGATCGTCGACGACGGCATCGCGACGGGCTCGACCGCTCGGGCCGCCTGCCAGGTGGCACGGGCACACGGCGCAGCGCGGATCGTGCTGGCCGTTCCCGTCGCGGCACCGGAGTCGGTCACTGCGCTGCTCGACGCTGCCGACGAGATCGTCTGTGTCGAACAACCGGCATGGCTGCAAGCAGTGGGACAGTGGTACCACGACTTCACGCAGGTCGACGACGACACGGTGGTCGACCTGCTCGATCGAGCCCGTCGGCGCGAGTCGCAGTCGACCGATCGACAACCGCCCGGCCTGCGCGACCCGATCGACGCCGAAGTCGACGTCGACGTGGGAGGAATGGCCCTCCCCGGACATCTGAGTGTTCCAGCAGACGCTTGCGGGGTGGTGATCTTCGCCCACGGGAGTGGCAGCAGCCGTCACAGCCCGCGAAATCAGTACGTCGCCGACCGGCTGAACGCCGCAGGGCTGGGCACCCTCACCTTCGATCTGTTGACCGACCACGAAGCAGCCGATCGTCGGAATGTGTTCGACATCGACCTGCTCGCCAACCGTCTCGCGAGAACAGCGAGCTGGGTCCACGGGCACGAACCGCTCGGCAAGCTCTCGATCGCGCTGTTCGGCGCGAGCACCGGCGCCGCCGCGGCGCTGGTGGCCGCCGACGATCCACCCGTGCCGATCTCTGCGGTCGTGAGTCGGGGAGGTCGACCCGATCTGGCCGGTACACACCTTTCTCGGGTGACCGCCCCGACGCTGCTGATCGTCGGCGGAGACGACACCGTCGTGCTCGAGTTGAACCGAGACGCTCAACGACAGCTGGTCTGCGAGAACCGGTTGTCGGTGGTGCCCGGCGCGACCCATCTGTTCGAGGAGCCCGGCACGCTCGACGCGGCCGCGTCCCTGGCCGCCGACTGGTTCGTCGAGCACTGCACGACGTCACCACCGGACGCAGTCTGACCGCCGTCGTTGTCGTCCGTAGGAAGTTCGGCGCCGACAGGGACCTCGGCCCTGTTTCCCCGATACGACACCGGGTACCGTCGACGACAACAGCTCACATCGACGACAACACCATCGAAAGCAGGTATCCAATGGGCCTCCACCTCGGAGACACCGCGCCGGACTTCACCGCCATGACCACCGACGGCGAGATCTCCTTCCACGACTGGAAGGGGGATTCGTGGGCGGTCTTCTTCAGCCACCCGGCGGACTTCACCCCGGTGTGCACGACCGAACTCGGTCGAACCGCAGCGCTCAAGGACGAGTTCGACAAGCGCAACACCAAGGCAATGGCACTGTCGATCGACTCGGTCGAAGATCACCATGAATGGGCACCCGACATCGGTGAGGTCACCGGCACCGCGCTCAACTTCCCGATCGTGGCCGATCCCGACCACCGCGTTGCCGAACTGTACGACATGATCC
>CAZJUC010000222.1:0-5397 GCA_964549065.1 uncultured Ilumatobacteraceae bacterium
GCCGCGACGATGCCGTCGTCGATGGCGTTGATCAACAGTGTCCACGCCCGCGGCGAACGGGCCAAGGCCATGGGATGGTGGTCGCTGGTGGCGGCCGGATCCCCTGCGATCGGGTTGGTCATCGGCGGACCGCTGATCGACGCCGTCGGGTGGCGGCCGATGTTCGCGATCCAGGCGATGCTGTCGATCATTCCGGTCGTCGCTGCCTACCTGGTGTTGCGCGAGACGCCGCTGCGCACCGACGTCGGCTTCGACGTGCCCGGCGCCCTCACGCTCGCCGTCGCGACCGGAGCGCTGATGTTCGCCCTCAACCAGATCCCCGAACGAGGTCTCGACGGGGTGATCTCGTCGGCGCTCGCGATCGGCATCGCCGGGATCGTCGCCTTCTGTCTGATCGAGGCTCGCGTGCAGTACCCGCTCCTGCCGCTCGAGTTCTTCCGACGACGCAACTTCACCGCGTCGATCCTCGCCGCACTGTTCTCCGGTGCGGCCTACATGGGCGGGTTCATCCTCGCGCCGCTGCTGTTGCAGTCGGTGTTCGCGCTGTCGGTGTCGGCCACGTCGCTCGTGATGCTGGTGCGGCCGGCGTCGTTCGCGATCACGTCACCGATCGGCGGGTCGGTGGCCACCCGCATCGGCGAGCGGCCGGTCGCCATGTTCGGGTCGCTGGCGATCGCCGTTGCACTCGTCGCACTGGGGTTCGGAGGCACCACCGACCTGCTGTGGTTGGTGGTGATCGGTCTGATCGTGCAGGGCATCGGCAACGGCACCGCGCAACCGACGATCACCGCGACGATGTCGAACTCGGTCGACGAAGCCGACCTCGGCATCGCGGCGGCCGCGCAGCGCATGGCGTTCCAGGTCGGCAGTGCACTCGGCATCTCGGCGCTCACGTCCGTCTACGGCGGCACCGAGCGGGCCTCGGACTTCCTCACCGCCTACCTGGTCGGTGCCGGCATCGGTGCTGCGGCGTTGCTGTTCTCGGCGATGATGCGCTCGACGCCGACCGAGCTGCGCAGTGTCGACGAGTCCGGGCGAGATGCCGATCATCCCGGCTCGCTCGTCTCCGGATGATGTTCGAACGGGCTGCTCGGGCACGTGACTGACTTCGTTGCCGCCCTGCTGGTCGCCTTCGGCGTGGTGTTCGTTGCCGAGCTCGGCGACAAGACACAACTGCTCGCCCTCGGTTTCGGGGCCCGGCATTCGCTGCGAACCGTCGCCATCGGTCTCACGCTCGGCTACGCCACTGCGAACCTGGTCGCCACCCTGGTCGGCGGCGTCCTCGGCGCGGCCCTGCCCGACCGACCGATCGAGATCGTCGGCGGCATCATCTTCGTCGGGTTCGCCCTCGCCGCGCTGCGTCGAGCCGGCGACCGCCGTGGTCATCCGGACGACGACGACCCGCCGGACGTGCGCATCGTTGCCCCCCCTGCCACGAGGACGGTGCTGACCGTCGTCGGATCGATCGCGCTGTCGATCGCCGTGGCCGAGATGGGCGACAAGACACAGATCGCCACCGCGACGCTCGCCTCGCAGTCATCCCCGGTCGGGGTCTGGATCGGGGCAACACTCGGTGCGGCATCGAGCGGCATGGTGGGGGCGATTGCCGGCAACCTCGTCGGCGATCGCGTACCCGACCGAACACTCCAGCTCGCGTCGGCGCTGCTGTTCGCCGTGTTCGGCGTGGCGATGTTCGCCGGCTGGTTCTGAGTCAGCGGGCGGCGGGCCGCAGGAGCTCACCGCGCAGCAGCGCCCGGATGGCGTCGATGGCGCATCGATGCTTGGCCGAGGTCTCCGAGGCCCCCTCGGTGAGCCCGATCAACATGATTCGCATGAACTCGACCATGCGATCGCGGTCTGCGGGGCGCACCTCACCGGTGGCGATGCCCTTGTCGACGATCCCGACGAAGAACTCGTCGCGTGCGGCGTCGGCGCGCGCGAGCCGCTCGGCGACCTCGGGGAACCGTCGCATGTCGTTGCGCACCGTGCCGACGAAGAGCGCCAGCGTGTGATCCTCGACGTTCATGGCATGGGCCGCTTCGAGCATGCCCTCGAACGTGCCGAGAAAGGTGTTCGACGCACCGACGGCCTCGACGAACCGGCCGTAGACGCGCCGCTGCATGTCGCCGTGGACTGCGACGTACAGGTCGAGTTTCGACTCGACGTAGTGGTAGAGCGCACCGGTGGTGATCCCCGACGCCTCGGCGAGTTCCTTGTTCGTGACGCCGCCGTAGCCACGTTCGGCGAACAAACGTCGCGCGTTGTCGACGATGGTGCGACGCGTGTCGGCGGAATCGGTGGCTGGCGGCCGCCCGCGTCGCCGACTGACCACCGGTGCGTCATCGACCATGGCGCGAGTATCGCGTCCAACCTGCGGCGAGTCACCAGCGGGCGACCACCGCTCCGTCAGGTCCGCGTCGCCTCGACCGCCTTGACCAGCCGATCGAAGACCGCGTCGGGATGGCCGATGCCGTTGATCACACTGAGTCGGTTCTGGTCGCCGTAGTGCTTGATCAAGGGGAACGTCTGCTCCTCGTACAGGTCGAGGCGTCGGTTGACCGACTCGGGAGTGTCGTCGGCGCGCTGCTGGACGTCGCCACCGCACACGTCACAGATCCACGGATCGGGATCGCTGTTGGTCGAGGTGTAGTTCGTGCCACAGTCGCGACAGACCCGACGGGCGGAGATCCTCTCGAGCACGATCTCGCGCGGTACGTCCAAGTCGAGCACCACGTCGATCGGTCGGCCATCGGCGATGGCGTCGAGGGCGTCGGCCTGCTCGATCGTTCGTGGGAAGCCGTCGAGGATGTAGCCCCGGGTCGATGCGTCGGGGGCGGACAGCCGCTGATCGACGAGACCGATCATGATCTCGTCTCCGACCAGACCACCCGAGTCCATCACCTGCTTGGCCATCAGTCCCAGCTCGGTGCCCTCGCGCACTGCGGCGCGCAGCATGTCGCCGGTGGAGATGTGCGGTACGACGAAGTGCCGGGACAATCGCACGCACTGCGTGCCCTTGCCGGCACCCTGTCGCCCGAGAATGATGAGGCGAGCGCCGGGGATCACCGAAGACCTACTTGAGGAAACCCTCGTAGTTGCGCAGCGTGAGCTGGCTGTCGATCTGACGCATCAGCTCGAGGGCCACGCCGACCGAGATCAACACGCTGGTTCCGGCGAACCCGAACGAGTTCACGCCGGCCAGGATCAACAAGATGTAGGGCAGGATCGCGACGATGGCGATGAACACCGCACCGGGCAGGGTGATCCGGTTGACCGCCTTGCCGAGGTACTTCTCGGTCTGCGGCCCGGGCCGGACACCCGGGATGAAGCCACCCTGGCGTCGCAGCTGGTCGGCCTGACGCACCGGGTCGAAGGCGATCGAGTTGTAGAAGTACGCGAACGCGATGATCATCAGCGCGAAGAGCGTGATGTAGACGAAGTTCTGCGGGTTCACGATGTACCGGTCGACGAAGCTGGCGATCTCTCCGCGCCACCCCTCGCCGGAACCGAGGAACTGCGAGCCGATCACGGGCAGCAGCATGATCGAACTGGCGAAGATGATCGGGATCACGCCGGACTGGTTGACCTTCAGCGGGATGTAGGTGTTCTGACCGCCCATCATGCGACGTCCCACCACGCGTTTCGCGAACTGCACGGGGATGCGTCGTTGCCCGAGTTCGACGAAGACGACCGCGATGATGATGCCGATCGTCAGCACCACCATGGCGACGAACCAGAAGACCTTGTTGAGCTGCAGGATGCTCCAGAACCCTCCAGGCAGGCTCGCGACCACCGAGGCGAAGATGATCATCGACATGCCGTTGCCGATGCCGCGCTGGCTGATCAGCTCGGCCATCCACATCAACACGGCGGTGCCGGCGACGAGGGTGGGGATGATCAGGTAACCACGCGGCCACACGCCGTCGGGCAGCAGCGGCACCGTGGGTGCTGCACTGGCGGCCGAGAAGAACGCCGTGCCTCGGCCGGTGCCGAAGATGAACACCAGGCCGGTCGACTGCAGCGTCGCGAGTCCGATCGTGACGTAGCGGGTGTACTGGGTGATCTTGCGTTGACCGATCGCCCCCTCCTGCTGCAGCTCTTCGAGCTTGGGGATGACCACGCCGAGCACCTGCATGATGATGCTGGCGGTGATGTACGGCATGATGCCGAGCGCGAAGATCGAGAAACTCTCGAACGCCCCACCCGAGAACAGGTTCAGGAACCCGAGCGCACCCTGCTGCCCGGCGGACTCACGGAGCTGCTCGATCGCGATCGGGTCGACGCCCGGCACGCGGATGAAGACGCCGAGACGGTAGACAGCGACCATCGCAACAACGAACAAGAGCTTGTTTCGAAGGTCGTGGACCCTCCAGATGTTCGCCAGCTGCGAGAACACTCAGAACACTCCTGGTCGTTGGGGGATGGTGGGTGGAACGGAACGCCGACGGGTCAGCGGTTGGCGAACTGGTTGCCCTTGACGGCGGGCCGCCCGGCCTTGCCTTCCTCGCGGAAGGGCAGCTCGATCAGGGTCACCGTACCGCCTGCAGCCGTCACGGCCGTTTCAGCCGCCGCGGAAATCGCGTGGACGTGCAGGTCGACCTTGGTCGTGATCTCGCCACGGGCGAGCACCTTCACGAACGACTTCTTGCGCACCAGTCCGTTGGCGGCGAGCGTCTCCGGGGTGACCGTTGCGTCACCGGTCTCATCGATCAACGCGCTGAGGGCGTCGAGGTTGACGGCCTGGTACTCGACACGGAACGGGTTGTTGAACCCCTTCAGCTTCGGCACGCGCTGCTTCAGTGGTGTCTGGCCACCTTCGAAACCACGCGCCACGGTGTTGCGGGCGCGCTGGCCCTTGCTCCCGCGGCCGGCGGTCTTGCCGCCCTTGCCGCCGGTACCGCGACCGACGCGCTTCGCGTTCTTCTTGGCGCCGGGGGCCGGCGTGAGGTCATGGACCTGCATGGTCAACTCGCTTTCGTGTCTGCGGCGTCGGACACCTCGAGGAGGTGCGGGACCCGGGCGATCATGCCGCGGATCTCGGGACGGTCGGGCAGCGTGTTGGTCGCACCGATCTTGCCGAGCCCGAGTGCGCGCAGCGTGCCGCGGTGCTTGGGCTTGGTGCCGATCGACGACTTGATCTGCGTGACGGTGATGGTGGCCTCGTTGGCTGCGGCGGGGCTCATTCGGCACCTCCGGTGCTGGCTCCGGCGCGGCTCTTCTGGCGCTCGTTGTATGCGTTGAGCATGCCCTTGGGGACGAACTCCTCGGCCGCGAGGCCACGACGGGCGGCGATCTCGTCGGGCCGCTGCAGCGACTTGAGGCCATCGACGGTGGCGCGGGCCACGTTGATGTGGTTGGCCGAGCCGAGCGACTTGCAGAGCACGTCGTGGACGCCGG
>CAZJUC010000223.1:0-5390 GCA_964549065.1 uncultured Ilumatobacteraceae bacterium
ATGAACTGCTCGCGGGTCGGTTTCGCGAACGGGTGCAGGAAGGCGCCGGGCATCTCCGCATTCTGGCAGCCGTCGCTCCTGGCGTCCGTTCTCGGCAATCGTCTGTGGCAAGGTCGCTGCATGCCGACTGCCTTCGAGGAAGCCGCCTCCCGTGTGCAGGGGGGCAACGACCACCATGCTGAAGCGGCCGCCCTGGTCGCCGAGATGACGCTCGACGAGCGGCTGGGTTGCCTCGACGGCGATGCGCCGTTCTGGCCCGGTCTGTTCGACATGACCGCCGGTGGTTACTACCGTCACCCGTGGCCGGCAGCGCACGTCGAACGGCTCGGCGTGCCCGGGATCGACTTCGCCGACGGGCCACGTGGCTGTGTGGTCGGCGATGCCACGGCGTTCCCGGTCAGCATGGCCCGTGGCGCCACGTTCGACCCCGACCTCGAGGCACGGGTCGGGAGCGCCATCGGTGCCGAACTCCGCGCCAGCGGTGCGACCTACACCGGCGCGGTCTGCATGAACCTCCTGCGCCATCCGGCGTGGGGAAGGGCACAGGAGACCTACGGTGAGGACCCGCTTCACGTGGGTGCCATGGCGGTCGCCTTCACGAGCGGTCTGCAACGGCACGTGATGGCGTGCATGAAGCACTTCGCGCTGAACTCGATGGAGAACGCGCGCTTCGCCGTCGACGTGACCGTCGACGAGCGGGCGCTCCACGAGGTGTACCTCCCGCACTTCCGCCGGGTGGCGGCAGCGGGTGTGGCGTCGGTGATGAGCGCCTACAACTCGGTCAACGGCGAGTGGTGCGGTCAGAGTCGAAGGTTGCTGAGCGACATCTTGCGCGACGAGTGGGGATGGGACGGCTTCGTCATCTCCGACTTCATCTTCGGCCTGCGCGACGCGTCGAAGTCGGTCACGGCCGGACTCGACATCGAGATGCCGTTCCGACAGCAGCGGGCGATGGAGCTCGCCGCCGCAATCGAACGTGGCGATCTCACCGAAGCCGACGTCGACCGGTGCGTCGAGCGAATCGTGGCCACGTTGCTGCGTTTCGCGGCGGTGTTCGAGCGCTTTCCGGCGGTGGACGTGATCGGTTCGGGCCGGCACCGGGCGCTCGCCCGTGAAGTCGCGGCGGCCTCGACCGTGCTGCTGCGCAACGAGGGGCAGCTCCTGCCACTCGACGCGGCGGCGGTGGGCCGGGTCGCGGTACTGGGACGTTTGGCGACGGTTCGGAATCTCGGTGACGGCGGCTCGAGCGATGTGCGTTCCACGCGGGTCGTGACCCCGCTCGACGGCCTGGTCGCAGCGTTCGATCGGGTCGACCACTCCGACGACGACGTCACCATCGCTGCGGCGGCCGATGCGGTGGTGGTGGTGGTCGGGTACACGAAGGCCGACGAAGGCGAGTGCATCGAGGCGGCGGGCGCCGACGAACTCGGCGGAACGATCTTCCCGCCGATCGACGATCCGGATCTCGGTCGCAGCGCGGCTTGGACGCTGCCGTCGGGTCCGGTGCGGCCACCGGCACCCGCCGGGGTCGGTGACGATCGCATGGCCCCGGGCGGTGACCGCTCGTCGTTGCGGTTGTCGGATGCCGACGAGGCGCTGATCGCGGCAGCCGCTGCGCTGCACGACAACGTGGTCGTCGTGGTCGTCAGCGGGTCGGCGGTGGTGATGCCCTGGGCGTCCAGCGTGCGCGCAGTGATGATGACCTGGTATTCCGGCGTCGAGGGTGGTGCCGCGCTCGGTCATGTCCTGACCGGGGTGGTGGAACCGACGGGACGGCTCCCGTTCGTGGTGCCGACCGATCCCGACCACCTTCCCCACTTCGATCGCGACGCCACCGAGATCACCTACGGTCTGCTGCACGGGCAGTGGAAGCTCGACCGTGACGGCAACGTGCCGGCGTTCCCGTTCGGATGGGGGCTCGGTTGGGGCTCGGTCGACGTCACCGGCGCGGAGCTGACCGATGCGACCACGCTGACGGTCACGGTGCACAACCCTGTCGAGCGTCCGTTGCGGCCGGTCGTGTTCGTGCACGCCGGGCGCGACGACAGTGCGTGGGAGCGTCCGCTCCGACGTCTCGTCGGATTCGCTCGAACGAACGTCGAGCCCGGCGCGACGTCGCAGGTCGAGATCGAACTCGACTGGTCGATGCTCGATGTGCGCGTCGACGGCGCGTGGGTCACCGAGCCCGGGACGTACGTGCTCGATGTCGGCCGATTCGCCGGTGACGATGGTGCCGTGAGCCTCTCGGTGCAGCGCTAACGTCGGCGACCATGCGCAAGCCAGACGTGACCATTCCCGACGGGACGCCTCCCTCGAAGCTCGTGGTGGAGGACGAGACGATCGGCGACGGCGATGAAGCGACCGCCGGCAACGACGTCACCGTGCACTACGTGGGTGTGTCGTGGTCGACCGGTGAGCAGTTCGACGCGTCGTGGGATCGCATGGAGCCGTTCCGGTTCGGCCTCGGGCGCCGTCAGGTCATCCAGGGTTGGGACGATGGTGTGCAGGGCATGAAGGTCGGCGGCCGTCGTCGGCTCACCATCCCGCCTGAGATGGGCTACGGCGCCGCCGGCGCCGGCGGTGTGATCGCTCCCAACGAGACGCTCGTCTTCGTGGTCGATCTGCTCGCCGTCGGCTGAGCGGTCCGGAGCCCTCGGCGGCTACCGTCGGCCATTCGATGCACGACACGTGGGGGTAGGTCATGAAAGCAGCAGTCCTCAACTCGATTCCCGGTCAGCTCGAGATCGAGGACGTCGACATCGGCGAGCCGGGTCCGCGTGAGGTGCTGATCCGAACATCCGCGGCCGGCTTGTGCCACAGCGACCTGCACTTCATGGAGGGCAAGTATCCGTTCCCGTGTCCGGCGGTGCTCGGTCACGAATCGGCCGGTGTGGTCGAAGCAGTCGGCTCGATGGTGCACTACGTGCAACCTGGCGACCACGTGATCACGTGCCTCTCGGCGTTCTGCGGGCACTGCTCGCAGTGCACGGATGGACACCTCTCGCTGTGCGAGAACAAGGGGACCGAGCTGGTTCGCCAACCCGGCGAGCCGCCTCGACTGACCCGGGGTGGCGGCGAGACCGTCAACCAGTACCTGCACTTGTCGTCGTTCGCCGAGCAGATGTTGGTGCACGAGCAGGCGCTCGTGAAGATCGACAAGGACATGCCCCTCGACAAGGCTGCGCTGATCGGCTGTGGTGTCACCACCGGCCTCGGTGCGGTGTTCCGCACGGCCCGGGTCTCGCCAGGCGAGACCGTGGTGGTCATCGGGTGCGGTGGCATCGGGTTGTCGGCGGTGCAGGGGGCGCGCATCGCCGGGGCCAACAAGGTCATCGCGGTCGACATGGCCGAGTCGAAGCTCGAACTCGCGCAACAGCTCGGTGCCACCCATGTGATCAACGCCACGAGCGACGATCCGGTCGCTGCGGTCAAGGACCTCACGGGTGGGGGAGTGCACCACTCGTTCGAGGCGGTCGGCCTCAAACAGACCGCGGAGCAGGCCTACCAAATGCTGCGCAACGGCGGTCAGGCGACGGTGATCGGCATGATCCCGGTCGGCACCATGATCGAGGTCCACGGCCCCGAGTTGCTGTACGAGAAGACGTTGACCGGCTCGAACATGGGCTCCAACCAGTTCCGCACCGACATGCCCCGATTCGTCGACATGTACCTCGACGGCCGACTGCAGCTCGATGAGATGGTGTCCAAGACGATCACGCTCGACGAGATCAACGAGGGCTTCGCCGACATGAAGACCGGCAACGTCGCCCGCAGCGTGATCACCTTCGGCTGATCGATCGCATCGAGATCGAGCTGGTACGCATCGGCCGGGCCGAGCGTGCTGACACGCTGGCCTCACGTCAGCGTCGAGGGACGGTCGACCGGCCGCTGGTGACGTCGCGCTCAGAGTTCTCGTTTGGTTGCGATTCGGGCAGCCACCTCGAACAACACTCCGGTCGCCGCCAAGGTCACGATGGCAGCGCCCAGGTAGTCGGTGAGCGGGGTGCCGCCGTCGGCGAGGTCGGCGAGGGCGCCGGGCAGGTGCGTCGGCAGCCATCGACCGATCGCGTCGACGATCCCGACCAGGGGCATCACCAACAACACGAGGAGCGAGAGCAAGACCGTGCTCAGCACCGATGGTGTAGCGCTGGCGACGGCGCCGACGAGTACGACCACGAAGCAGAGGAAGATCGAACCGTAGACCGCCCCGACCAGGACTCCGGCTGCGTCGGGGGCACCGATCAGCACCCAGGTCTCGTACCAGGCTGCGGCGGTGCCGATGAGGAACGAGACGACGAGCGCAGCGCAGGTGACCACGACGCGAGGAACGAGAATCGCCCGAATACTCGTCACCCGTGTTCGTAGGAACACTCCCATCTCCGGCACCGAGTCGAACGCGAGCGCACCAGCAGCGATGACGACAGCGACCACGGTCCCGACCTGCATGGCATTGGACACGTACTGTCCGAGGCCATCTGCCGGTACCGCAACCGGGAATTCCGCTCCGACGTCGTCGAGGTCACCGCCGGCGAACGACACGATCTGTTCGAGGTAGCGCGCAGTGAACGGGCCGAGCAGCCCGAAGAACACGTAGACCCCGAGCAACGCAACCCACCGTTTGGTGCGCACCAGTCGCAACCATTCGAGTCGCCACAAGGTCATGGCATCTCCGAGTTCTCGGGGTCTGGTGCGATGGCCGGGCGGCCCGCTTCCGCATGGGTCCGGGTGACTTCGAGGAACGCTCGCTCGAGGGTGATGTCACCCGGCCCGAACGACACGACCCGGGCGTCGGCGGCTGCCAGCGCCCCCACGAGGGCGGTTTCGGCTTCGGCGAAGCTCGACACGGTGACCGTCAGCGTCGCCGGGCCGGTCTGTTCGACGTCGAGTACCCATTCGTGTGGCCGCAGCGCCCGAATCGCCGGTTCGACCGGGCCGCGGAGCCGGATCAGGTACTGGGGCACGCCGGACCCGGCCAGGAGCTGGTCGAGTGCGCCTTGGAAGACCAACCGTCCGTGGTCGAGGATGCCCACCGTGTCACAGACCTCCTGCACATCGGACAGGATGTGGCTGGAGAAGACCACCGTCGCCGCCCCGCGCATGCGGCTCACCAGGTCGAGCACGTCACGGCGCCCCTGCGGATCGAGTGCTGACGCAGGCTCGTCGAGCAGGAGCACGCTGGGCGAAGCGACCATGGTGCATGCGACGCCCAGCCGCTGCAGCATCCCGCGCGAGTACCCGCCGACGGACCTGTCGGCGGCGTCGCTGAGCCCTGCCTCGTCGAGCATCGTGTCGACGTGGTCGTCGCTTCCGGTGACGAGGTGTTGGGCCAGGGCGACCGCTTCGCGACCGGTCAGCCAGGGGTCGAACCGGGGGGTGTCGGCGAGGACGGC
>CAZJUC010000224.1:0-5301 GCA_964549065.1 uncultured Ilumatobacteraceae bacterium
CTCGTCCCATCGCACCTCCCAGCATCGGTACGTGCACCAACGTCAACGGGTCCGGTCGATGGTTGGCACGGTCCGCGATCAGGCGTCGCGCATCGATGCTGACATCGTCGAGGTACAGCGACTTCCAGTAGTTCTGCACCTGCCCCTTGGGGAAGAACGGGTCGAACTCGGACTGGGCGATCCGATACGGCATCGCCTGGCTGAGGTCGGCCAGCGGCTCACCCATCCCCGACAGCGGCGCGCACACGCGTTCGCCGTCGTCGGGGTCGCCACTGTGCAGCGCAGCGAGGATGATCACCTCGCGGTCGTGGAGCACCGGTGGCAGCAGCGGAGCTTCGGGCATGGTCCAGCACAGCACCCGGGTCGTGACGTCGTCGGGAATCGTGGTCGTCCAGTCGTGCCAGCGCTCGAGCACCGCGTCGGCGTCGTCGAGGGCGTACATGACGGCGCTGTTCCACACCGTCGGGCCGACGGGATACGCCTCGAACTCGAACGTCGTGACGACCCCGAAGTTGCCGCCCCCGCCGCGCAAGGCCCAGAACAGTTCGGGATGTTCGTCCGCCGAGGCACGGATCATCTGCCCGTCGGCGAGGACGACCTCGGCGGCGCGGAGTGCGTCGCACGCCAGCCCGTACTTGCGGTGCAGCCAGCCGATCCCACCCCCCAGGGTGAGACCGGCGACACCGGTCGTGGAGATCACCCCGCCCGGCACGGCAAGTCCGTGGAGCTGTGCGTCGCGGTCGACGTCTCCCCACACTGCGCCGCCCTGGACCCGGACCCGCCGGGCATCCGGGTCGACCCAGACGCCGCGCATCGGTGACAGATCGAGCATCAGTGCGTCATCGGCGATGCACGTGCCGGCGATGCTGTGTCCGCCACCGCGCACCGCCAGGAGCAGATCGCGCTCTCGCGCCATGTTGACGCAATCCACGACATCTGCCACGCCTGTGCAGCGCACGATCATGCCGGGACGGCGGTCGAACATCGCGTTCTGCACCACCCGTGCGTCGTCGTACTCGCCGTCCTCCGGCGTGAGCACGTCACCGTGGAAGATCTCGCGGATCTCGGTGATCGTCTCGTCACTCAACTCGTGGCGAGAACCATCGAGGGTGATCAGTTCGGTGGACATGAGTCCCTCCCTTCTCCGGCGCCCGGAAGCGGAAGGGGGAGAGCTTGCGAGCACCGGCTCGCTCGTACATCGGTGACTCCCACGATCGCGCGCAGTCGGAACCGATGCAAGAGGTGAGGTGCGAATTCGGCGTGGCACAGGCACTTCCCCGTGCGGCGTGCCGTGGGGATCTGTCGACGATGAGGGCCTCGATGGGCAAGATGATCCCGTCTGGTTGACGACCGTCTCGGGGCAGCCGTACGGTGGATCATCAGCTGAGTGATGGGGGTTGCACGGATGTCGCGAGCAGTGGTCCGATCCAATGCGCGAGGCTCCCTGTCGATCGCCGTGGTGTGTCTGCTGACCTTCGGCTCGGCATGCGGATCTCCAGTTGAGGGTGAGGAGCGTGGGGCCGCCTATGCCGACCTCTCCGAACTCGCTGACGAAGTCACGCTTGACGCGCTCGAGTGCGCGCACGACGCCGGCGTCGAGGAGGCGCATCTCAGTGGCGGAGGAATCGTCGGCGGCGTCGGTGACGAAGCCGACGTGGTGAGTGACTGCTTCGCGGAAGTGCTCGAACAGCCGGAGTACGCAGTGTTCTCCGATGACTCGCCAGAGATGGCACGCAGCACCTACGACGGCTTCGTCGTGATTCACGAGTGCATGGTTCGTGAGGGGTTCTCTCCGACGTCGTCCGCAGTTCCAACGTTCGACGAATGGATGCAGTCCGGGCGGAATTGGAGTCCTTACGGCGACCTCGTGCGAGACCGTGACCTCAGTGGGCTCGACTCGGCCAAGGAAGCCTGCGAGCCGAGCTGAGGGCCCAGCGACCGCGGCGCTCGACTACCGGCACTCGCTGACCCACCTCCCGCTCGACGACGACCACTCGGCTTCGGCCTCACTGCGGTGCCACGTCATCCCGGTCACCGGCCCGGCGAATTGAGGCAGGGCTGACAGGCCGGGAGTCGCGGAACCTCAGTGTGCACTCGTGCGGATCAGAGATCCCGGAGGAAGTCGATCAGCCCCGGGAAGTAGTGCTGGGGGTCGTCGTACTGCGCCAGGTGGCTTCCGTTGGGGCAGTGCAGGTAGGCACCTCGCGGAAGCTGTTCTGACATCCAGCGCATGTGGTCAGGATCCATCGTGTCGTGCGCGGCGCCGATCACGAGTGTCGGCACATCGATCCTGTGGAGGTCGGCCGAGCGGTCCCAATCTTCCAGGGTGCCGCTGAGCCCGAGTTCACTCGGTCCCTGCATCGGCACGTAGACCGACGGATTGATGTGAGCGAGGGCACGTTGCACCGGGTCGGGCCACTCGTCGAGCGGTAGACGACAGACGTGCAGTGCGTAGTGGTGCTCCATGAGGAGTTGCTCGTATCTCGGGTCGTCGGTGGTGCCTTCGGCCTCGAACTGCTTGATCTCGCTCAACACGCCCTGCTCCATGGCCGGCATCAGGACGTCTTCGGCGTATCGGTTGTACGACAAGGCGCTCGACATCATGTTGGAGATGACGAGGCCCTTGAGGTGTTCCTGGTGGTGCAGCGCGTACTCCATGGCGAGGAGACCTCCCCAGGACTGCCCGAGTAGCACGAAGTTGCTCGCGTCGAGACCCAACGCGGTTCTGACCTGTTCGACCTCGTCGACGAACCGGTCGAGGTTCCAGAGCGTTGGGTCGTCGGGCTGATCACTTCGGAATGAGCCGAGTTGGTCGTAGTAGTAGTACTCGATGCCGGCGCGCGGGAACCAGGTGTCGAAGCACTCGTACAGCTCGTCGGAGGCCCCGGGGCCTCCGTGCAGCAGCAGCACCTTGAGTTCGGCGTTGGTGCCGACCCGCTTCGTCCATACTCGGAACTCTCCGCTGGGGGTCTCGATCTCGATCTTCCGCGACCCTCCCGACAGCACGTCTCGTGGGTCCCAGTCAGATGTGTCGAAGTACGAGTCGGGCGGCATGTCGCGAAATTACTCCCTCGTCGGCGTCGAGTGTCCCCGAAGTGCCTGCTCGAGACTTCGTGTGACGTGACGGCTGCCGCTCTCCCGCATGCCTCGCCGGTGAATCTCGAAGCTCCACCGCAGAGCCGAACCCGTCGCACCGCTCGGATCAGAATCCGGCCGACTCGAGGGAGCTGTCGTCGAGTCCCCAGCGGCGGTCCGGGGCCGGTCGCATACTTGATTCGGTGTGGTCGAGGGGCTGCTGAGCACGGTCGGGGTGGGCTCGCTCGACGTCAACCGTCCGAATTCAACCGTCCGAATTCCGTCCTACGGCGCGCGAATTCCCGCCACACTCCTCGGCTCGACGAACCTCATCGCCTGGTGAGTGCCACGATCCGACCGGATTCTCCCTGGTCGACGAGGGTGTTGGACGGGGGAGCGATCATTCCGTCCATCTGTGTAGCAGCCTGGTACTGTGTGTAGAAGTCTGCTACACACAGGAGGTGGATGATGGCGAAAGGTGGAACGACACCCACACGGATCAGCGCAGACGTGTTTGGGCTGGCGGCGGCTGTCGCTGCTGTGGAGCATCGCAGCGCCGCTGAACAGGTCAGCTACTGGGCGCGAATCGGGATGCAGTTCGAACGTGACGCAACCGCACACCATCGGCGGATCATCGCCGCCGTGTCCGGCGACGCCCAGTTCTCGGATCTGAGCGGCGACGAACGCAACGTCGCCCACGCTCTCATCGACGCGAACATCGCACGCCGTGCCGCATCCCAACGGTTCGGAGCAGTTCGCCGCCGCAGCGGTCAGCGGACTGTGTCCCTCGACGATGACGGCAACCTGATCGAGATCGCAGCAGACGGCATTACCCGCCGCCTGTGAGCCGCGTCGACATCATCGCCGGCCCGAACGGAGCCGGCAAGACCACCCTGTTCGAACTCGTCATCGAACCGGACAGGCCCGGCCTGCCGTTCGTGAACGCGGACCGGATCGCGTCGCAACGGTGGCCCGGCGAAGAAGTCGAGCACAGCTACGAAGCCGCGTCGATCGCTGCTGCAACGCGTTCCCAGCTGATCGACGCCCGACTCGACTTCTGTACCGAGACGGTGTTCTCCCACGAGTCGAAACTCGAACTGGTCGTCGACGCGGACGCAGCCGGCTACGACGTCGTCATCCATGTCGTCATGATCCCGTTGGAGCTGTCCGGACCTCGCGTCAGCGCGCGGGTCGACGCCGGCGGTCACACCGTCCCCGCTGAGAAACTCGCTGACCGGTACCTGCGACTGTGGCCGCTCATCGCTGCCGCGGTCGAGCACTGCCGGAGGGTCGTGTTCTACGACAACGCGCACGACGACGGACCTGTCGAAGTGGCGTCCTGCCGCAACGGCACCTTCGACTACCCGCCGAGGTGGCCGGACTGGGCTCCCGAGGCACTGACCGCTCTGTGAGTCACCGCCCGGCGACGATGAGCGGCGCACCCGAACCCGGGTGACAGTTCCACGTCGCCGAGCATCCGTCCGAGAGTTCTCGGGCGGTGGTCCGTGCACTTGCGGTAAGCGGGTTCAGAGGGCGTTCAGGAAGTCGATGAGGCCCTGGGAAGCAGTGCATCGGGTCGTCGAATTGCGCGAGATGACTGCCGTTGGGGCAGTGCAGGTAGGTGCTCCGGGGCAGCTGCTCTGACATCCACCGCATGTGCTCGGGGTCCATCGTGTCGTGGGTGGCGCCGATGACGAGCGTTGGCACGTCGGTCGCTTCGGAACGAGCCGAGTTGGTCGTAGCAGTAGTACTCGATGCCCTCGCCCGGGAACCAGGTGTCGAAGCACTCCTAGAGGACCGGTGTTCCCCCTGCCGGGTCCCCCGAACGGGGGATGTTCGGCCATGGCCACGGGCGCATCGTGCTCGGTGACGGCACCCACCGATGCCGTCGCCACGACTCGCCCAGTGAGGGGTTGCCATGGACATCTTCCGCCGATTCGCCACCGTCGATGCCGCAGCGGCCCTCGTCCGGCGTCCGGGCTGAGACCACGGTGGCGGTGCGGGGGCACCTGCCGGGCGGAGCCGGGAGGGGCCCGCGACCGGGCGTACGCAGATCTGCGAAGATGGACGACCGTGCCCTCGATCCGTCGTCGACGTCCCGGCCGTCGTTGCGGCCGGTGGAGATGACGGGCGGCGGGCCGCAGAGGCGCCGACTGCCGGTCGGAACGGTCACGTTCCTGCTCACCGACATCGAGCGCTCCACGTTGCTGTGGGAGGCCGACGCAG
>CAZJUC010000225.1:0-5274 GCA_964549065.1 uncultured Ilumatobacteraceae bacterium
GGTCGATGACGAACTCGGCGATCGCCGGGTCACGCACGAACGCCTGGGCGATGTTCACACCGAACGGCCTGTCGGTGAGGTCTCGCATCTTGCGGATCTCGTCCTTCACGGCGTCGAGTTCGCCTGACGACGTCTCGATGATCCCGCAGGCTCCCGCTCGCGACACTGCGGACGCCAACTGCGAACGGGCGATCCACCCCATCGGCGCCTGCACGATCGGGATGTCGACCCCGAGGTCGCGGCTCACACGGTTGTCGAAGGCGGACGGCAGCGAAGGCATGTCGCCATCTTGACGATCGGCGGACCACGAGCAGGAATCGTGGGAGTCGCAGGGCGGGCCGTGTCCGTCAGTCGACGACGAGCGGGAACCTGGGGTCGTCGTCGAGGGCGTCTCCTTCGGCGAGCCCGTTCGGCTCGTACGGGGGAGAGGTGGTCCAGGGCCGAACCCCGAAACGTGCGTCGTCACCGAGCCACCGCAAGCTCACCGCCCGACGTCGTGTCGCCGACGAGTTGCCGGGGGCTCCGTGCAGTGTGCGGTAGTGGAACGCCAGTACGTCGCCGGGCTCGACGTCCCAGCTGAGCACCGTCTGACCAGCGACGAGCTCGTCGCCCGGCGGGAGGAGCTCGAAGCGGTCGTCGGCGACGCCGTACGGGGTCTGATCGATGAACCTGCGTGGCACGAACCGGCGACCCCACCGATGCGATCCGGCGACGAAGTGCAGCCCCGACGCTGCCGGCACCGGGTCGAGGGCGATCCACATGCTGACGTTGTGCATCCCGTCGATTCCGTAGTACGGGTCGTCGTGGTGCCAGGGGGTGGGCTCGGTCGCCCCCGGCTCCTTCACCAGTACGTGTTCGTGGAAGAACCGCACCGTGGGTGACTGCATCAGTTCGCCGGCCATGTGCGCCAGGTCGCTGTCGAACACGACGCGGCGGTACGGCTCGACGTCGGGCCACGTCACGTAGTCGGTCCAGAATCCGACGGCCTCGTTCGGGTCGGTGTACCAGTGCGACCAGTCGCTCGGGTGCGTGCGGTTGTACTCGACGCCGTCGGCCAGCAGATCGAGCCACGCCGCCCCGACCGCGCCGGGGAGCAGGACCGCACCGTCGTGTTCGAAACGCTCGACGGTCGTGGGGTCGACGTGACGCACTGATGCCATCCGCTCAGCCGTCCACCTGGTCCCCAGGGGCGACGAGCCGCTCGTCGCGTTCGTCTCCGAGGCGGACCGGAACCGTGTCGGTGTTGTCGGTGTCGGCGCGCACGGTGACCGCCGTCGAGGTTGCTCTGACGTCGAGGCGCTGGCCGTGCACGATCACCGTGTACTCGATCGAGTTCCAGTGCGTGGGCAGCGCCGGAGCGATCTGCACGGTCCCATCGGCGATCGAGAATCCGCCGAAACCGAACACTGCGGTCTGGTAGGCGCCCGCGTTCGCTGCGGTGTGCATCCCGCCGATGAACGTGCCGCCGACGACGGAGTGCGCCGTGGTCCGAAGATCGAGCGCCGCGGTGTCCATGAAGTACTCGTAGGCCTGATCCAGGTAGCGCGGGTCGAATCGGCTCAACCGGGTGGCGACGGTGGCATGGACCGAATGGCTCAGCGACGAACCGTGCGAACAGCGGGGTTCGAAGTAGTCGTAGTTGGCTCGTTGCACATCGAGGCCGAACGTCGGGTCGACAGCGAACATCTGGACCACGTCGGGTTGTTTCGACACCTGTGTGTGCACCGCCACCCCGTTCGGCCAACCCCAGTATTCGCCGGGGTCGAGCAGGCGGGCGCGCAGGTCGTCGGGGCGGCAGTCCTCGAGCCCGAAGAATCCGTCGAACGGTTCGATGAGAAGGGACTCAGGGTCGGGTGTCGGTTCGTGCAGCAGCGACTCGATCCGTGCCCACGCGTCGATCTCGTCGGCGCCCACACCGATGTCTGCGCGCAGCCGAGCCAGTTCGTCGGGACGGTGCTCGGCGAGCAGCTCGTCGACCGCAGTCGCATGGCGCAGCGCGAGGCGGGCGAGGCGGGCGGTGTAGGCGTTGTTGTCGACGTTCTCGTGCCACTCGTCGGGGCCGAGCAGGCGGATCATCTCGTAGCGTCCGCGCACTTCGTCCCAGCGTGCCCGGGAGCGCAGGAATCGGGCGACCTCGAACATGATCTCGGCGCCGTGGTCGGCGAGGAAGTCGATGTCGCCGGTGGCCTCCCAGTAGCTCCACACGGCGTGGGCGACGTCGGGGCTGATGTGGATCTGCCACACGTTGAAGTGGTTGCGGATCGGCCGACCGGTGAGCACATCGACGAAGAAGAAGTCGGGGCACAGTTCGTCGCCGGAGTCGCCGCTGATCCACGCGTAGAACGCGCCCTGGTAGCCGAGGCGCTGCGCCTTGCGGCGGGCGCCGTCGAGGGTCCGCCACCGGTAGACGAGCAGCCGGCGGGCGATGTCGGGCGCGGTGTGGAGCACGGCCGGGAGGTTGAACATCTCCTGGTCCCAGAACGCCGCGCCCTGATACGCCTGGCACGACAGACCGCGAGCGCCGACGGGCAACCGGTCGCTGTGGGCGGGCAGCGCGATGCGGTTGTGGTAGATCGAGAACCGCAGCGCAGCCTGGGCGGCCGGGTCGCCGTCGATGCGCACGTCGGCGGTCGACCAGAACGACGCCCATCGAGCGGCAGAGTCGGCGAGCGCCGCCCGGTACCCGCCACCGCTCGTGCTGCGACCGGCCTCGACGGCGACGACGAGTGGATCTCCGTCCACATCGTCATCGTTCGTGCTCGCCACGGTCATCGTCGACGAGACGACCACGGTCGCGCCCGGCTCGACTCTCCCCGACCAACGTCGCGCAGTGATGCCGCGTTCGCCGGTTGGCGGCATCACGGGGTCGGGTGTCGGCGGGAGACCGTCGACGGCGGCGATCGAGGCGACCGCGATCTCGATGCCTCGTTCGCCGGTCACGCACCGACTGGCGAGCACATCACCGTCGATTGCAGTGGACACCGACGCGAAGTGGTTGCCGTTCAAGCTCCAGACGGCGTCGTCGATGCCGGCGCTGACCGCGACATCGCACGCCCGGTCGGGGATCACGGTGACCTGCTGCGAGAGCGCGTGGAGTTCGGCCAGGCTGGCGAACCGTCGCATCGAGACGAGCGCTGTCGAGCCAGAGGCGGTCCGGCCGAACCAGGCGTGGGTGACCTCACCGGTCTCGAGGGTCAACTCGATGTGGGCATCGCGGTCGGCTGCGAACTCCAGCGATTCGCCGTCGAGCGCGATCCCCACGTAGAGCGCGTTCGGCACCGTGCACAGCTCGCGCCACACGCCGTCGGCCATGTCGTAGGTGTCGGACACCGTGCACCCGACGCGCGCGTCGGCGCGCTGATCGGGGCGGGTGCCTCGGTAGCCGAGATATCCGTTGCCGGCGAGGAAGCACGAACCGACGCTCGTGTCACGTTCGGGCGTCGGAGCGGTGTCGACGACATCCCAGCCCGTGGTGGTCTGCACGTGATCGCCGAGCGGCGCTGTCTGCGAGGTCACCGCAGCAGTGTCGCGCACCGGTACGTGCAAGGTCCCAGCTCCACCGGAAATCACCGTGACCCGTTGCGGGACGTGGCCTGTCAGACCGTGCAGATCTCGAACGGGGCGACGCTCCGCAGGACGTCGGCGGCGTGCACGAGTGCCTCGTGGGTCGGCTCGACGAGCGGCGGGGTCTGCGGGCGCGCCCCGTGGCTGCGGAACCGGATCAGCTTGATCCGCATCTCGGGGTCGACCGCGGCCAGCCACTCGGCGGTGCGCAGCAGCAGTTCGTCGTCGTCGTTGACGCCTGCCAACAGCAACAGCCTGGTCTCGTGCAGCAGGCCGAGTCCGGCGAGGTGTTCGATGCTGGCCAACACCAGATCGTTCGGCTGGCCGGTCATCTCGCGATGGATGTCTCCGTCGAAACACTTCAGGTCGATCATCGCTCCGTCGGTCACCGGTGCGAGCCGGTCCCACACCGACCGCGCCGTCGCGCCGTTCGAGTCGACGAAGCAGGTCAGACGAGCAAGATCAGGGTCGTTCTTGATCGCGGTGAACAATGCCCGCAGGAACTCCGACTGCTGCGTGGCCTCACCACCCGACGCCGTGACTCCGCGGATGAACGGTGCGGCCCGGCGAATGTCGTCGAGGAGTTGGTCGACGAGCAGGTGCTGCGGGTGGTAGCCCTCCAGTGGTTCGTGGCCCGGGATCGTCTGCGGGTTGTGGCACGCTACGCAGTCGAAGTTGCAGCCCTGCATGAACACCACGAACCGGTTGCCGGGGCCGTCGACGTTGCTGAAGCTGATCGTGTCGGCGACATAGCCCGTCACCGCTCGCGGAGCGCCGCGGTCCGCGACGTCCTGGTCGATGTCAGCGGGGGTCGCGCTCATGGCAGCCGACGCGCTTCACGGCACGTTGCGTGAGGTGGAAGGCGTTCTCGCTCCCGGCGGCGAGGTGGTCGCTGGCATGTCGCACCGCACCGTCGGCGGCAATCGCTTCGAGGTCACTCTTGCGGACGAGGTAGCCCGTGATGCGGACGAACTCGTTGTCGTCGAGGTTGAACGTGAAGTCGCGCATGCCGCTGGCGAAGGCGCCGCGGACGATGTCGACGAGCGCCTCGGGGTTGCGGGTGGCGGTCTCGTCGACGTGGAAGATGTCGCTGACACCCGATGCGAACAGATGATGATGGGGTGCGCAGGCGGCGATGTGGTCGAGCAGCGGCGGTTCGTCGCCGACCGGGATGCGGGTGCCGGCGGTGACCGCAGCATCGAGGTCGATGCCGCTCTGGCTGTGCAGGTAGCTGCGCCCACCACCACCCTCGCAGTAGGGCATCGGCCGATCGGCGACGAGTTCGGCCACCCGCTCGACGATGCGCACCGCTAGTGCGTTGGCGTCGGCATCGTGACCGTACCGGGCTTCACCGTCGCGGTCGAGCTCGTCGTAGGCCATCAGGAGGTTGGTGCATTCGGCGAGCCCGAAGATCCCGAACATGGCCGAGAACCTGTCGAGGTCGATCAGGCCCTCGGCTGCCAACCAGTGCGTCTCGAAGAACCGCTGCTGCTCGACGAGCGAGCGCACACGCGCCTCGGCGAGCTCGGCGGTCAGTTCGACGTAGTGGGGGAGGACGTCGGCCAGGAACTCGTCGGCCGTGCCTGCGTGGAGGAGTGCAACCTCCTTCAGGTTCAGACGCACCAGCGTGTGGGCGCCGCCGCCGATCTTCAGCGAGTTGTAGCAGCTGACGGCGGCGTAGCGTTCGCCATGGTCGCCGACCATCATCGG
>CAZJUC010000226.1:0-5248 GCA_964549065.1 uncultured Ilumatobacteraceae bacterium
CGGTGTCGCCGACCTCGGCATCGTCGGTGACGTCCACAAGGTGCTCCCGCAGCTCATCGCGGCACTCGAAGCACGCGGCTGAGCCGGGTCTTCCCCGAAAAATGACGGCCGTGTTGCGCTCAGCGCAACACGGCCGTGCCATTTCCGGGGTGACGACGATGCACACGTCCGAAATGGCGCGGTGATGTTGCGCTGAGCGCAACACCAGCGCGATTTTTCGGTGTCAGCTGGCGTCGCGAGCGAGGATCGCCCACGCGACCAGTTCGGCGGGATCCTCGACGGCGAGCTGGAGATTCCATCCCATCACCGGCTCGTGGGCGTCCCAGCGATACCAGCGCAACTCGCCCGCGAGCGCACCGAGCTCGCCGGGTGACACCGGCCAGTCGTCGATCAGGTCGCCGAGTGCTGCCAGGGTCCACCATGCCCCGAACCGCCCGGATGCCGCTCCCCGACGGCGGCCGTGGGCGCCGCCACTCGCCGCAGCCCAGGCGAGCCACGCGAGCGCCGTTGCCGGCGCGAGTTCGGCCGCCCGGGCGCGACGCAGCCCCAGTGCGCCGAGCGCCTCAGCGATGCCGCCCTCCACACACACCACGTCGGCGTGGCCGTTCGATCCGGTGAGCCACGGCTCGACGAGCTGGCGCACCGCAAGGTCGACGTCGTCGTCGAGGATGTCGCCCGGTACGGGCGCAACGTCGACCCAGTCGTCGGGGAGGTCCGGCATCGGGAACTCGGCACCGGCATCGGTGTAGGTTGCGAGCGGGTAGTCCGGCTCCCAGTCCTGGAGGGCGAGTGGCAGGTCGAGCACCGGCGGGAGATCGGGAGCCGTGACGCGCTCGCCGCGCAGCACCCGCTCGTGGGCGACGAACGATGCTCGCGGGCCGAGGTCGAGCAGTGGCTGCAACTCCGCCCAGGTGTGATGTTGGGCGGCGACCTCGGTGAGCGGGCCGATCGTGAACCGACCCGAGAGTCCATCGGACTCGTCGAGCACCGCAGCCACGTACTCGGGGGTCGCGAGCAGAGCGAGGCGGTACTCGGCGAGCGTGGCCGCGGGCCAGAGCTGCCGGCCGGTGTCGACGGCACGACGAGCTCGGTCACGAACCCGCAGCAGACCCGCCCAGTCGCGTTCACTGCAGCGGTCGTCGATGATGCGCACCAGGCCGTCGAGGTCGGCGCGATGGACCAGTTCGTCGAGTTGATCGTCCGACGCAGTTCGCGCTGCGTCGAGTTCGTCGGTCACGGTCAGACCAACGGCCAGGGATAGCGGCGGCCCGAGGGGTCGGTGGGGAATCGTCGGTGCGTGACGCACCAGCCGGCCCGGCGCTGGAGTGCCTCGACCTCCTCGTCGGCCAGCAGCGTCGCGATCCCGAGCGGGACCCGCTCGCACAGGGCGCCGACACGTTCGAGCCATGAGTCAGGGATCTCTTCGTCGCCGAACTCCCAGATCACGGTGCGCAGCTTTGGCTCGGCGGCGAAACACAGACCGTTGTCGATGCCCCACACCGTTGCGGGCTGGTCGTTGCGTTCGGGGATGAGCAGAACGTGGCCGCTCTTGCGGTCGGTGTTGTTGGCGAGTACGTCGAGCAGCGCCATCGCCCGCAACCGGTCGTGCAGGTCGGGGTGTGTCTCGTGAATGGTGAAGTAGTGCTGGCTGTGATCGGCGACGACGAACCACTGCAGGGAGCCCTCCCCGAGCGGACCGTCGCGCAATACGGTCGGCGGGATCACGTCGAGGCCGAGGTGCTCGCTCAGCAGGTACGTGGCGACCTCTCGGCGGTGCAGGCCGGGCTCGAAGTCCCACAGCGGCCGTTCGCCGCGCGTGGGCTTGTAGATCGCCGGGTGCGATCGTCCGTCGGCCACGACGTGGACGAGGAACGTGGCGTTGCTGCTGTAGGGCATACGACCCTCGATTTCGATCTCGCCGCGCAGCAGGTGCCGAATCGGTTCGTCGACGGTGTCGACGCGGAGTTCGACGCCCCGCTCGTCATCGGATCCCTCGTCATCGGGCTCGTCGTCGAACCCGTCGTCGTCGAACCCGTCGTCGTCGAACCCGTCGCTGTCGACGTCTTCGTCGAAGTCGTTCTCGAAGTCGTTGAGCGACGGGTCGGACACGTCAGTTCATCCGGGGGCAGTCGTGTCCGTCGGGGTCCATCGGGAACGCGCACCACTGGCACGGCGGTCGACCCGCTTCGACCACCCCGTCGGCATGGTCGCAGAACGCTGCGGCCTGACCGCGGCTGAGATAGAGCCGAACGTGGCCGCGATCGTCGTCGAGCGGCTCACCTTCCTCGTCGACGTCACCGACCTCTTCGAGTTGGATCAGCACCCGGTCGGTCGAACGGTCGTAGCCCAGGCCGATCGGGCCGAGTACGAACACGGGATCGGTCGGTTCGCGGAGTTCGAGCGCACCGCTCATCGGACGGTCCTCCGCCGGCGGGAGATCCGCGAGCACGCGACGCAGGTACTGCACGATGGCCGCGGTCTGCTGCTTCTCGCACTTCACCGTGACCCGTTGCCCGTCGGCTCGCGCCTGCAGGAGGAAGGTGCGGTCTCCGGGTCGGCCCACCGTGCCGACCGTGAAGGCCGAGACCTCGTCGAATTCGTAGAACACACTCACGACGCGACCCTGCTCACGACGGCTGCAGATCGGTCAGTGGTCGCCCGGTCGAGTTGACCGCCAACACGACGGGGCCGCCCGGGCCCCAGCCGATGGCGGTCACCGACGCCGGGCTGATCACGATGCGCTGGAACAGATCGATGTGGGTGCCCATCGCGTGGGCGACCGCAGCTTTGATCGTGTCCGCGTGCGACACGCACACGATCGTGCCACCCGGGTGCTCGGCGCGAAGGCGGTCGAGGGCCGACACCATGCGGGTCTGCATCTCGGTGAAGCTCTCGCCGTCGGGGAACCGGAACGTCGACGGGGCGCGCTGCACGGTCTGCCACTCGGGCAGCTTCATCAGCTTCTTCAGTTCGGCTCCGGTCCAGTCACCGAAGTCGCACTCGAACAAGCCACGGTCGATCTTCGTCTTCAGGCCATGGGCCTCGGCGATCGGCGCCGCGGTCTCCTTCGCCCGCTCGAGCGGGGAGGAGTAGACGGCGTCGACCCGCTTCAGTTCGCCGATGCGCTCGGCCGCGATGTCGGCCTGACGGCGGCCCTCGTCGGCGAGGTGCAGGCCCTTGGCCCGACCGGGCAGGACCTTGCCGGTGGTGGGCGTCTGGCCGTGCCTGACGAGCAACACGGTGGTGAACGGTGGTGGGGGAGACTTCTTCGCTGTGGCCATGGAGTACGTCCAACCTACTGTCGAGGGCTGTGACTCCGCTCGCCAGGCTCGAACGCGACGTGATCGGCTGCCGTACCTGCCCGCGCCTGGTTGCCTGGCGCGAGCAGGTCGCCGTCGAGAAGCGCGCCGCCTATCGCGACGAGGACTACTGGGGCCGACCGATCCCCGGCTTCGGAGATCCCGCCGCCCGGATCGTCGTGCTGGGCCTGGCGCCTGCTGCTCACGGCGCCAACCGGACCGGTCGCGTGTTCACCGGTGATCGCAGCGGTGACTGGTTGTTCCGTGCGATGCACCGTGCCGGACTCGCCAACCAGCCCGAGTCGGTGTCCGCCGACGACGGCCTGGAGCTCGCCGACGCCTGGGTGACCGCAGCGGTCAAGTGTGCTCCGCCCGCCAACAAGCCGACCCCCGACGAGCGTGACTCGTGCGCTGCGTTCCTCGAGCGCGAGTTCGCTGCGCTGTCGAACGTGATGGTGGTCGTGTGTCTCGGCCAATTCGGCTACCAGGCGGCATGTGCCCACTTCGGGATCCGCCCGCGGCCCAGGTTCGGTCACGGGGTCGAGGTGCCGATCGACGGCGGGCCCACCCTGATCTGTTCGTTCCACCCCAGCCAGCAGAACACGTTCACCAAGCGCCTCACCGAACCGATGCTCGACGCCGTGTTCACCCGAGCCGTGGCGCTCGCTGACCGATAGCCTCGGACTGCTGTGACGTCATCTCGCTCGATCACCCGGACCCTCGCCGTTGCGGCGGTCGCCGTGCTCGGGGTGTCGGCGTGCACCTCGGACCCCAGCCCGACACGGGTTGCAGAGGACCTGGTGAAGACCCAGACCCAGGACTTCCCCGAGATCCAGGAATGCATGCTGGGCGTGATCGAGGACTACGACCTCGACGACCTCGGCAACGACGCTGCGAGCGAGACACCCGACGTGCGCGACCCGGCGGTCGCCGAACTCGACCGGTTCGAAGCCGACCTGGTGGCCTGCGATCCCGAGGGCGTCACCCGCACCTCGACCCCCGACGAGTGATCAACACGTGACGTTCGGTGTCGACACCGAACGTCACATCGGTCAGTCGGACTTGACGGCCGCGTCCACCGGCGGAGCGGCCGCCTTCTTCTTCTTGGGCGGTGGCACACCGACCGCCGGGGCCGCGTCGGCCTCTTTCGGCCAGCGGCGGCGG
This sequence comes from uncultured Ilumatobacteraceae bacterium, assembly GCA_964549065.1. Lineage (GTDB taxonomy): Bacteria > Actinomycetota > Acidimicrobiia > Acidimicrobiales > Ilumatobacteraceae > Sva-07. Next base: position 4,464 of record CAZJUC010000226.1, read on the forward strand.
GAGACGATCGACAGCAGTCGCAGGAGGCGCATCGCCGTCTCGTCGGTCTGAGCCGGCTTGGCCTCGATCGAGCCGTCGGCGATCATCCGCTCGATGACCTGCTCGCCGAGTTCGGTGCGCACGATCGTGAGCGTCCAGTCGTTGTCCTCGCCGATGCCGCCGGTCGACACGTCGGCGTGCTCGGCGGCGAAGTCGGGGCAGCTCTTGCAGCCCTCACGGGTCCAGGCGTGGCACTCCTTCAGGTCGACCTCGTGGTACGAGCCGTCCTTCATCCAGATCTGGAACACGCCCTTGATGTTCATCTTGGCCATGTCCTGCTTCTTCAGGCCGTACTTGGCCTCGAACAGCTCGGTGAAGATCGCGTCGTCGAACGTCTTCGAACACAGCAGGCCGATGTTGAACAGGAACGGCTTCGACACCTTGCCGGCCTTGCGGTCCCACATCGTCGGCGGCGACGACGTCTGACAGCCCATCCCGACGAGGGCGAGACGCTCGTAGCCCTTCTCCTTCGCCTCGGGGAGCGCCAGCGGGTTGGCACAGTAGGTGTACCGGCTGCCGGCGGTGGCGAGGATCTCGTCCTTGGTGGCGACCACGGCGGGTTTCGCCTTCCAGGCATCGTCGTCCTCGACGCCCGACACCAGCGCGGCGTCGATGTAGTCGTTGTCGCGCAGCCAGATCAGCATCGCCGACACGAGGCCACCGTCCTGGCCCATCTCGTGCACCATCTTGTCGCTGGCGCGGGTGAGGTACAGCTGGCGCCAGATGCCGGCCATCTCGTCGGGCTC
>CAZJUC010000227.1:0-5210 GCA_964549065.1 uncultured Ilumatobacteraceae bacterium
ACGACCGCTTTCGACGCACCGGCCATCAGCTCGGCCTGGTGCCGGTTGAGGTACTCCTGCGACTCGCGGAGTCCGACCGTGTAGCCGTTGAGTTCGGGGATCACGTAGCGGGCGACGAGATCCCACGACCGCATCGTCGCTTCGCGGTTCGCCCAGTCGTGGGCGAAGCCGAGCACCACGCCGAACCCACCGGTGATCTCCTGCAGGTGACGGATCGCTGCGACGAGATCGTCCGGTGTCCCGATCACTCCGGCTCCGGCCCCGGCGGTGCCGTTGCCGGCGGTCTGCTCGAGCAGCTCCCACTTGTCGTCGACGTGGGTGGCGTTGGGGCGGCCGAGCGTCCACACGTTGTACTCGTTGTGCCAGCGGTGCAGCCCGTCGACGGCTTCGTTGCGAGCCTGCTCGCGGGTCTCGGCGATGTGGAACGCCAGCATCACCCGCCAGTTCTCGCGGTCGACGATCTGGCCGTGCTCGGCGGCTGCGTCCTCGGCGAAGCTCCACTGGGTGGGCAGCGCAGCGATGCCGGCGGTGGAGTTCGACGCGATCGACAGCACCCCCATGCCGTACTTGCCGGCGAGCGTCATCCCCGATGGCGAGATCGACGATGCCGTCACCATCGGCAGGTCCTCCTGCAGCGGAAGCAGCTGCAGGCGGGCGTCGTTCAGCGTGAACCACTCGCTGTCGTGGCTGAACCGATCGTCGCCACGCAGGAGCCGGGTGATCACTCCGAGAGCCTCGTCCTGGCGGTCCCGCTGCACCATCGGATCGATGCCGAGTGTGCGGGCATCGGAGGCCAGTGCTCCGGGTCCGGAGCCGAACATCGCCCGACCGCGGCTCATGTGGTCGAGTTGCACGATGCGCTGGGCCACGTTGAACGGGTGGTGGTAGGGCAGGCTCGTCACGCCGGTCCCCAACATGATGTTGTGCGTGCGCTGCGCGGCGCCGGCGAGGAACATCTCCGGGGACGCGATCATCTCCCAGCCCGACGAATGGTGTTCGCCGCACCAGAACTCGTCGAAGCCGAGCTTGTCGAGGTGTTCGGCGAACTCGATGTCGCGTTGGAACTGCAGCGTGGGATGTTCGCCGGTCGGGTGATGTGGTGCGAGGAAGGTGCCGAAGCGCATGCGGGCCATGGCGCTGATGGTAGGGAGCGAGGAAATTGACGCTCCCACCGGACCACGCAGGTGCAACGATCTGACCGTGGGGGAGATCGAGGTACGACCAGGCGTCGCCGATGACGTCACGGCGATCGCACGGGTGATCGATGCGCAGGACACGGCCTGGTGGGGTGAACCCGACGGAGACATGGTCGACGTCCGTGACGAGCTCGACCGGGTCGAGCTGATGGCTGGTTCACTCGAGGCGGGGACGCGGGTGATGCTGGTCGACGGTGAGCTCGTGGGCGTCGCGATGTTGGTGGGTCACGGGCACACGAGCGTGGCCGTCGATCCGACAGTTGCTGTTGCCGCCGATGTACGGCTGGCCCTGTTCGAGTGGGCGGCGAGCTTCGGCGATGTCGAGGTCGAGTCGCCGGCTCAGGACACCGACCGGCTGGCTGAGTTGGCGTCGATCGGGTTCGTGCCCCGGCGATCGAGCTTCGAGCTCGAACGCGCAGGGGACGTCTCGGATCTTCCGGCGCCCGCCTGGCCGAGTGGTGTCGCAGCAGCGCCGTTCCGGCTCGGAACCGACGACGACGAACTCCACGAGATGATCTACTCATTCTGGACAGACGTGCCCGGCCACACTGCACGACCCATCGAGGAGTGGCGGGCATTGCTGCTCACCGGATCATCGTTCGAAGCAGAGCTGGTGGTGGTGGCACGCGCCGCCGATGGCACTGGGCCGATCGTCGGTTGTGCCCTCGGACGGACCTACACCGGCAACATCGGGTGGGTCTCGCAGCTCGGCGTTGCGCGGTCGGCCCGCGGTGTGGGGCTCGGTCGGGCGGTTCTGCTCGAGGCGTGCCATCGGCTGGGCCGCAAGCAGCCGAGGGTGATCGGTCTCGGCGTCGAAGCCGATAATGCCAGTGCACTCGGGCTGTATCGAAGCGTTGGAATGGGTGTTGCGCGTGAGTGGGTGCACTGCCAACGTCGATGACCGGACCCGCTGCTCGGGGGGTATCGTGTAGCAGTCCCACTCGGGGACATCCCTTCGGGGACGTAGCTCAGTTGGCTAGAGCACCTGCTTTGCAAGCAGGGGGTCGTGGGTTCGATTCCCATCGTCTCCACCATCGAAGCCCCTGGTAGCGAAGCTGCCGGGGGCTTTCTCGTTGCCGAGGTCGGCCTCGGGGAGTCGGCGTGCTCTGCGAGCATGGGTCGTCGGTGTCGAGCCACTGTGGGACAGCGCGCGACGAGTTCGTAGACGATCGTGATCGACCCGGCTGCTGCCAGGTCGTGCGGGTGGGTGGTCGGGCAACCGCATCGAAGATTCGTCTGCACCCGAGGGGGGAACGCTCCGGCATGATCTGGCACCGAACCGCATCCGTCCTCGCTGTCGTCGCGCTCGCCGCGTCCGCCGCCGCATGTAGCGACGACACCCAGGAGTCCATAGAAGACGACGTCGAATCCGCGGTGACCGACGCCGTCGACGCAGTCGACGAGGTCAGCGAGGACGCCGTCGAACTCGCGGCACGCAACTTCGCCAGCGCCCAGGGCAGCCAGGAGTTCGAGGCGGCCGGCTATCCGCTCGACGGCGACCTCACCTGTGAGGCCGACGCCACGAACGATCTGACGGCAGTGGAGATCTCCTGTACCGGTACGACCGAAGACGGGGCCGAGGCGTCGTTGGATGGCACGACGTCGGAATTCCCAGGCGTGTCCTTCAACGAGCTCGACGGTGATTTCGTCGGTGTGGTGGACGGTGTGGAGGTGTTCAGTACCGACCGCCTGGGCGACGGCTGACGGGCCCGCTCCAGCCTCGATGAGAACGCGCTGGGTCGGGAACGCCGCAGAGCGCATCCTCCCCTCGCGTCATCAACGTGGTGGGTGCGACCGGGTGGTCGATGCGACGCGGTCGTCGTCGGTGACGAACTCGTCGTGGAGTGTCTCCGGCAGTCCGGTGTCGTCGGTGAGGTAGGTCGTGGTGGAGGGAAAGGCGAATCCGCTGCCGGCTGCTCGGACGATCTCGTAGATCAACAGCAGCAGCTCCTGCTGTGCTTCGGTGTAGACCCCGTATCTGTCGGTGTCGACGTGTGCGCGGATTTCGATGTCGATCGACGATGCACCGAAGCCGGACACGCGTACTCGCGGGAAGTCCGGGCTGTCGAGCACCATCGGATGGGAGCGAAATCGTGTGTCGATCGTCTTCACGATCGTCCGGAGCTGCTCGACCGTGGTCTCGTATCGAACACCGACCGTGTGGACGAAGAGGATGTGGTGCCGCTCGCTGTAGTTGATCACCTTGACCCTGCTGATCTCGGCATTCGGCAGCGTCACCTGGGTGTCGTCCAACCTTCGAATGCGCGTCGAGCGGGGTCCGATCGCCTCGACGGTTCCGAAGTCGTCGTCGACGCGGATGTCGTCGTCGACCTGGAACGGCTTGTCGACATAGACGGTGATGCCGCCGAGCAGGTTCTCGAGCGTGCTCGTTGCGGCGAGACCGACGGCGATGCCGGCCACTCCGGCCCCGATCCCCAGCCCCACCGTCGAGACCCCCACCCGGGACAGGCCGGCGAGCGCGAACGCGAACGCCCCGATGACGCTCACCACTTGGCTGAGGAGGCGCAGGAGGTGGGCATCGATGCTCTGGTCGCTGATCGCCGGTGTGGCGATCACCCATTCCACGACGAGCTTGGTGGTGATCCAGAATGCCCAGGCCAGCGATGCCCAGATCACCAGTGTCACGATCAGGTTGGCGATGCTCGCGACGTCGCCGCTGTGGTTGATCTGCTCGTCCATGAACCGCCGGGCCACCCCGATCAGCGCGAGCAGTACGAGCGGGGTCGTGAGCCGCCACGCGTATCCGCCGAGCGTCCCCGGGGTGCCGCGCTGCCCGATCCAGCGGCGCCAGGATCCGACGGTGACGGCGATCAGTCCGAGAACGATTCCGTCGACGATGAACTTCCACAGTGGTGAGCCCAGGAAGTCGCGATCGAATCCGTCCGGGAGTGCATCGATGAGCGAGCGCGGAACGAGATGGCCGGTGAACTCGGCCTCCTCCTGCACCCAGTTGCGGATCTCGACACCGTCGTTGAGAGCGAGGCCGGCGACGTCCTCGCGCCAGCCGGGAAGTCGGGAGACGGTGTCGGCGGAGAAGACGTAGTCACCCGAGCGAGGGCCCTCATCGATGCGGGTGATCGTGATCTCCGTCCCCGGCAACGTGTAGTCGCTGACGCCTCCACCGGCGCGCAGCAGCGGGATGTCGGTTCCGGGAAGGATGAACTCGTCGCTCGCCCCAGCGGCGTCCTCGACGTCGTCGGCGTCGGGGATGTCGCCGACGTCCGGCGGCGGGATCCTGTTCAAGATGTCGGCCAGGGTGGTGAAGGAGACCACCGCGGCTTCGTCCTGATTCGCGTCTGACACCTCCGAGAAGTCGAACAAGTGCTCGATCCGGCTCAGCTCCGCGACGTAGGCCGCCTGATTCGCTTCCGTCCGGTTGCGCTGATACGTCGACAGCAGTTCTTCGAGGACGTCGATCTGTTCGACGAACGACAGATAGGTGGCCTGGGGGCTCGAGGCGTCCAGAGGTTCCAGCGGGTTCTCCTGCGCGTGAGCCGGTGACGGGCCGAGCATGATTCCGGCGATCACGGCGATCACGGCCGACGCGATCGTGGCGAGGCGCATCGACCCGATCATGAACGGAGCAATCGGACCGTGGCTCGATCGAGGGCAGACCGAGCTGCACGGTTTCTCGACATCCATCACGATGGTCCGAGTCTGCCTGGGCAAGGCTCCCTCGAAAACCCGTCGGCGTCCGGTGACTGCGGGTCGGAGCGGAGCGACGGTCGTCGGCTACTTTCGGGCGCCGGATGACATCGACGGAACGGGGAATCGCCATGGCCGGGTCGCATCGCACACGCAGGGGAGCAACGTTCGTGACGCTCGCAGTGGTTGCGGCGTTGGTTGCCGCCTCCTGCTCGAGCGACGACGACAGCTCGGCGGAGACGACCGCACCGCCCGACACGACACCGAGCACCGACGCCGCCACGACGACCGCACCGCCCGACACGACACCGGAGACGACCGAGCCGGCGCCGACGATCACCGAGGACC
>CAZJUC010000228.1:0-5193 GCA_964549065.1 uncultured Ilumatobacteraceae bacterium
CACCAGGCGTCGAGCGCGTCGATGGTGTCGATCATGACGGCGCTGTGGTTCGCGCATCTCGACGGTGAGGACAAGGTGGCCGTCAAGCCGCACGCCTCGCCCGTCTACCACGCCATCAAGTACCTCACCGGCGAACTCGACCGCTCGTATCTCACGACGCTGCGCCAGCGGGGAGGACTGCAGGCATACCCGTCACGGACGAAGGACCCCGACGTCGCCGACTTCTCCACCGGCTCGGTGGGCCTCGGTGCCGTGGCGCCGCTGTTCTCGGCGCTCACCCGCCGGTACCTCGATTCGCACCACGGTGCGACGTTCGGCGAACGCCCGCCGGCACGCTTCATCGCGCTGGTCGGCGACGCCGAGCTCGACGAGGGCAACATCTGGGAGGCGATCGCCGACCCTGCCACGCAGGGGCTCGGCAACTTCACGATGGTGGTCGACCTCAACCGCCAGAGCCTCGACCGGGTGATCCCCGACATCGCCGCGATCCGCCTCCGACGTTTCTTCGAGAACGCCGGCTGGCACGTCGCCGAAGCCAAGTACGGCAGCCGCCTCACCGCAGCGTTCACCGAACCGAACGGCGACGCCCTGCGCGACCACATCGACTCGATGGCCAACGAGGCGTACCAGGAGCTGTTCACGCTCACGCCGGCGGACGCCCGGCGCAAGTTCCTCCTCGGCGCCGACGCTGCGGTTCGCGACATCGCAGACGGGCTCGACGACGCCGCACTCCAGCATCTCGTCACCGACCTCGGCGGCCACGACCTCGGCCTGCTCGTCGACACCTACCGGGCCTGCGACGCCGAGACGCAACGACCGTCGGTGGTGTTCGCGTACACGATCAAGGGTCACGGGCTACCGATCGCAGGCGACCCCATGAACCACGCAGCCCTGCTGAGCGCCGAACAGGTCGACGACCTCCGTGCGGCGACCGGGCTCGACGCCGGCAACGAATGGGACCGGTTCGCCGCCGACTCGCCCGCCGGCGCGCTGTGTGACGCGGTGGGTGGCGCCATCAACAACGAGCCGCCCGAACCCCGGCCCTCGCTGCCCATCCCGCCGGCGGCCCGGTCGGCGGTCACCCACGGGTCGGTGTCGACGCAGGAGGCGTTCGGCCGGGTGCTCGCCGGCCTCGCCGATGTCGACGGTGTCGGCGACCGGATCGTCACCACCGCGCCGGACGTCTCGATCTCCACCAACCTCGGTGGCTTCATCAACAAGCGCGGCGTCTACTCGCCCACCGAGCGCGACGACCACGGCGGGGCCGACCGGTTGCTCAAGTGGGCGCCGTCGCCGAGCGGTCAGCACATCGAGCTCGGCATCAGCGAGATGAACCTGTTCATGCTGCTCGGCCAGCTCGGGCTGAGCCACGACCACCACGGCCATCACCTGCTCCCGATCGGCACCGTGTACGACCCGTTCGTGCTGCGCGGGCTCGATGCGTTCATCTACGGCATCTACAACGACGCCCGCTTCGTGGTCGCCGGCACGCCTGCCGGGGTCACGCTCGCGCCGGAAGGCGGAGCGCACCAGTCGACGATCACCGCCTCGGTCGGCCTCGAACTGGCGAACCTCACCGCCGTCGAGCCGGCGTTCGCGACCGAGGTCGACTGGCTCCTGTGTGACGCCCTCGAACGGCTGGGACGACCGGATGGCACCAGCACCTATCTGCGCCTGTCCACCCGACCGGTCGACCAGGCGCCGTTCGCCGCAGCACTCGAGCGCATCGGCGCCGACGAGTTGCGGCGACAGGTGGTCGCGGGCGGCTACCGGCTGTTGGAACCCGACCCCGACGACGGCCGGCCCGGGGTGACGCTGGTGACCACCGGTGTGATGGCACCCGAAGCGCTCGCAGCCGCGACGGCGCTCGGCGACGAGGGGGTTGCGGCCGGCGTGATCCAGCTCACGAGCCCCGACCTGGTGTACCGCGACTGGCGCGCGAGCGTCACCGAAGCGTCGAGCGCCGCGCTCGTACAGCGCCGTGCATGCGTCCTCGACACACTGGTGCCGCCGGCCGAGCGCCACCGGCCCGTGGTCAGCGTGCATGACGCAGCGAGCCACAGCCTGGCGTGGATCGGTGGCGCCATCGGCGCCCGCCAGTACACGCTCGGCGTCGACCGGTTCGGCGAATCCGGCACAATCGCCGACCTCCACGAACTCACCGGGATCGACACCGGCAGCATCGTGAACACGGCCCTGCTCGCGATCTGCGACTGACGCTCACGAACTGTCGGACTTCCAGTCGACCAGGGCGCTGCCGACACTGCCGGTGAGCATCCCGGCCGCTCCGACGATGAACAGCCAGATGCCGACGACCTTGACCGACTCGAACAGGAACAGCACACTGCCGACGAGGAACGCCGCGTTGCCCATGATGCCCAGGCCGGTGTGAACCGCGCGGTACCGGCGGGCGATCGCCGCCGCGAGTTCCCAGCCCTTGACTCGTGCTGCTGCGGTGGTGGCCGTAGCTGCGTTGGTGGTGGTCGAACGTACAGACATCCGCGTGGCCTTCCCCGCTCGACGTCGACCGAATCGCCCGAGTGGCCGAACAGTTGGAGGATCGGCGTGGCGGGATGGGGGCTACGGTGACGTCGTTACGGGTGATGGACCAGGACGCGACCGCCGACTACCTGAAGCACGCAGACGACCTGCTTCGCTTCGCGTCCGCGGTCGCCGGACCCTCGGCCGCCGACGACCTCGTGGCCGCCGTGGTCGTGCGGGTCCTCGTCGAGAGCGACCACTGGCGATCGATCACCGACCTGCGCGGCTATCTGATGCGCGCCGTGATGAACGAGGCGATCGACCGCCAACGCAGCCGTGCCCGACGCCTCAGACGAGAACGGAACGACTCGCCACACGAGGGTCACGTCTCACTCGACAGCTACGTCCGCACCGAAGTGCTCGACGCCGTCGGCCGCCTGAATCCTCGACAACGGGCGGTCGTGTACCTGACCTACTGGCTCGACCAGTCCGCCGACGAGGTGGCCCACGAACTCGACGTGTCGGTGCGGACCGTCGAGCGTGACCTGACCGGCGCCCGCAGAGAACTGGAGGTGTTGCTGCGATGAATCCCGCATCGAACCCACTGGACACCGAGATCCGCCGAGCGATGGGCGAACTGGCCGATGCCGCTCCCCAGGCGCGTCCCCCGGAATCGTTCGGTCCCGATTTCGAACCGCTGACGACCTCGTCGACCGGCCCATCGTCGAACCCCCGTGGCCGGCTGCTCACTGCCGCGGCGGCGGTGATCGTTGCCGTGGTCGGCGTGGCTCTCGTCGTGGCAACCTCCGACGACTCGACGACGATTTCCGACGTCCCCACGACTCTCGACCCTGAGCTCGACCCAGATCCCGACGTGGACGTCGCGCCGCTCACCGGTGACGCGCTGCTCGACGAACTGGTCGATCGGCGCTGGGTGGCGCTCGAGCGCTTCGACGACCCGTCGCCGACCGCCCGCACCCCCGAGTTCACGGTGACGGATGCAACCGGCGGCGCACGCGTCGACGGCTTCGACGGCTGCAACACCTACCAGGGTCCATTCGACGGCAATGAGTTCACGAGCACCACGATCGGCTGCGATGTCGACACGCTCGGTTTCAGCCGTTCGATCGAGATGCTGCCCGGCGCCTCGACGCTGCTCCTCCTCGACGCCGACGGCTCGCCCCTTGCACGGTTCCACGACATCGACACGCTCACCCCGGCCTCGGCCGACGACATGCCCTACACCTTCTTCGGCGACGACCTCCAGAGTGTCTTCTTCGGGGTTTCGGGTGTCGGGGTCGTCAGCCGATGCACGCGGGTGAGTTGGGAGGGGTCGACCGACGGCGTCACCGTGTCGTTGCTCGAGGTGCTCGACGACTGCTCCGCCGACGTCGGTCCCCTCGCGACCTGGCTGGCCGACGTCACCGCTGGCGGCGCCGACGCGTTGCTCGCACCTGACGGCGTCGTGCTGGCCGACGAGGCATCGGCGCTCTACCTACGTCGCCTCCCGGTGGTCGAGGTCGATCCTGACGGGATCACGCTCGCCGCTGGCGCTGCGTTCGGATTCCAGCCGGGCCTCGGCACGAGCACCGACGACGTGCTTGCTGCACTCGTTCCACGTTTCGGAGAACCCGACCTCGACTCCGGCTGGCTGCCGGCCGAGCGGAACGTCGACGACGACGGCAACGTCACGGTGTACAGCCCGTGCCGGGAGCTGACCGAGTACCGGGAGCTCTGGTGGGGTGACCTGTCGTTCGGCTTCTGGGAGACCGGTTCGCGATCGTTCCTGCACTACTGGAAGGTCGGCGACGAACGCATCACGGCGTTCCTGGTTCCCGACGTGGAGGTCGGTCCGACGACACCGTCGGGGGTGACGACCGAGGATGGCGTCGGCGTCGGCGATCCGGAGTCGTCGATTCCCGACCGGTTCAACATCTCGGACGCCGAGCAGTACTTCGGTTTCGACCCAACGGGCGAGCCCAGCATCGTCTCGGTGCTGTCGACGAACCCGGCGTTCACGCCCGGCAGCGTGGCCTCGCCGACGCTGGGTGGCCTCTATGTCGTGCTCGACGGCGAGGTGATCGGTTTCGGCGCCGAGGCGTTCGGCTGCTGACCGCCCGGGCGATGTAACGATCGGTGTCTGACACCAAACGTTACAGCTAGCGGGCGTACTGGGTGACCTGATCGGCGGCGTCGATCAGCCAGCCGGGGATGATGCCGACGACGATGGTGAAGGCAACGGCGGCGGCGATGGCCACGCCGGTGGAGAACGGGACGGCGACCGGCTCGGCACCTTCGGCGGGGTCGGAGGTCCACATCGCCACCATGATCCGCAGGTACAGGAACGCGGCGATCACGGCAGTGACCATCGCGACCACGGCGATGGCGTAGCTGTCGACCTCGACGGCGGCCTGGATCACGCCGAACTTGGCGATGAACCCGGTGGTGAACGGCACGCCGGCCTGGGCCAGCAGGAACACGGTGAACGCGAGCGCCAGCACCGGGCGGCGACGGGCGAGGCCCTTGAACGAGTCGATGCCGCTGTCGCCGCCGGAGTTGCGGGCGACGACGGTGACCACGGCGAACGACCCGATCACCAGCACCGAGTACAGGATCAGGTACAGCACCACCGACGCCATGCCGGGACCGGGGTCGGCTTCGCCGGCACCGTGGGCTGCGGCTTCGACGCCGACGAGGATGAAGCCCGCGTGG
>CAZJUC010000229.1:0-5187 GCA_964549065.1 uncultured Ilumatobacteraceae bacterium
AGCCTTCGCAGGCAATGCACTCGCTCTGGTCGATGTGGATGAACTGCTTCGGCTTGACGGCCTTGCTCAGGTAGTCCGCGTCGACCTCCACCAACGTGTACTCGTCGGTGTAGGGCATCATCGGGGGATTGGCGTCGGTCTTCGCCATCTCAGGCCTTCCTCACCAACGGGCGACCGTAGGTGGATGTCGGCAGTTCCTTCGGCTTGACCTCGCCGCGCTTCTGCCACCACACGGCGAGGTAGACGTACATCGCGAACAACACGGCGTGCAACAGCACGACCACGATGTCGCGAACCGCCTCGTACTGCAGCGTGATCGGGTTCCAACCACCGGCCGACTCCGGCTTCAAGATGTCGAACGGGCCGAAGATGATCTTGTCCTTCGACCAGCCGAGGTCCTTGTCCGCATGGTCGATGAACTGGTGGGGCAGGATGCCGAACGCCAGGAACAGCACCCCGAACAGGTAGGTCGAGCCCAGCATCGCTTCGCCCCACGAGAACGGGGTCCCGACCGGGCGGCGCTTGCCGTACGGGATGATCGCGAGCGACAGCACGAGGGTCGCGACGAGAGCCGTCAGGAAGGCCTGGTTCATCCCGGGCCACTCGAGTGGGTCGATTGCGATCATGGGTACGGAGAATCCTGTCGTGGTGGTGCCGTCTGCTGAACAACGAACTGTAGTCGTCGTCTCGAGAAGTGCGAAGTCTGGCACGCAAGTCTCGCGAGCGCGCCAGGTTGTGCGTAAGTGCATCGGAACCGATCCCGGGACAGATTCCCGGATCGCGGTCGCGGGCATCTATCATCTCCGAAGTGACCGAGATCCCCGAACACCTCCTGAAGCGGTCGCGCGAGCGGCGCTCCGCGATCGGCCAGGGCGACGATGCCACCGACGCGCCCGCCGGCGACGCCGCGGCCTCGACCTCACCGGCCACCACGCCCGCCACCACCACGCCCGCCACCCCGGCGCCCGCAGCATCGGGCCCGCCGGCGCGCACCCCGGCGCCGGCACCCGCCGCGCCACCCCCGCCGAAGCCCGATCCGGTGTACGTGCAGGCCGCCAAACAGCGCCGCAAGATCCCGTTCTGGGCGATGGCCACACTCAGCCTCATGCCGCTGTGGGCGTTCATGTACGTCCGTGCGGTCACCGAACCAGCAGAGGTCGTCGAGGGTCCCCTCGGCATCGGCGCCGAGATCTACAGCAGCTGCGCCAGCTGCCACGGCGCCGCCGGTGGTGGCGGGGTCGGGTATGCGTTCTCGGGCGGCGCGGTGCTCGAGACCTTCCCGCAGATCGAAGACCAGATCCGCTACGTGTACTACGGCACCGAGGGCTACAACGCCGCCGGCGTCGAGATCTACGGCAATCCCGACCGTCCGGGCGGCCCACACCTCACCGGTGGTCTGGGCGTGATGCCGGCCTTCAGCAGCCAGCTCACCCAGTACGAGATCGTCGCCGTCGTCTGCCACGAGCGCTACTCGCTCGGCGGCGCCGACCCGACCAGCGAGGAATGGGCCGACGAGTACGAGACCTGGTGCTCGGAGGAGTCGCCGGTGTTCGCCGACCTGCAGGCCGGCACCTACGACTACACCTCGCCCGACGTTCCCGAGATGGGCGGCGCCGAGATCATCCCGATCGGCCCCGTCGCGATCCCCGGCGTCGGCGCCTCGGCCGGCTGACGGCAGGCATCCTGGACACCGACGTCCTCGTCGTCGGCGGTGGCCCTGCCGGAGCATCGGTGGCCACCTGGCTGGCCCGATCCGGCCACCACGTCACCGTCGTCGAGAAGCGTCCCGTCGCCCGGCACAAGGCCTGCGGCGACGCGCTCACCCCACGGGCGTTGAGCGAACTGGCCCGCATCGGCGTCGACCCGATCGAGCTCGGTGGGCACCGTCTTGCGGGTGTCCGCCTCGTGCACGGCGAACGCGACGTCACGGCTCCGTGGCCACGCCACGGCGACCTGCCGGACCACGCTGCGGCGTTGCGTCGCGACGTGCTCGATGCGCACCTCCGTCAACGAGCCGTCGATGCCGGCGCCACCGTGTTGATGGGCCACGAGGCCACGGCGCCGATCGTCGAGCGTGGGTTCGTGCGAGGTGCGACCCTCGCCGTGGATACCGAGCTCGGTGACGATGCGCGGCACCGAGAAGAGGTCCGTTCCCGCTTCGTCGTGGTGGCTGACGGAGCGAACAGCAGCTTCGGACGCGACCTGGGCACGACACGCCAGCGGAACTGGCCCTACGGCATCGCCACGCGCACCTACTTCGAGAGCCCGCGATCGGCGGAATCGTGGATCGAGTCCGACCTCGGCATCCCCGACGCCGCCGGCAACCCGATCGCCGGCTACGGCTGGGCGATCCCCCTCGGCGACGGCACCGTCAACGTCGGTGTCGGCGTGCTGTCGACCTACCGCGACGCGCGCGGCATCAACGCGTTGAAGCTGCTCGACTCGTTCGCCCATCGCATCGCCGACCGCTGGCAGCTCGACCCCGCCGACCAACTCAAGGCGCCCACACGGTTCCGGGTGCCGCTGGCGGGATCGGTCGGCCCGAAGATGGGACCCACGTTCCTGGTGGTCGGTGACGCGGCCGGCATCGCCAGCCCGTTCAACGGTGACGGTGTCGATGCCGCGCTGATGAGCGGACGTCTCGCCGCCGACGTGCTCGGCGACGCGCTGTCGGTCGGCAACTCGACCTCCCTGCAGCGCTATCCGACGATGCTCGCCGACGAACTCGGCCGCTACCACCAGGTGGGCCGGCTCTCGGCGCGTTTCCTCGGGCGTCCGACGATCCTCCGACCGGCGCTGCGTCTCGGCGTGCGCAGCGACCGCATCGCCGGCGCCGTACTGCGCATCGCCACCAACGAACTGCGTGACGGCCGCCCCGGTGGCGCCGAACGCGCCTACGCGCTCGCCAGCGCAGTCAGCAAGTTCGCGCCCTCCTGGTGATTCTCACCTGCCTGGTCGACGTCATTCGTGCCGGGGAGGTGTTGCTCAGTCGTTGCGGCGCCGGGGACGCCACGCCCGGGGGATGCGCAGGGTGATCACCGACAGCGCCAGGATCACCGGGTAGATCTCGAGCCGGCCGAGCAACATCTGCGCCATGGCCACCGCACGACCCGTCGCCGGGATCGACAGGAAGTCGTTGGCGTGGTCGAGCGACCCGAGGCCCGGGCCGACGTTGCCGAACGCCGTCGCCGACGACGACAGCGACGTGATCATGTCGGGCCCCGTCGCCGAGATCAGCACCGCCCCGCCACCGAAGATCGCCAGGGCCATGATCATGAAGCCGACCACACGGCGGGCCACGTCGTCGGGCAGGATGCCGCTGCCGACGCGCACCGGACGCACCAGGTGCGGGTGGAGATGGCGGAGCGCTTCGCGGTGGGCGACACTGGCGGTCGCCATCACCCGCACGAGCTTCACCCCGCCGGCCGTCGAGCCCGCCATCGCACCGATCGGCATCACCAGCAGCAGGATCAACTGCGCCGTCTGGCTCCACAGGCCGTACTCGGTGGTGACGTAACCGGTGGTGGTCACCGTGGAGACGGTGGTGAACAGTGCGTCGCGGAAGCCGGCGGCCTGCCCACCGCCGTTGCCCGACGCCACGAACGCCCACAGCGTGATCGCGGCCACCACGAGCAGGTACAACCGGAACTCCGACGATCGCAACAGTGGTTTCGGATCGCGTTTCAGCGCCCGGTAGTAGAGGGTGAAGCTGCCACCGGCGAGCAGCATCGCCACGATGCAGATCCACTCGATCAACGCCGAGTCGAACGCACCGATCGAGTCCTGATACGGCGAGAAGCCGCCGGTCGACACCGTGGTGAAGCTGTGCGAGACGGCGTCGTACAGGCTCATGCCCGCCGCGGCGTAGAGAGCGGCCAGCACGATGGTGAAGCCCACGTACACCGCCCACAACCGGCGGGCGGTCTCGCGCACCCGCGGGGTGAGCCGTTCACCGGTGGGCCCCGGCGCCTCGGCGGCGAGCAGACTCATGCCGCCCGAGCCCACGGTCGGCAGCACGGCCACCACCAGCACGATCACGCCCATGCCACCCATCCACTGGGTCGTCGAACGCCAGAACAACAGCCCCTGCGACGTCGCCTCGATGTCGGGGGTCACCGTTGCTCCGGTGGTGGTGAAACCCGCGATCGACTCGAAGAGTGCGTCGTCGATGCGCTCGAAGTGGCCGGTGAGCAGGTACGGGATCGCTCCGGCGACCGCCATTGCGACCCATGCGAGCGTGACCGTGGTGAACACGTCGAGGATGCGGATCTGCTTGGGCACGATCGTGACCCGCCACATCACCGAGCCCACCGCCCACACCACCACGCCGACGACGAGCAGGATCAGCACGTCGGGTCCTCCGTCGATGGCGTCGACCACACCGGATGCCGCGATCCCGACGCCGACGACCGCGATCGTCAACCCGACGACGTTGGCAACCAGCGACGAGTACCGGCCGGGCGACAACAGCCGTTCGCCACGCTCCCCGAACCACGCCACGCGCCCGGTCGAGTGGGTTGCCATCGTCACGCGGAGAAGGCCTTGCGGGTCACCGCCAGCGCGTCGGGCCGCGAGAACACCACCACGTTGTCTCCTGCGTTCAGCAGCGTGTGTCCGCGGACGATCTCGGCGCTGCCGTCCTGTCGGGTGACCGCACCCAACAGCACCGAGTGACGCAGGTGCAGGTCGGCGACCAGCGTGCCGTCGGCCGAACTGCCCGCCTCGATCTCGAACTCGTTGACCTCGACGTCGCTCTCGAGGAACGTCGCGACCGACGCCGTGCCACCGCGGATGTGACGCAGCACCGCATTGGCCGAGGCGGTGCGCGGGCTGAGCGCGGCGTCGATGCCGAACTGGCGCACCAGCGGGAGCAGGGCCAGACGGTGCAACACCGCCACCGTGAACGCCTCGCCCTCGGCCGCGGCGTACGCGCAGGCGAGCACGTTCGAGGCGTCGTCACCCGTCGCGGCGATCACCAGATCCATCCGGGCGACCGACTCCTCGAGCAGCAGTTCGGTGTCGGTGATGTCACCCTGGGCGACGGTGACCCGCGGAAGTCGCTCGCTGAGCGCCTTCGCACGCACGGGATCGTTCTCGACGAGGACGACGGTGGCGCCTTCGCTCTGGAGGCGTTCGGCGAGATCGGAAGAGCGTCGTGTAGGGAAAGAGTGTGTCAGTACGTGTAGA
>CAZJUC010000230.1:0-5171 GCA_964549065.1 uncultured Ilumatobacteraceae bacterium
TCGATCTTCGAGCCGCTGCCGACGTTCGGGTTCCTCGACAAGATGGGCCGCCAGAACGAGTGGGGCAAGCGCCACGCCCTGCCGTACCACGTGGTCGGCTCCGACGCGTCGGCGGTCGTCGTGCGAGTCGGCTCGGCGGTGCGCAACTGGAAGCCCGGTGACCGCGTCACGGTGCACTGCAACTACGTCGACGACCAGGACCCGAGCGCCCACAACGACTCGATGCTCGCCACCAACCAGCTCATCTGGGGCTTCGAGACCAACTTCGGTGCGCTGGCCGATCTCTCCGTGGTGAAGGCCAACCAGCTGATGCCCAAGCCCACCCATCTCACCTGGGAAGAGGCCGCGGTCAACGCACTCTGCAGCTCGACCTCGTACCGCATGTTGGTCAGCGAGAACGGCGCCCAGATGAAGCAGGGCGACTCCGTGCTGATCTGGGGTGCGACCGGCGGGATCGGTGGCTACGCAGTGCAGTACGTCCTCAACGGCGGCGGAACGCCGATCGGCGTGGTCTCCTCGCCCGAGCGTGCCGAGCAGCTCAACCGGATCGGCTGTGAAGCGGTCATCGATCGTCGTGCCGAGAACTACCAGTTCTGGTCGGACGAGAACACCCAGGACGAGTCCGAATGGCGGCGCTTCGGCAAGAAGATCCGCGAACTCAACAACGGCGAGGACGTCGACATCGTCTTCGAACACCCTGGCCGCTCGACGATGGGCGCCTCGGTCTTCGCAGCCAAGCGCGGCGGCACCATCGTCACCTGTGCCGCCACGTCGGGGTACATGGTCGAGTTCGACAACCGCCACTTCTGGATGAAGCTGAAGAACCTGATCGGCTCGCACTTCGCCAACTACGCCGAGTCCTACGCCGCCAACAAGCTGCTCGACCAGGGGCGCGTTCAGCCGCTGCTCACCGAGACCTACACGCTCGACCAGGTCGGCGAGGCGTCGCTCGCGGTGCACCACAACGAGGCCGAGGGCAAGCTCGGCGTGCTGTGTCTCGCCCCCTCGGAGGGCCTCGGGATCGACGACCCCGAGAAGCGCGAGCGCATCGGCGAGGACAAGATCACCGCCTTCCGCACGTGACCTTTCCGGCCGCGGTCCTGTGGGACATGGACGGCACGCTGGTCGACACCGAGCCGTACTGGTTCGACATGGAATTCGAGTTGGTCGCCGAGTTCGAGGGCACGTGGACCGACGCCGACGCGCACTCGCTCGTCGGCTTCGATCTGCTCGACTCGGCGCACGAACTGCGGATCCGCGGTGGGGTGCAGCTCGAGCCGGTGCAGGTTGTGGAGCGTCTCCTCGACGGCGTCGTTCGGCGGGTGGCCGACCGGTTGCCATGGCGTCCGGGCGCCCCGGAGTTGTTGGCCGAGTGCGTTGTTGCTGCGGTGCCCTGCGTTCTGGTGACGATGTCGTGGCGCCGCCTCGCCGATGCGGTCATCGCGTCAGCGCCTGCCGGATCCTTCGTGGCATCGGTGACCGGCGACGAGGTCCGCAACGGCAAGCCCGATCCCGAGCCGTACCTCGCAGCCGCTGCGGCGCTCGGTGTCGACCCGGCGACATGCGTGGCGATCGAGGACTCACCGACGGGGGTTGCCTCTGCACTCGCCGCGGGGTGTGCGACGCTTGGGGTCCCCCATGTCGTCCCCCTCGCTGCCGCCCCCGGACTCACGCTCGTCGACTCGCTCGTCGGCGTCGACCTCGCCGCCCTTCGGCGACTCCGCACCGACTGACCCGCCCGACGCCACCCCCGCCTCGGACGAGGCGCAGCCGACAGGATCTCGGCGCCGCCTGGTGCTGGGAGCGCTCGTTGCCGTGCTCGTCGCCGTCACCGCCGCTGCGGTCTACGTGGCCACCAACGAAGAGCCCCCGGCACCGAAACCCGACATCCCACTCGACGCCTGGGTGCCGTACTGGACGCTCGACGACGCACTGCCCGACTTCGATCGGCGTGGCGGCTCGATGCGCGAAGTGTCGCCGTTTTGGTTCACCGCGGTGGGTGTCGACGAGATCGCCATCGATCCGAACGCCAGCGCCGATGCCACCGACGCGTTCATGGACGCCGCCCGCGACGTCGACGTGGCATTGGTGCCGTCGATCGTCGATCTCCTGCCCGCTGGTGAGATGGCGGCCATCCTCGCCGATCCCATCACCCGGGCCCGTCACGTCGACGCCATCCGACGCTTCGCTGCCGACGGCGACTACGACGGCATCGACATCGACTACGAACAGTTCGCGTTCGCTGACGGCCGCGACACGTGGGCGGCGACTCGTCCGAACTGGGTTGCCTTCATCGAAGAACTCGGTGCCGTCCTGCGCTCCGACGGCCGCACCCTCGTGGTCAGCATCCCACCGGTGTACGACGACGGCCAGACGAGCGCGAGCGGGTTCTGGGTGTACGACTACGGAGCGATCGTCGACCACGTCGACCGGATCCGCATCATGACCTACGACTTCTCGGTGGGCGAGCCCGGCCCGATCGCCCCGTTGGAGTGGGTCGAGACGGCGATCAACGGCGCGATCGAAGCCACCGGGTCGCCGGACAAGCTGGTGCTGGGGCTGCCGGCGTACGGGCGGAACTGGGTGATCGCCACCGTGGGCGCCTGCCCGGTCGACGCGCCGGGCCGGACGTCGGTGACCGCCCGCTCGGTGGACGACCTCCTCGAACGCAGGTCGGCGGTGCCGACGCGGGTCGACGAGACCGGCGAGTGGACCTTCGACTACGAACTCGAGCTGAGCGACGAAACGGGATCGTGCGTACAGACGCGCCGTGTCCACTACGTCGATGGCGACGGCATCCGCCGACGGATGGACCTCGCTCGCGAGTACCAGCTCGCCGGGGTCTCGCTCTGGGCACTCGGCTTCGAGGACGATGCCGTGTGGGACCAGATCCTGCCGACGGTGGCCGATCCGTTCGCTCCCGCCACGACCGAGTAGAACGGCGCCCATGACAGTTGGCGACGCTTGGATCATCGACGCCGTGCGTTCCCCGCGCGGTATCGGCAAACAGGACAAGGGCAATCTCGCCCATCTCCACCCCCAGAACGTCCTCGGGCAGGTGCTGAACGGCCTGCGCGACCGGGTCGGGTTCGACGCCGCCGACGTCGACGACGTGGTGTGCGGCAACGGCTCGCACGCCGGTGACCACGCCCACGACATCGGCCGCATGGCCGTGCTCGATGCCGGTTGGCCGGTCTCGGTCCCCGGCGTCACGTTGAACAGGTTCTGCGGGTCGGGCCAGCAAGCGGTCACGTTCGCCGCGATGGGAGTCGGGGCCGGACACCAGGACCTCGTGATCGGTGCCGGTGTCGAGTCGATGAGTCGGCCCGCCCGCAACGGTACCGACGGCTTCCACGCCAACAACCGACACCTCCTGGCGGAGCACCCGCAGATCCCGCAAGGGCTGTCCGCCGACCTGATCGCCACCCTCGACGGCTACACCCGTGTCGACGTCGACGCGCTCGGCCTCGAGAGCCAGCATCGCGCAGCAGCCGCAATCGCCGAGGGGCGGTTCGATCACAGCCTGATCACGATCCGCAACGATGACGGCAGCGTGGCGCTCGACCACGACGAGTATCCGCGGCCCGAGACCACAGCCGAGGGACTCGCTGCGCTGCATCCGAGCTTCACCAGGTTCACCGACTTCCAATTCGAGCAGAGCGAACTCACGATGGCGCAGCTGATGGCGCAGAAGTACCCAGGTGTGGAACTCCACAACGTCCACCACGCGGGCAACAGCTCGGGTGTCGTCGACGGGGCGGGCGCGGTACTGGTGTCGTCACCCGACTATGCGCAGGCACATGGCCTGACGCCGCGGGCTCGCATCGTGATGTCGGCGGTCGCCGCCGACGAGCCGCTGATCATGCTCACCGCGCCCGGCCCGGCCGCCAACAAGTGCCTCGCACGTGCCGGTATGACCGTCGACGACATCGACCTGTTCGAGGTCAACGAGGCGTTCGCCTCGGTCGTGTTGCGGTTCTTCCGGGACACCGGCGTCGACCCGTTGAAGGTGAACGTCAACGGCGGCGCGATCGCGCTCGGGCACCCGATCGGTGCCACCGGAGCGATGCTGATCGGTACGCTGCTCGACGAACTCGAACGTCGCGACCTCCAGACGGGCCTCGTTGCGATGTGCACGGGTGGCGGCATGGGCACCGCCACCATCATCGAACGCCTCTGACGGCGAGGGCGCACGAGCGCCGGCCGAGGCCTGCGCTCGTGGTCACCTCAAGGTGGCGACCATCCCGAGGTCGGCGTGATCGCCCACGAGACAGACGACCCGCACCGCCGACGTCGTTGCCCGAGCGTCGACGTCGACCACGGCATCGCGTCCGGCCGGCACGTACACGTCGAGGCCGAACGCCTCGATGGTGAACGTATGGGGAAGATCTGAGTCGTTGACGAGCCGAGCCCGAAATCGTGCGACGCCGTCGGTTGTGACGACGTAGTCGTCGACCGCTCCGCTCGGCACGGCGAAGGCGAAGTTCACGAGGCCGATGTCGACCAGCGCGTTTCGTTCGTCGGCGCCGAGGTCGCGGCCGAGGTCGGGTTGCGGATCGGCGACGACGAGTGCGGCAGCGAATCCTGCGGCGCCGAGGACGGTCGCGGTCACACGTGCCGTGGTCGCCAGCGTCGCGTTCCTGTGACCGGCACCGACCGAGACCACGACGTCGACAGCCGCGGCGATGCAGAGACCCACGGCGATGGCCGTCCCCAGCACGAACACGAACCAGTCGGTGTCGTCGGGTCGCGCAAGGCTGAAGGACAGTTCGGTTCGAGCCGGCGACGTGATCAGTGCGATGGGGCCGACGAGCAGGAGCAGTGAGACCCAACGCTCCGTGCGCCTCGCAACGACCGCTGTCGCAGCGAGCAGCAGGGCGATCGAGAGTCCGATCGCCGGTTCGAAACCGCCCGCGGCGAAGGTACGGAGTGTGACGAGCGCGGCGATCAGGGCCGGACCGCTGGAACGCCACGCTGTTGCGCCCAGTGGACGGTGCTGGGTGGGTGCCGCCTCGCTCGACGAGGGGGAGGCCGTCGTGCTCATCGGTTCTGGTACCAGTGGACGGTCGATGCGATTCCGCTCGACAGTGGCGTGTGGTCATCGCCGAACTGGTCGGCGTACGCGCCGTGGTCGACGACGAAGTCGCGATCGAACTCGTGCAGCATCTCGA
>CAZJUC010000231.1:0-5162 GCA_964549065.1 uncultured Ilumatobacteraceae bacterium
CTCGTCTCGCAGCCGTGGTGGATGTGGGGCGCCGAGATGGGCGCCAACGAGCACGGTGTCGTGATCGGCAACGAGGCGGTGTTCACGAACCAGCCGCTCGGCGAGCCGGCGCTGCTCGGGATGGACCTGTTGCGACTCGCGCTCGAACGCGCCGCCACTGCGCACGACGCGGTCGGCGTGATCGTCGAGCTGCTCGGCCGCCACGGCCAGGGCGGCCCGTGCAGCCACGAGAAGCCAGGGTTCTCGTACCACAACAGCTTCCTGGTCGCTGATCCGTGGGGCGCCACCGTGCTCGAGACGGCCGGTCCGCACTGGGCGACCGAGGAGGTCGTCGGCCCCGGGAGATCGATCTCCAACGGGCTGACGATCGCCGGGTTCGCCGACGAGTTCACCTCGACGACCGCAGCTCGCAACGCGTCGTGCACGATGCGTCGAGCTCGCACGCAGCCGGCCGCCGAGGCAGCTGTGGGCGTCGCCGACATGTTCGCCGCACTACGCGATCACGGCGGGGGAGCGGTGCCGGTGTTCTCGGAGACCGACGGGGCGATGGCGGCGCCGTGCGTGCACGCCGGTGGCTCGGTGTCGTCGTCGCAGAGTACGGCCTCGTGGGTGAGCGATCTGCGCGGTGATCCGCTGCACTGGGTGACTGCGACCTCGGCGCCGTGCACCTCGATCTTCCACCCGGTGCGGGTGAGTGAACCCGTCGACCAGGGCGCGACGTTCGGCCCCGACCCGACGAACCGGTACGACGCAGCAAGTCGGTGGTGGAGCCACGAGCTGCTGCACCGTCGTGTGTTGCGGGACCACGGCCCAGCGAAGGACGCGTTCGGTGCAGTCCGTGATCGGCTCGAGCACGAGTGGACCGCAGCGCCGCCCACCACCGTGGAGGCATTCGCCCAGTCGGCCGACCACGAGCGAGCCTGGCTCGCCGGTCTCGTCGCCATCGACCAGGTCGACACTCGGCCGACGTGGCTGCAGGATCTGTGGCGCGGCCTGGACCACGCGGCGGGGATGCCGCGTGACGCCGACCCACTGTCGGGGTGACCCCGACCAACCCCGACCACGGGGTTGGCTGTGTCGATGACTGGTCTGAGCTCCCAGCGGGTACGAGTCGCGCATGAGCACCAACCATCTCCGCAACCAGGCAGGCGGCAACCCAGCGCAGGGGCCGCACCCCGACGTCGCCAATCCGACACCGAGCCCGGCGGCCGGCGAAGACTTCCCCGACCGACCCGAAGAGAGCGTGGCCGAGCGGCCTCAGGACCAGCCCGACCTCGACGCGTTCGCCGAGCGCATGGGCACCGACCAGCTCGAGGGTCGATCCGCGGCGCGCCTCGGAGTCGATGACGACAAGCGCGACTGGCGCGCCCCGGTGTCGACGGCGCTCGGTGGGCTCGCCACAGGGGCGCGTTCACTCGGTGAGCGTCTCAAGGGCGTCTCCGAACGTCTCGTGTCCGACGACGACGCCGACCTCGACCTCGGTGACCTGCGGGAGCGGGTCGGCAAGGTCCGCACCGTGATGGTCACCACCGCCGATGAGCGTGGCACGTTGTCGTCGAGGCCGATGACGGTGCAGTACGTCACCGATTCCGGCGACGTCCACTTCGTCGTCGACCGCGACGCGGACTGGGTCTCGCCCTCGATGGACGCCGTGAACGTGGCATTCGTCGACGGCTCGTCCACCTGGGTCTCGGTCGCCGGACGTGGTGTGCTCGACAACGACAACCAACTCCTCGACGACCTGTGGAATCCGCTGCTCGACTCGTACTTCCCCGAGGGCCGGGCGAACGCCGTGGTCCTGCGGGTGCTGGCCGATCGGTGGGAGTACTGGACCGCGCCGAACAAACTCAATCAGCTCGTCGAGATCGCCAAGACGCGGGTCAGCGACGACCGCCCGGACCTCGGCGATTCGGGCACGGTCGAGACCTGAACCGAACAGCGACGACCGATTCGACCGTCGCTGTACGGTCGCCGTCAGCGCAGCTCGAAGATCTCGTAGATCAGCGTGCCGTCGGGCTGGAACTCGCCCTTCGAGACCGCCTGGATCCGGTTGAGCCAGGCGTAGCGTTCGTCACCGGTGTGGAACAACGGTGCCGCGTACACGGCCATCGTGTCGAACTGCAGCCGCCCCGAGTAGGTGGCGTGGACGACGGCTCCGTCGTCGGTCTCCAAGGTGATCTTCACCTCGAGCGTGCCGTATCCCTCTGGCGACACCTGCAACCAGTCGGCGGCCGCCGCGCCCTTCAGTGATGCGTTGAAGCGCTCGCCCTCGGCGCGTGCGCCGGTGACCTCACCGATCACCAACGTCGGTGACACGTTGACCGTCGGCGCCAAGGTCACCGTGAGCGTGCAGAGCGGGATCAGTTCGAGCGACATGACCGCACCGTAGGGCCTCTGTAGCCGGTACGAACGAGTCGAAGCACCGCCAGCCATCGGAGTGATGAGCGAGACCCCCAGATGTCGGGGTGTCGCTCATCGCGTCGGGGCGGTCAGGGGTGTGGCGAGTCGAGATCGTCGAGAAGCGACCGGCCGAGCCAGAGCGGCACGATCTGTCCGAGCAGCAGCGTGATGCCACCCACCACGAGCAGGACCCGCATCAGCGCGACGCTCAGGTCGAGGTCGTTCTTGGTCTCGGTGGCGAGCGCTCGTGCATCGGTGACGCTCGCTCGGTACTGCTCGACCAGCGTGCCGGTGTTGCCGAGGTCGGTGACGACGGCCCCGACGGCGTCCGCGAACAGGTCGAGTTCCGCCTGGAGGCCGCCGGCATCGTCGGTGAAGTCGGTGAGGCTCTCGGAGGTGGTCTCGAGTTCGTCCGGCAGTTCGTCGAGGGTGTCGGCGAGGCTGCCGAACGTCTCCCCGAGGCCGTTGTCCGGGTCGTAGTTCGGACCGATCGGCAGACTCGACAGCGTGTCGAGTGCGCTGTCGATCTGTCCGCCGATGCGCTCCAGCGTGCGTACCGTCCCGGCGGCGTCGGTGAGTGACGGTCCGAGCGTGTCGGCCAGCGACGCGATGTCGTCGATTGCGGCCGTACCGGTCTCGAACGATCCCGACACCGCAGTCAGCGTGCCTGCCAACGCTTCGACGGCGTCGACGGTGGACACCAGCACCTCTTCGGCGAGATCGATGGTGTCGTCCACGGCGTCGAGTGTCTGCACGGTGACCTCGAGGCTGTCGTCGGAGGCGTCAGCCACCTGGCCGACGAAGATCCAGCCGACGACGGCACCGACCACGGCGACGATCACACCGACCGCACCGAGGGCGATCATCAGTCGGCCAGCGCGCCGCTGGTCCTGCGGTGAGCGCCAGCGGTCGCGCAGGTCCATCAGCTCAGTTGCTGTACTGGTGGAGGGCGCCACCCTCGGAGGCGAGGCGTTCGAGCAGTGGCGACAGGTTCCAGTGGGCCCCGCCGAGCGTGTCGCTGTAGTGATTGATCCTGTCCACGATCTCGGTCAGGCCGACCGAGTCGGCCCAGTACATCGGTCCGCCACGGTAGACGGGCCAGCCGTAGCCGTTCACCCACACCACGTCGATGTCGCTGCCACGGATGGCGATGCCCTCGTCGAGGATCTTCGCGCCCTCGTTGACCATCGGGTACAGCAGGCGTTCGAGCACCTCCTGGTCGGTGACCTCACGCTGCTCGATGCCCTTGCCGACGGCGAAGTTCTTGATCAACTCGACCACGTCGGGATCCGGTGTGGCGGCGCGGGTGTCGGGATCGTAGGTGTAGTAGCCGCGACCGTTCTTCTGCCCGCGGCGACCGTTCTCGCACAGCACCTCACGAATGGTGGAGCCGGACGACTTCTCCTCGTCCCAGCCGATGTCGAGGCCAGCCAGGTCGCTCATGGCGAACGGGCCCATGGGGAAGCCGAACTCGTAGAGCACGTTGTCGACCTGGGCGGGCGTGGCGCCTTCGAGGATCATCCGCTCGGCCTCGGCGCCGCGCATGAAGAGCATCCGGTTGCCGACGAAGCCGCGGCACACACCGACCATCACCGGGACCTTGCCGATCTTCTTGCCGATCGCCATCGTGGTGGCCACCACCGAGTCGGACGACTTGTCGCCGCGCACGTTCTCGAGCAGCTTCATCACGTTGGCCGGCGAGAAGAAGTGCATGCCGATCACGCTCTCGGGCCGTGACGTGACCGCCGCAATCTCGTTGATGTCGAGCGCCGAGGTGTTCGAGGCGAGGATCGCTCCCGGCTTGCAGATCTCGTCGAGCTCCTCGAAGATCGACTGCTTCAGCTCCATGTTCTCGAAGACCGCTTCGATCACCATGTCGCAGTCGGCGAAGTCGGCCTTGTCGGTCGAACCGGTGATCAACGCCATGCGCTGCTCGACCGCTTCGGCCGGGATCGAGCCGCGCGACGCCGAGCGCTCGTAGTTCTTGCGCACCACGCCGAGGCCGCGGTCGAGCGCGGCCTGGTCGCGCTCGACGATCGTGACCGGGATGCCGGCATTCGCGAAATTCATGGCGATGCCTCCACCCATCGTGCCGGCGCCGAGCACGCCGCACTTCGCCACGTCGATGATCGGGGTGTCCTTGGCGATGTCGGGGATCTTGTTGGCGGCGCGCTCGGCGAAGAACGCGTAACGCTGGGCACCGGACTGCGGGCCGGTCATCAGCTCCATGAAGAGCTTGCCCTCGACCTTGAGACCTTCCTCGAACGGCAGATTCGCAGCCGCCTCGACGCACCGGATGTTGTATTCGGGGGCGAGGAACCCGCGGGTCTTGCGGGCGATCGATGCGCGGAAGTCGGCGAACAGCTGGTCGTTGCCCCGAGCTTCGGCAACCTTCTCGTCGCGGTCGCGCACCCGGGCGAGCGGCATGTTCTCGGCGACGGCTCTGTTGGCGAACGCCACGGCAGCCTGGCGCAGCTCGGCCGGACCGCCGACGGTGACGTCGTCGATCAGCCCGGCTTCGAGGGCCTCGGCGGTGCCGATGTGGCGGCCCGAGGTCATCATCTCGAGCGCCTTGGGGACACCGACGAGGCGCGGGAGGCGCTGGGTGCCGCCGGCGCCGGGCAGCAGGCCGAGGTTCACCTCGGGCAGACCGAACTTCGCGGAGTCGACTGCGACCCGGTAGTGCGCGCACAGCGCGACCTCCAGCCCGCCGCCGAGCGCGGTGCCGTGGATCGCAGCGATCACCGGGACCGGTGCGTCCT
>CAZJUC010000232.1:0-5046 GCA_964549065.1 uncultured Ilumatobacteraceae bacterium
CCACGGCCAACACGGTCAGGAGCTCTCTGTTCGAGGAAAGCGTTGATGTATCCAGTCGAAGATGTCGGCGTGAACACTGGTCAGGATGCCGGTCTGGGCGTGTTCTTTTCCGCCTTCGTATGCGCTGTAGGACTTGGTCGTCACGCTGCGAGCGTTCTCGAGGCCGACTTGCGTTCGAGTGAGCTGATCGTCATCGACGAAGTGATCGTCCTCGCCCCAGAGGAGAAGCACATCGGATTGGATCAACTCCGCTATGCCTTCGAGGTGATAGGGCTCGAACGCGTTGAAGATCTCTCCGTGGCCTTGGAAGTTCATCACCCACTGGCCGTTGCTCACGCCCCAGGCGGCACCGACGTCGACCCGCGCCTTGAGTTGCACGACGAGGTTCAAGGCTCTGGAGTGATCGTTGTCGTAGAGCCATCGGACAACGGGCTGTGCCGGGGTGGGCATGTTGGTGAACAGTGTGTCCTGGAAGCTGTACATCGCGTCGATGGCGACAACACCGTCGATGCGCTTCTCGAACGCCGCAGCTCTCGGGGCGAGCAGTCCACCGAGGCTCAATCCCAGCAGAACGATCGTTTCAGGTTGGCCGAAGCGGGAGACGTACGCGTCGATGGCGGCAGTCGTGGGCCGCTCCCACTCATGTGTGAACGGAATGCCCTGATGGCGGATCACCGAGTCTTGGCCAGGTCCGGAGAACGTCAGTATCGAGTAGCCGCGCTCCAAGGCGGGTGCGACGAACCAGAAGTACAACTCCTCCAGCGTCGAGTCGTACCCGCCGTGAGCAATCAACAGTGGTCTGTTGCCGGCACCGTCGGCTCGAGACGGGTAGTAGATCGCGTTCAGCTGTGAGCCTTCGTAGGGGACCGGGAACTCGTGGAATTCGATGCCGAGCTGGTTCAGGGAATCGCGATAGGTCCGTGCGCTGTTCGCAAACGTGTCGTCGCGTCTCGGGTCGGTCGGTGAGAGATAGAACTCGGAATTTCGGTAGTAGTTCTGAGCCCGCATCAGCGCGAGGCCCTTGCCGCGCGGATCGTTGATGCTGTCGGCCTTGTGCTCCACGAACTTGGCCATCGCGTACCATTCGCGATACCAGTCTTCGGTGTTTCCCTCGCGGATCTTGCCGACGATCGAGAACACCTCGCCGATCTCTGCACCGCCGTACGGTGTGTGGGCGACGACTCGCAGCGTCTCGTAGTGGAAGTGCTGGTCCTTGAAGAAGCGCTCGCTCCCAGATCTCGACCGCCGCAAACGCGCGACCAACGCAGTCAGGGAGGCGAGAATCCCGAGGCCGATGAACCTGGTGTTGGTGGTCATTCGATGTCTTTCAGTGAGGGGTGGAGACGGTGTCGAGGAACTGGGCGGTGAGGCGGTCGCGGAGTTCGGTCGTCTCGAGCGGGAATCGGGCTGGGTCGGCGCCGTCGAGCATCCAGCGCTGCTGCAAAATGGCGATGACTGATCGCCAGGCGAAGTCGAGGTCGCGTTCGACGATGTTGCGATCTCCTTCGATGCGGTCTCGAAGCAGCGCGGCGACCCGTTCGGATGAGTTGCGGACGAAGTCGGCGATGCGGTCGGTCGCTTCTCGATCGGCGGTGGCCAGGACTGCTCGGAAGACGTGCTCGTTCGATTCGGTGAAGGCTCCGACCGAGTGGACAATCCTGGAAACGAGGTCTCGCAGTGTCAGGTCGGCCAGCGATTCGTCAGCATCGGCGAGATCGGCGAGCGCTGTGCCGTCGGCGATGACTCGCTCGTGGAGACCGAGAACGAGCGCTGCCTTGCCATCGAAACGCGCATAGACCGACGTCAACGACAACCCGGCTCGGTCCGCGACCTCCTGCATGCTCACGTCGTGAACCGATCGCTGCCGGAGCAGCTCCTCGAACGCGTCGAGCGCCGCTGAGAACGCCTTGCGACTGCGCTCCTGTTTCGGTGGCCGGATACGGGGGACGGAGGGCGATGCATCAACCATGTTATGTAACTGTACTACACTTCAGGTTGGCCTCGTTCGGAGACTCGCACTCGACCGGGTGGAGCGCGCGAGGTCTGTTGCAGCGGTGACCACAGGCGAAGTGGGCGGTGACGACGGGGTGGCGTGGTGTCATGATCGGCCGCGCTCAGATGATCGGTGGCACCGTTGCGACCACCACGTTCGGACCGGGCGATGCGAGCGCGCGGCCGAGTTGCTGGTTGAACTCCTCGCACGTGGTCGCCCGACTGGCAGGTACACCGAGCCCAGCAGCGAGTGCCACGAAATCGATGGACGGATTGCTCAGATCGAGCATCCGGCGTGCGCGTGCGCCCGGCGCGCGTGCGCCGACGCGGGCCAATTCCATGTCGAGCACGGCGTAGCTCGAGTTGTCGAACAGGACCGTGGTGACATCGAGCTGCTCGCGCGCCATGGTCCACCACGCCTGCAGCGTGTACATCGCCGAGCCGTCGGCCTGCAACGCCACGACGCGCCGGTCGGGTGCCGCAATCGCGGCACCGACGGCGACGGGGAGCCCTTGGCCGATCGAGCCGCCGGTCAGGCACAGCCAGTCGTGCGGTGGCGCCCCTGCGGTGTGTCCGGGGGCGAACAGCGCCGACGTGTTGCCCTCGTCGGACACGATGGCGCCCTCTGGGAGCAATGCGCCCACGGCACGACACACCGCGTCGGCAGTGAGGTCGCCGGTGGGTAGCGACGGACGCTCGACAGCCTGGACGGTCGGGGCATCGGCACCGACCGCGTCTGCCAATGCTGCGAGCGAAGCTGCGATCTCGCCGTCGGATGGTGCGAGCGTGTGGATCGTGCAGCCCGCAGGGACGAGATCGCTGGCCTTGCCGGGGTAGGCGAAGAACGAGACCGGCGCTCGTGCGTCCAACAGAATCAGATGACGGAGCCCGTCGAGTTGCAACGCTGCGAACTCTGCGAGGTAGGCGATGCGCTCGACCTCGGGTCGCCCGGCACCGCGTTCCAGACGAGCAGGGAACGTCTCGGCCAGCAGCTTGGCCCCGGTGCCCCGAGCGATGCGGCTGGCATCGACGAGCGCCGACCCGCGACACCCACGCCCTCCGACCAGCAGAGCGGTAGGTTCGCCACTGCGGAGTACGTCGGCGATCGCGTCGACATCGCGGTGGCAAATCGGCGTCGGTGACGAGGGCGGCACCTGCGTTGCCGGTTGGGCGTCGGTCTGCCAACCGGTGTCGGCGGGCGCGATCACGGTGGCGACCTGGCCGGGTGGGCCCGACGCCGCAGCGATCGCTGCGGCGGCATCGTCGACGAGTTCGATGGCGTCCTGCGGCGTGCGGATCCAGTTCGACACGTTGCGGGCGACGGTGACGATGTCGGATTGCAGTTGGGCGTCGTACTGCTGATGGCCTGTCGCGTGGTCTCCGACGATGTTCACGATCGGCGACTGTGCTCGGCGGGCGTTGTGCAGGTTGGCGAGTCCGTTGCCGAGCCCCGGCCCCAAGTGGAGCAGTGTCGCCGCCGGCCGTTCGGCGATTCGGGCATAGCCGTCGGCTGCCCCGGTGGCGACACCTTCGAACAGGGCCAGGACACCGCGCATCTCGGGTGCATCGTCGAGCGCTGCGACGACGTGCATCTCGGATGTGCCCGGGTTCATGAAACACACATCGACGCCACCCGCGACGAGCGTTCGAAGCAGCGCCTCGGAACCGTTCACGCCGTCACCGTCGGATCGAACAACTCGGTGCCGTCGACATAGCCCAGTTCGAGAAGCTCCGCACCAGGTGCGGCTACGCCGAGTGCAGCGCGGATCGCGCCGACATCGGCAGGTGACGAGAATCCAGGGAGCCAGTCGTCGTGATGACCGAGCACCACCTGACGCGGCTGCAGACGACGGACGTGGTCGGCGACGAACTCAGCCAACGACCCCTGTATGGGTTCTCCGTCGATGTTGGCGCGTCCCGCCGCGGCGACGATCGCAACGTCGGGCCGCAGCAGGTCGACGACCCCGCTCCAGTGGCCGCTGGTGTCCTGGAAGAGGACCGACCCGTCCGGTGTCTCGATGTGGAACAGCAGCGCCCCGCCGTCGCCGCGCGGACTGTGCGCGGACAGCGACGTCATCACGTGCTCGACAGCCGCCGATGCCATCGAGCCCATCAGGTCGGCCATCATCTCAGCGAAACGTGCCTGCTGCTCCTGGTGGCTCAGACCGAGATCGCCAAGGCACGCCTGGTCGGTCTCCGCAGAGGAATCGTCGGCCCACACACAGCTGTGGATGCTCGGATAGGCGGTCGCGCGTACTCCATTGCCGAGGTCGACGGTCTCGCCGCCGGCCACGCAGATCATCCGCTCGGACGGGACACCGAGTGCCTCGAGCACGCGCACCGTCTCGTAGCTGGCGACCACGCGCGCTCCGGTTGTTGCCGCGATCACTTCGGCGCCGAAAAGATGGTCGAAATGAGAATGCCCGACGAGGATCCAATCGCACTCTGAGATGTCGGCCGCCGACCTGCCCGACCCGGCAGCGTCGGGCACCCGGTCGATGTAGGCGTCGAGGAAGATGGTCAATCCGGCTGTCCGAAGTCGGAACGTTGTACAGCCGTACCAGTCGAGCGTCGTGGTCACCGTTCGACTCAGTCGCGCCCGGCGTTGAAGCCGACACCCGCGGCCTCGAGCAGCTCGCGGACCTCGTCGCCTGCCTGCTCGGTGACGGCAGCGCCGACAGCCGCGGTGTACTCGACCTCGGTGATGCTCTCCGCACCACCGCATACCAACGCCAGCAGATACGCGGTGTCATCGCCGATGTTCTCGAATCGACGGACCACCTTCGGCGGCACGGCAATCGTGTCGAACCGTCCGAGCTCGACCGCATGCTCTCCCCGATCGCCCCACTCGATGCGAAACCGGCCCTCGAGCACGAAGAAGACCTCATCGGTGGAGTCATGGGCATGGAGCGCGGGCCCATCGTTCGGAGCGACCTCGCAGACCGTCATCGACACGCCGTCGGGGCCGGTGAGAGCGAACGAGAACACCGGGCTGTCAGCGCCTTCAGGACCCATGATCGGGTAGAGCGCACGCGGGATCAACAGCTCGCCCAC
>CAZJUC010000233.1:0-5003 GCA_964549065.1 uncultured Ilumatobacteraceae bacterium
ATCGCACGGTCATCTTCGTGCTCGAACACCACGACGAAGGCGCCATCGGTGTCGTGATCAACCGACCCAGCTACGAGGCACTCGACGAGCCACTCGACCGGTGGATCGACCTGCAATCCGTGCCGTCGTCGGTGTTCTCCGGCGGGCCGGTGGAGGAATCGGCGTTGATCGCGCTCGCCGAGACCCGCGACATCGTCGACGAGCACGGCGAGTACCTCTCCCCCATCGTCGGCACGATCGCATCGGCCGATCTCACCGCCGATCCGGCGCTCGTCGCAGCCGAAGTGTTGGGTGTTCGAGTGTTCCGGGGCTACGCGGGATGGGGCCCCGGCCAGTTGGAGGTCGAGATCGAGGCCGGCGCTTGGCTGGTGCTCGACTCCGAGCCGGGCGACGTGTTCTCCGACGAGCCCGACGAACTCTGGCGCACCGTGCTGCGTCGCCAGCCAGGCCGCCTCGCCTGGCTCGCGGGCGCCCCGGACGACCTCAGCGCCAACTGATCTCGCTGCGCCGCTCCGCAGGCCCGCGCCTCCGAGGTCAGAACTCGGTCGTGGGCGTCACTGCGTGCGGTCTACGGTCGCCCGATGGACGACTGGTGGATCGCTGCGCTGCGATCGGTGTTCGCCGGGCGTCGCGTGGTGTTGGCAGGCGCGAGCGCCGCGGCGTGGAACGAGCATCTGCCCGTGCTGCGCGCTGCAGGCGTCGACGAGCTCCTCGTGGTGGCGAACGCCTGGGGCGCCGGCTCCCGTCCGGATGCCGAGACCGTCGTCGTCGAGGCGCCGAGCGGGATGACGATGATGGAGCAGATCCACTACGACAATGCATTCCTCGCCGAACCTCCGGCCGAGGTACTCGCGGCGCTCGACGGGTTCGATCCGGGCGATGATGCACTCGTCGTCGGGACGTTCCTCAACACGACGCCGCTGCTCGCTGGTCGACCATTCGTGTCGTACCGCCGACCCGAGTGGGTGGCACTGGAGGACAAGGTGGTGGTCGACGCCTTCTGGGATCGCGCCGGGATCGCCCGACAACCGTCGGCGGTCGTACCGGTCGATGACGCGGCCGGCGCGAGCACCTCGATCGATCGAGGTGACGGAACCGTGTGGGCGGCCGACGCACGTGACGGCTTCCATGGCGGGGCGTCGCAGACCTACTGGGTGACCGACGACGACTCGTGCGAGCTTGCGCTCTCCCGGCTTCGAGCGGTGTGCGAGCGAGTTCGGATCATGCCCTTCCTCGAGGGCATCCCGTGTTCGATCCACGGCATCGTGCTGCCGGACGGCGTCGCCGTGCTGCGGCCGGTCGAGATGGTCACACTTCGCCGTGGGAACGGCTTCGTGTACGCCGGATGCGCGACCTACTGGGATCCACCCGACGCCGTTCGTGACCAGATGAGATCGATCGCTCGCACCGCCGGGACTCGACTCGCCGCCGAGGTGGACTTCCGCGGGACCTTCACCATCGATGGCGTGACGGCCGCCGACGGCTTCTGGCCCACCGAACTGAACCCACGCTTCGGGGCCGGCATCAACGCGATCGCGCGGGCCGGAGGCTTGCCGATCC
This sequence comes from uncultured Ilumatobacteraceae bacterium, assembly GCA_964549065.1. GTDB lineage: Bacteria > Actinomycetota > Acidimicrobiia > Acidimicrobiales > Ilumatobacteraceae > Sva-07. Next base: position 1,561 of record CAZJUC010000233.1, read on the forward strand.
TGCTCGTCAACGATCTCGTCGTGGGTGGGCACGCGCTCGGGCGCACCGCGGAGGAGATCCAGGCCGAAGTGGTCGATCGGGCCGACGCCGAGCGAGGTGGCGGTACCTGGATGGGCGGGCTCACACACCGCGCCGACGCCGGCCGACGCGACTGGCACGGCGCCCGCGTCACGGTCGGGGCCGGCTTCGTCCGCTGTATCCACGACCCTGCGACCACGCCGGTCGGGACGTCGACCGGCCGGCGCGCTGCAGACTTCTGGGCATTCGCCGACCGCGAGCTGGGAACTGCCGTCGGACCATTGACCCCGGCGCTCGACGTCCACGCCTGAGGCGATGAGCCAAACCCCAACATCCAGGGATTTCGCTCATCGCCCACCTGACAATTCCGAGGCGATGAGCCAAACCCCGACATCCAGGGATTTCGCTCATCGCCCACCTGACAATTCCGAGGCGATGAGCCAAACCCCGACATCCAGGGATTTCGCTCATCGCCTCACGATGTGATGCCGGTGATCGCGATGATGGCGTCGTCGACGCGGTCAGTGGGGACCAGCAGGTGGTCGTGGTGATAGCCGGCGAGCACGTTGCAGGGGATCCCGACCGCAGCGAGGCGGGCGCTCACCACGGCGGTGAGGCCGACCGCATCGAGGCTCGACTGCACGGTCAGCGTCAGCCAGGCGAACCGGAGATCGGTTGCCTGCCCGGCGCGTTCGGCGGCGTCGACGGGCAGCACGATGGTGGTCAGTCGGCCCTCCTTCACGACCGCGTGGGCGGCGGCGATCAGGCCAGGTGTCGGAACCTGCACCGCGATGTAGGCGAACACCCCTGGACGACGCTGCACGGCGAGCGTCGAGAGCATCGCGTCGAGATCAGTTTCTCCAGGGGCAACCATGTGTTCCAGTGTCCCAGCTCTGTCAAACCGGTGTGGCGCGCCGCTTCGTCTGCCGTCTCGACACGACGCGACAATGCGTCGACCCACCGAAAGGGGCCTTCTGACATGAGCACCGCACCGAGGCTGCCCGGCCGACTCGGCATTCCGAATCTCGACATCCGAGACGACCCTCGCGCCGACCCGCGCATGGTCGCGGCCATGGGCCCGATCGGGCTCGATGTCGCACCACCGCCATCACCGGTCACCGCCGACACACCCATCGACCAACTGATCGAGTACACGATGCTCGCCGAAGGCGGCTTCGAAGCGCTCGGCGGGATCCTCACCTCCGCGACGCCACCGACCATCGGGGTCTCGTCGTCGACCCGGACGATCACGGGCGTCGACGGGAACGAGATCACGTTGTTCATCCACCGTCCCGACATCCCGGAAGAACCGCTTCCGTGCGTGGTGCACACTCACGGGGGCGGGATGACGATCCTGAGCGCCACCGGCGCGAGCTACGTCCGGTGGCGCGACGACCTTGCGGCCACCGGCATGGTGGTGATCGGTGTCGAGTTCCGTAACGCTGGGGGGAAACTGGGCGCACACCCGTTCCCAGCCGGGTTGAACGACTGTGTCAGTGCAACGAAATGGGTCGCCGAGAACCGTGACGCGCTCGGTATCTCGACGATGATCATCTCTGGCGAGTCGGGTGGTGGAAACCTTGCGATCGCCACCGCCCTGAAGGCGAGGCAGGAGAACTGGAGCGATGAGATCGCCGGGGTCTACGCGCAGTGCCCCTACATCTCGGGGCTCTACGCCGACCCGCCGCCCGAGTTGACGTCCCTCGTCGAGAACGACGACTACTTCTTGAACGTCGAGAACATGGGAGCGCTCGCGAAGGTCTACGACCCAGCGGGAGCCAACGGCACCAATCCGCTCGCATGGCCGATGCACGCCACCCCAGACGATCTCACCGGGTTGCCGCCACACGTGATCTCGGTCAACCAACTCGATCCGCTCCGCGACGAGGGCCTGGTGTACTACCGCAAGTTGCTGGACGCCGGCGTCAGCGCGGTCGGTCGAACGGTGAACGGCACGTGCCACGCCGGCGATTGTCTCTTCCTCGACGCGATGCCCGACGTGTGGTCCGCCACGATCCGCGACATCAAGGGCTTCGCCGACTCGCTCTGACCCGTCAAGTCACTGTCAGCTGCGGAGCTGGGCGCCGAGTTTCGCCGTCGTCGCCTCGACGCTGCGACGCACGTCGGCGACATCGGCGTCGGTCAGGTTGCGGTCGGGGGCCTGCAGGCGGACGCGGTATGCCAACGACCGGGTGCCGTCCGCTGCCCGCTCGCCACGGTAGACGTCGAACAAGTCGAGGTCGACGAGCAGCTTGCCGGCGCCCTGACGAACTGCCTTCTCGACGCGCTCGGCTGGGATGTCTTCGGGAACCACGAACGACAGATCGAGGTCACTCGACGGATACCTGCTCGTCGGCTTCCACTGGGTGGGCTTGGGCTCGCGATCGAGGATCTGGTCGAGGTCGAGTTCGAGGATCGCGACACGTTCCGCCACCTCGAACGACGCGAGAACGTCCGGAGCCACCTCACCGACGGCACCCAGCGGATCCCTGCCGGCCTGCAACGTCGCCGAGCGCGTCGCGTGGAGGCCGGCGGGGACCCTCGACTGATCGAGCCGCGCGCCCGTTCCGAGCGCAGCCGCGAGTTCACGCCACACCGCCATGGCCGCAGGGGCTTCCGCTCCGGCGAGCACCACGGTGAGGGCCTCGTACTCACCCGGCAGCTCACCCTCGGCGGGCGGGTAGACGTGGCCGATCTCGAACAGCGCGACCCCGGTGCGGCGATGCGACTCGTTGTACGAGATCGCTCCGAGCAGCCCCGGCCGCAGAGACGTGCGGAGCACGCTCTCCTCCGTCACGAGCGGATTGGTGATGCGTACCGCCCGAGTGGGCAGGCCCGCCTTGGCGAGCGTGTCCGGAGCGAGGAACGGGTTGGGCATCGCCTCGGAGATGCCGAGCCCGAGCAACACCTCGCGCGCGAGGCGTCGGCGGCGCTGACGCGCGCTGAGTTCGCCGTGCACCACCGACTTGGGCACGGTCTTGCCGATCCGGTCGTAGCCGTGGTGTCGGGCGACCTCTTCGATCACATCCACCTCGTCGGTCGAATCCAGCCGCCACGTCGGCAGCACGACATCACGCGTCGCCCCCTCGCCGGAGACGGTGTAACCGATCGGGTCGAGCAGGACCGGGAGATCGTCGACGCTCAGCTCGGTACCGAGGATGCGGTTGACGGCACTGATGCGCACCGTCGCCGATCGGTGCTCCGCAGGAAGGTGGTCGCTACGGGCATCGACGGCCCCGGCATGCACCACGAGGTTCGGACAGGTCTCGGAGAGCAGTTCGACGAAGCGGGCGATCGCAAGGGGCATGCCGTAGGGGTCGACGCCACGTTCGAACCGGGCCGAGGCCTCGGACCGGAGATTGGTGCGGGTGACGGTCTGGCCGATCCCGACCATCGAGAACCACGCCATCTCGAGCGCGACAGTG
>CAZJUC010000234.1:0-4998 GCA_964549065.1 uncultured Ilumatobacteraceae bacterium
CCGAGCCGACGCGCCTGGTGTCGGACCTCACGGATCGCCGATGCCGCGGACCGCGGATTGTGCACGTCGGCGACCACGAGATGGACGGCTGTTTCGAACTCGACGTCGCTGCGATGCCGACGCCGATACGCCACCAGGCTCTCGTTCGCCGCCAGGATCAACTCGACGACGCGCTGACGCTGGAAGTCGAAGCGGTGATCCTCACCGTCGTCCGCGGTCCACGATGTCTCGGCCAGCGCATCGGTGCGATACAACCCGAACGCCCCTCGAACACCGTCGATCACCCCGAATGCCCGCTCGAGACGGCGACCGACCTCACCGAACCGCCATGCCGGGCCGTGCACGACGCTCTCGTTCCAGAGACCGACGAGCGATGCGAGATCGATGAGGATCGACTCGAGCGCTCGCCCGTCGATCCGGGCGATGTCGACCGCCGACGGCCACGGTGCGCCGTCCTCCGTGACCATCCAACGCAGCTGCGAACGCGACTCGGCGAGCCGGGCGAGCATGCGGCCGGCGGTGGTCGAGAAGAACTCGCGCACCGACGATGCCTCCGCCAGGAACGACCCCAGTTGCTTGGCCAGGGCCTCCACGCCGGCGGCGAACGTCGCCCCGGCCCGCTCGGGCGCACCGACCGCCAGTGGCAGGCCGGCGACCGCGGTCAACATGTCGAGACCGTGCTCGACCCAGGGCTCGGCGACCTCGCCGTCGACCAGGCCACTCGTGCGGTCGAGCACCACCTCCATCGCTCGCGCCAGGATCTCGGCGCGCTCCATCGCCCGACCCGCCCAGAACAACGCCTCGGCCGCCCGCGTCGGAACCGATGCGATCAGGTCGACCTGGGGCAGCGGGTTGCGTCGACGCAGCAACGGCGGTGCCACGGTGCCGCCGACCACCCACACGTCCTTCGCCGTGGCGGCTGTCGGCCTGATGGGGTCGTCACCGGCGAGGAGTACCCGCGCGCTGCCGCCCTGGAGCACGTCGACGCCCTTGTCACTGGCGACCAGGTGCAGGCGCAACGTGATGGCCCGTTCCACGAGGCCGGCGCCGTCGTAGCTCGGCCAGGTGCTCCACGTACGTTCCGAACGTTCGGCCGCCGGCATGAACGGCAACGGCCAGACGCTCTGGTAGTCCGAGGCCCGCCCGGTCAGCCAGGCGCCGGCCGCATCCCAGTGTTCGCCGAGTGCTGGGTCCTCGAGCACACCACTGCCGTGGGCATTCGCCAGACTGACACCTCGCGACCGCGCGGCCAGGAGCAGTCCGGGCACGCCGGCGCTGCCCTCTGCGTTGACCTCCATCGGGTCGACGCGATCATCTTCGAGACGGCGGAAGATCACATCGATCGGTTCGAGCCCGGACAACGAGCGCAACCAGACCCGCCGCTGCCGGACGACGAGGTCGGCACCTTCCGCCAGGTTGAGGCCCAGGCGTGTCGCCAAGTACGACTGTTCCACGAAAGAAGGGTGGTCGACACCCCCGGACAGCATGACGATGCGCGGGTTGCGGTTGAACGCCACGTCGGCGAGGCCGTCACGCAGCCGATCGGCGAAGGGGTCGAGTGAACGCAGCGCCCGTCCGACAGGCAGGTGCGAGATCGTGTCGCGATGTACCCGAGCGGCGACCGATCGACCGAGCAGCGCATAGCCGACTCCCGCCGGCGCGTCGGTGAGATCGCGCACGACCCTCCAACGTCCGTCGACGTCGCGCACGACGTCGACGGCATAGTTGGTGAGCCATCGCCGAGGGGGACGTTGCCCGAACGCGGCCAGACGATAGTGCGGGCTCCCCCACAGGGCGACGGGATCGATCACGGCATCTCGAAGGAGCGTGCGAGCGCCGTAGAGGTCGTCGACGATCGCTTCCAGCATCCGCATCCGGGCGATCGCCCCATCGGCGAGCGCGACGAACTCGTCGCCGTCGATCACCAACGGGATCGGGTCGAGGCGCCACGGACGCGATTCGAGTGCGACCATCCGGCCATCGGCACGCAACGGGAGGTCGTGCACGATGTGACCGGCCCCCTCGGCGGCCAGCAGCCGATCGTGGTCGACCTGGCGGGCGTGGAGGTCTGCGAGACCGGCCACCGACCGCATCAGTGCGCTCGCGTCGAGACCACCGGTGCTCGCCATCGCCGAGGGCGGAGTGCCCGATGGCGCTCGGTGATCCGGGTCGAACCCGGTGTCGATGTGGTCGTTCATCGTCTGCTGGTCGCGTTGTCGATCAATGGACGACGTACTGCTTGTGCATCACGGTGTTCAGTTTGGCCAAGGACGCCTGCACCTCGTCCATCGCTGCATCGAGCACGGCACCGTCGTCGGCGGCGGGGCGGCTGCGGCGGAGTTGACGGTCGACGGCCTCGACGGCACCGAGCACCGACGAGTACTCGGGCAGGCGCAGGATCGACGTGCGCATCTCGGCGAGACAGCCCGCCACCGAACGCGGGAACCGATGGTCGAACAACAGGAACCGAACGACGCTGGGGCCGTCGATGTGCCCACGCGTCGCGCGCTGGTACATCTGCAGCGCCGACAGCGATCGCAGCACGCCCATCCACTGGACCTCGGCGAACTCGTCCACCGAGCCCGGTGGTTGGGCCAGGAGTGACGCGGCGCGCACGCCGAGCACCCGGGTGGTCATGTCGGCACGTTCGATGTAGCGACCGAGACGCCACATCTCGAAGACCTCGTCGCGGGTCATCGTGGAGATCATCACGCCGTCGAGGCGCCGACTCTCGTCGATCACGCGTGCGAGAAACCGGTCGCGACGGCGCCGATCGACCGACGTGACCGCGGCGCCGCGCACATAGATCGACAGGTCGTTGACCGTCTGCCAGGCTTCGCGGGGAAGCACCTCGCGACAGGTGCGCAGGTTCTCGCGGCAATACTCGACCGCGTTGACGATGCTGTTCGGATGTTCGCGGTCGGCGATCAGGAACTGAGCGACCTGGCCCTCGTCGGAACCGGCCACCGACGGCAGCTTCACGTCGCTGCCGGAGATGCTCACCAGCGGGCTCCAACGAGACGACGACGTCGGGAGGTCGGCGAGCACGTCGCCGTAGGCGCGCAACACCCGAGCCGAGTCCTCGGCGCGCTCGACGTAGCGCGCCGCCCAGTACATGCGGTCCGCGACCCGCGACAGCAGCGCCATCAGTCGCTCTCCGATCGTGTCTGCGACTGCGACTGCGACTGCGACTGCGACGGGCGGTTCATGTCCACGATCCAGGTGTCCTTCGAACCACCGCCCTGCGACGAGTTCACGATGAGCGACCCCTCCGTCAGCGCCACCCGGGTCAGGCCGCCGGCGGTGACGTAGCTGTGCTCTCCGGTCAGGATGAACGGGCGGAGATCGAGGTGCCGCGGCTCGATCCCCTCCTCGACGAGCGTCGGAGCGGTCGACAGATCGAGGATCGGCTGCGCCACCCAGTTGCGCGGGTCGGCCCGAATCGACCCGGCGACTGCCTCGAGCTCGTCGGCGGTGGCCCGGTTGCCGATCACGATGCCGTAGCCACCACTCTCGTTGGCCGGCTTCAGCACGAGATCGGCGAGGTTCGCCAGCACGTGCTCGCGCTCGTCGTCGTACATGCACCGATACGTCGGGACGTTGGGGATCAGTGGCTCCTCGCCGAGGTAGTACCGGATCATGTCCGGCACCCACGCGTAGACGACCTTGTCGTCGGCCACACCGGCGCCCGGGGCATTGGCGATCCCGACGTTGCCGGCCTTCCACGCCCGCATCAGGCCGCTGACCCCCAGCATCGACTCGGGGTCGAACACCTCGGGATCGATGAAGAGGTCGTCGATGCGTCGGTAGATCACGTCGACACGTTCGAGCCCCTGGATCGTCTTCATGTACACGCAGTCGTCGTCGGCGACCACGAGATCCTGTCCCTCGACGAGTTCGGCACCCATCCGCTGCGCGAGGAACGAATGCTCGAAGTAGGCCGAGTTGAAGATTCCCGGTGTGAGCACCGCGATGCACGGACTGGAGCGGTCGTCCGGGGCGAGTGACGACAACAGCCGGTTCAGCTCGTCGGTGTAGGCGTCGACCGGCCGGATGCGATAGCTCTGGAACAGCTCGGGGAACGTGCGCTTGGCGACGCCACGATTCTCCAACACGTAGCTCACCCCCGAGGGCACGCGCAGGTTGTCCTCGAGAACGTAGAGCTGGCCGTCGCCGCTGCGCACGAGATCGGAGCCGGAGATGTGCGCCCAGACGCCGAACTTCGGGTGGACGCCTTCGCATTCGGGCCGGTAGTTGGCCGAGTCGTCGAGCAGATCGGCCGGGAACACGCCGTCGGCAATGATCCGTCGCTCGTTGTAGAGGTCGTCGATGAAGTGGTTCAGCGCCCGCAGCCGCTGCGCCAGTCCGCGCTCGACCACACTCCACTCGTTGCCGTCGATCAGACGGGGGATGATGTCGAACGGCCAGGCGCGATCGATGTTCTGGCCGTCGGAGTACACCGTGAACGAGATCCCCATCGTCAGGATCTCGAGATCTGACACCCGCTGGCGCTCGCGCACCTCGTCGACACCGATCCGGTGGAGCAGCTCGATCAGATCGTTCGCGATCGGCCGAGGGCTCCCGTCGTCCTCGAGTAGTTCGTCCACGATGGCTGACCGTACCCCGACATCCGACGCCCAACCATCCCCACCCGTTTCCTTCTCGTGAACTCGTGCGGACATGGTCACCGCGACGAGTTCCCGAGAAGGTGCCGGGCGGGTCTCCCCGGGGAATCAGGTGTCGGTGGGGGGCTTGGGTTCCTTGGGGAGGCCGAGCACGCGTTCGCCCACGATGTTGCGCTGGATCTGGCTGGTGCCGCCCCAGATGGTCTCCGAGCGCGAGAAGAAGAACGACGACATCATCGGGCTCACCGGATACCCCTCGCGGCGCTTGTCGCGGGCGGCACCGGGCCAACCGCCCGACTCGGGGCCACTGTCGATCAACATGCCCTCGGCACCGTGGATGTCGACGGCCAACTCCATTGCGGCCTTGTGCATC
>CAZJUC010000235.1:0-4995 GCA_964549065.1 uncultured Ilumatobacteraceae bacterium
CGACCGGCTGCACCGACAGGCAGTTGCTCTTGTCTCCGCAGTCGCCGCAGCCCTCGCAGACCCGCTCGTTGATCACCACCCGGAACCCGGGCGTGGGAATCGTGCCCCGCGCCCGGCCGCGACGGTTCTCCGCCGCGCACGCCTGGTCGTGGATGTGCACGGTGACACCGGGGATCGCAGCGAGGACCCGCTGAGCTTCGTCGAAGCGGCTGCGGTCCCAGACGTCGACCGCTGCGGGGAAGGAGTCGGGGCGATGACGGTCGGGGTCGTCGCTGGTGACGATCACCCGGGCGACGCCTTCGAGCAGCAGCATCGCAGCCACGTCGGGCACCGACATCTGACCCTCGGGGTCCTGGCCCCCCGTCATCGCGACCGTGCCGTTGTAGAGCAGCTTGTAGGTGATGTCGACACCTGCGGCCACCGCACCGCGCACTGCCAGCGAACCGGAGTGGAAGAACGTCCCGTCGCCGAGGTTCTGCACGAGGTGATCGCGGCCGACGAACGGGGCCATCCCGATCCACTGGGCTCCTTCACCGCCCATACAGGTGAGCTCGACGATGTCGCCGACCCGTTCGGGGTCCATCATCGCGACCATCGCGTGGCAGCCGATGCCGCCGCCGACGAGAGTGCCGGGCTCTGCCCGTGTACTGCGGTTGTGCGGACATCCCGAGCAGTAGAACGGCGCCCGGTTGACGGTGAGCGGGATCCGGGTGCGCTGCGGACCGAGCACCTGCTCGAGCGGGCGGAGCCTGTCGGCGAGTCGCGCCGACAGCCGTGCGTGCAGCGGCGTGAGCAGCGTGTCGACGTCGAGCGTTCCGTGCCCGCGGATCAAGAGTTCGCCGTGCTCGTCACGTCGGCCCACGACCCGCGGGTGGTGGGCGCCGTCGTAGAACGATCCCTTCAGGAGCCCCTCGAGTGTCGGGTTCTTCTCCTCGACGACCACCACCTCGTCGAGGTCCTCGGCGAACTCGCGGGCCTGCGCGGGGTCGAGCGGTACCGGCATCAGGAGCTGGAACAGTCGGATTCCGGCGGTCCGGAGGTCGTCGTCGGTCGTGAAGCCGAGCACTCGGAGGGCCTCTCGGACCTCGTGGTACGTGTGTCCGCAGGCAGCGATGCCGATCCAGTCGTCGACGGTGCGCGTGACGACTCGGTTGAGACCGTTGTCGACGCCGTATCGACGCGCGAGCGGCCAGCGGATCTCCTGGAACTCGCGTTCCATGTCGATCGTGTACGGCGTGAGCAGGCGGCCATTGGGACGCGGTCGGAAGGGTTGACCGTCGACGTCGATCACCGGAGACGACGCCTGGACACGATCGGGGTGGACGTCGACGGTGCCGGTGCCGTCGGCGACGGCGGTGACCAGCTTCACGCCGGCCCACAGCCCGCACGACCGCGACAATGCCACGGCGTGGCGGCTCAGGTCGAGCGCTTCCTGCACGTCGCCGGGGAAGAGGATCGGCATGTGCAGGTCGACCATGGTGGCGTCGCTCGACGAGGGAAGCGTCGACGACTTGGCGGCCGGGTCGTCGCCGACCACGGCGACCACACCGCCGTGCATCGACGTGCCCGAGAACACGGCGTGGCGGATCGCGTCGCTGCTGCGGTCGAAGCCCGGGCCCTTGCCGTACCAGACGCCGATCACGCCGTCGTAGCGGGCGTCGTCGAGGGTCATCGCCAGCTGGCTGCCCATGACGGCGGTGGCCGCCAACTCCTCGTTCACTGCGGGCTGCACGACGATCGGGAGATCGGGCACCGTTGCCGAGGCACGGCGGAGTTCCTCGGTGAACGTGCCGACGGGTGAGCCCTGGTAGCCGGAGGCGAATGCCGCGGTCGTCAAACCGAGGCGGCGGTCGAGTCGCAACTGGTCGGCGGCCAGGCGGGCGACGGCCTGCACGCCGGAGAGGAACACCGTGCCGTCCTCGAGCCGGAAGCGGTCAGCCAGTTCGTACGGGCGTGGCGCCTCGACCGGATCGCCGTGATCGGTGTGGCTGCTGTCGATGGTCACGATGTCTCCCTTGCTCGGGCGCCCCACCCAGTTGTATCGCACCCGGCGCCCCCGGTCGAGCGCGCATCGATGAGTCTCCGCGACGACGGGTGTCGCGCACGCTCATCGCCGGCCTTCGGACGAGGCGCTCGCCGTCGCTCGGGCGAGGTGCTCGCCGGCGCTCAGACGAGGTGGTGACGCACGGCGAGACGTTCGGCGGAGTCGTCACCGGGAACGGGCAGCTGCGCGACCACCCGCAACGACGGCCACTCGGCCGGGGTGAGCTGTTGGTACTCGAACGTCAGCTCGCCGGCGGTGGGATGTCGGAACCGTCGCAGGCGGGTCTCGAAGCCGGACACGTCGTGTTCGGCCCACCACGTGGCGAACTCGTCGCTCTCGTCGCCGAGCAGTGCGACCAGTTCGGTCATCGCCGGGTCGTGGCGCACCGACGACGTCGCCGAGCGGAACTCGGCGAGCGCCTGACGGGCGTGGATGTCCCAGTCGACGATCAGGTCGCGCGTGGACGGGTCGGCGAACAGCACCCACAGCAGGTTCCGGCGCGGCGGCTCGAGCTCGGTGATGCGCGGATACAGCCGCGCCTGGGCGGCGTTCCAGCCGACGAACTCCCAGCGAGGCCCGAGCACGTAGGCAGGGGCCGGCATCAGCGAATCGAGCAGTCGCACGAGCGCGCTCGGCGCCTCGGTCGGCGCGTCGACGGTGGCGGTGCCGGGCTCGGTGAGCGAGAGGAGGTGCTCGAGCCCGGCCTCGTCGAGTCGCAGCGCCCGCCCGATCGCCAACAGCACGTCGTCGGACGCGTTGATGCGCCGGCCCTGTTCGAGCCACGTGTACCAGGTGAGCGACACCCCGGCCAGCATCGCCACCTCCTCGCGACGCAGCCCGGGTGTGCGCCGCCCGCGAGCCGACGGCAGGCCGACCTGCTCGGGCCGGGTGGACTCGCGCCGGGCGCGCAGGAACTCGGCGAGCTCGCGTCGGTGATCCGTCGCCCCGGTCGTCGTCATCGTCGACCAGTCAAGCAAGGTTCGACCTCGGGTGGCGCACCGCGGCGTGGGCGCGGGTTCTCCTCAGCCGAGTTGGGCGGCTGCGAACAGCAACGCGAGCCCCGCGAGGAAGGCGGCCGTGGTCTGCAGCTTGTCGGCCGCGGACTCCTCTCGTGCGATCTCGGGCAGCAGGTCGGCAGCAGCGATGTAGACGAAGTTGCCGGCGGCGAAGGGCAGCAGATAGGCAACCTCGACCTGGTCGGCGATCGCATACGCCACCAGTGAGCCCAGCAGGAAGGTCAGCGCCGAGGCGAAGTTCCACGCCAAGGCCGATCGCCGCTGCCAGCCACTGTGCATCAGCACACCGAAGTCGCCGAGTTCCTGCGGGATCTCGTGGGCGGCGGCGACGAGCCAGGCAACGAGGCCGACTCGGACGTCGACGACGAACGCGCCACCGACTGCCAGCCCGCCGATGAAGTTGTGCAGGCCGTCGGCGAGCAGGATCAGGTGTCCGAGGGGACGGTGGGTCGTGTGGTCGGAGCGGTGGCAGTGGTGCCAGTGCAGGAACTGCTCCAAGAAGAAGAAGGCGAGGAATCCGGCGACCAACGCCACGTAGATGGCGAGACGGTTGTCGAGCGCGTCGACCGACTCGGGCAGCATGTGGAAGAACGCGCCGCCGAGCAACGAACCAGCAGCGAACCCGACGATCGGGAGGAGGATGCGCTCCAACGTCGCCGATGGCATCAGCACCGACACGGCGCCGACGAGTGCGAGCGAGCTCATCGTGAGCCCGGACACCACGATCCAGGCGAGTGTCGACATCGACTACTCGTTCGGCCGGCCGCCGCGCCAGCGGCGGCGTCGACGACGCAGTCGGTGGTCGGGGTGGCTCGGTGTCGCGTCGGAGCCGGTGTCGTCGGAGCGTTCGGCGCATCGGCGGAACGCCGGGAGGTGTCGCTGCTGCGATGCTTCCCGCAGATTGCGGTACACCTCCGAGATGTCGGCCCGCTCCGTGCCGGCGAGCAGCTCGTCGTAGAGCGCAGCGTTCGCGATCTCGGCGGTGACGCCGGCCTCGCAGGCCGCCTGCAACGAGTCGTATCGCGGTGCCCGCCCCGGCCAGGTGTCGGCCGGAACGGGGATGTCATACCGCTCGAACACGTTGATCAGTGCACGGGCATGCCGGTCTTCGGCATCGACGATGTTCGAGAACGGCCGCACGTTGCCGAAGTCCTCGATCACCTGCGCGAATGTCGCACGCGCCTGGTACTCGTCGTCGAGCGCGGCGACGAGATGCCCCACCTCGGTGTCGGTCAGGCGATCGGGCGTCGACGTGGTGTCCTCGAACTCATGCACCGGGACGCCCCAGGTGGGCTGCGTCGACTGCGTGGAGCCGACCCGAGTGCTGCTCGATCACGTCGCGTACCACGTCGGCGTGACCGTGGCTGCACACCAGGACCAACACCTCGCCGGGTTCGAGGGCGGTGTAGCTGAGGTCGCGGTGGGCATTTCCCCCCTCGTCGCCGATCGAGGCGCCGACGTACGCGCCGATCAGGCCGCCCCAGAGCGCAGATGCGCCTGCCAGTGCGAACATTCCACCGAGCCCGATCAGACCGATGCCCGGCACGGCCAATCCGGCGAGTGCGAGCCCGGCGATCGCTCCGATCGGTGTTCCGGTGAGGGCGCCCGCTTCCATGTCGGTGGCCAACTCGTGCTCGTCGTCGTGTTCGAGAACCATCGAGTCGTCGCCGTGAACGGCGACCCCCAAGTGGTCGCTGCCCAACCCCAACGCTCGGAGGCGGCCGATCGCCGCCGTCGCTGTATCGCGGTCGGCGAAGATGCCGGCGATGTGGTCGTGCTCGGCGTGCCGTGCGATGTCGTCGAGTCCGAACGGCTCGCGCGATTCTTCGGTGCCACTCGTGGTGGGTCCTGTCATGGTGGGTGCTCTTTGCGTCGATGGGTCTCCTGCTCTCACCGAACCACCTGCCGAGGCACCTGCCCAGGGTCGAAGTGCCG
>CAZJUC010000236.1:0-4980 GCA_964549065.1 uncultured Ilumatobacteraceae bacterium
GTGGTCATCAGGATCGTCAGGCCGTCACCGCGGAGATCGTCGACCAGACCCAGCATCTCACCGCGGGTGCGCAGATCGATGCCACTGGTGGGCTCGTCGAGCAACAACAACTGCGGGTCAGACACCAGCGCCCGCGCGAACAGCACCCGCTGGAATTGCCCACCGGACAGTTCGTGGAGCCCACGGTTGCGAAGCTCGCCGATGCCGAGCCGCTCCAGTGCACGTTGTGCAGCACCGCGTTCACGGCGCGAGAACCACGGCACACGCGAACTCGTCGCAGCAGCACCCAGTTCGACCGCCCCTTGGACGGTCAACGGAAACGTGCGCTCGCTCGCCTCGAGTTGTGGCACATAGCCCACCGATGCTCGTCCACCGCGGCGGACACCACCAGCGAACGACACCGTGCCCGCGGACGCGTCGATCTCACCGAGCAGCAACCGCAGCAGAGTGGTCTTGCCGGCACCCGATGGCCCGACGATGCCGACCAGTTCGCCGGCATCGATCTCCAAGTCGATGTTCTGCAGTGGCACGGTCCGCCCGAAGCGGACTCCGACACCCTGCAGCGAGATCGCTGCGGTCACGACGACGTCAACACGATGACGTCCAACGCAGACGCGTCGCCACCGAGGGCCTCCACGATCGTGCGCGTGTTCGCCAGCATCATTCCCTGATACGAATGCTCCGGTGTTCCCGGCTCGCCGGGCAGCCGATCGTCGGACAGGTCAGCGACATAGGTGGCCCCGGATTCGTCTTCGATGACTTCGAGCACGTCCGAGGGGAACACCTCGCTGCCGAAGAACGCCGGCACTCCCGCCTCACGGACTTCCTCGATCGTCGCCCGCAACTCGGCTGCTGACGGCTCGGAGAAGTCTGTCGGCTGGATCGCACCGATCACCGGCACGCCGTAGCGACGACCGAAGTACGACCAGCTGTCGTGGTAGACGACCATCTTGCGATTCGCCTCCGGAATCGTCGCCAACGCCGCCACGAACGCCGAGTCCATTTGATCCAGCTGCGCCGTCAGCGTGGCCGCCCGCTCCTCGTAGGTCGCCGCGTTGTCCGGGTCGTTGTCGGCCAGGATCTCCGAGATCCGCTCCACGTACATCGTGGCGTAGCGAAGATCCGGCCAGAAGTGCGCATTGAAGCTGTGCGCATGACCGTGGGTCGCAATGTCCTCGGCGCTGTCCGTGGCGATCACTTCCGACGGTGGGATGACCTCACTGAGTTCGTAGTGCGGCGTGCCCTCCGGATAGTTGACGACGGCGAACGACGTGACCACGTTGTTCAGATCCATCCCGTTCTCGATGTAGATGTCCGCCTCGGCCAAGGTGCGCGCGTCCTCCGGAACCGGCTGATACGTGTGCCCGTCGGCACCCATCGGCACCACGCTCACGACCTCGACCCCGTCACCGGCGACCTGAGCCACCAGGTCGGCGATCGGCGGGTCCGACACCACGACCGTCAAACGGGTCTCCACAGCAGGTGCAGGCTCGATCGTCGACGAGACCGGCTCGCTCGCGGCACCATCGGAACCACACGCCGCCAACACCAACAACGCGGCCGCCGCAGCACCAGCACGCAAACGAACACGGCGCCGCGACACACGCGACGGGGAAGAAACTCGGGGGGGAATACTGAACATGACTGACCTGTCCCGCGATCTCGCCGTAAAGTTCCATCGAACCTTCGGAGTCCCCCGCTCCGAGGTCTCCGCCACATGTCCGACGCCACCCACGCACTCATCGCCGCGCAAGACGGCGACCCCACCGCATTCGACCGATTCGTTCGACTCACCATCGACGACGTCAGGCCCTACTGCCGTTACCTCGGCGACCGCGACCATCTCGACGACCTCGTCCAAGACACCTACCTCCGCGCCCTCCGCAGCCTGAACACCTACCGAGGCGACAGCGACGCACTCCGGTGGCTCCTCACCATCGCCCGTCGCGCCTGCGCCGACGCCATCGAACACCACCAACGCTCACGACGAACCGAACTCACCCGTCGACCCACCCACGACCACACCATCGGCGTCGAGATCGAACTGCTCCTCGACGGCCTCCCGGACGACCAACGCCACGCCTTCGTGCTCACCCAACTCCTCGGCTACCGCTACGACGAAGCTGCGGACATCTGCAACTGCCCGGTCGGCACCATCCGCTCACGCGTCGCACGGGCACGCACCCACCTCGCCGCCACCCTCAGCGCCAGCGAACACACGGCCTGACACTCGGAGCCACCTCTGAGTCCGCCTGACGCACGTCGTCGCGCCCGACATCAGCCAACCGAGGGCCAGTCGGGTCCGACCTGAGCCGCACACTGCACAATCCCATCGACCATCGACGAACCAGCGACGGTCGGTGATTGCGTTACGAGCGGCCGCTCGACCCCGTCGCGCTGACCGGGTGCGCCGGTTCCCCGGCGCCTCCGTGTGAGGATCCCGATGAGTTCGAGCGCGAACAGGTTGCGCTGAAACTCATGGCACTCCGAGCAGCAGTCCGCCCATGCAGGGCGCCGCACGTTCACCGGCGTCACGTCCAGAGTCGAGTACTCGAGTGCGTCAACTTCCGAGCGGATCGGCGATGTGCAGACTACGGCGCGAAGCAGCCGCACAGAGCGCAGCATCGGCGCTGCTGAATACGGTCGCCTCGACGATGAGCGCAGCAGCGAGGTGAACTGCGTCGTAGCCACGAAGCCCTTCGGCGTCGGCGAGTTCGCCGGCGCTCGCGACGAGCTCATCTGTCACCGGCACGATATGGAGATCGCTGACCAACACGCCCAGCTCAGCGATTGCGGAGCGGAGCTGCGCCGCAGTGAGACGCCGACCGCGTTTCGCAGCCGCCAGCGCTGCGCGAGCCTCCACCACGATCAAGTTGACCGACGCGACTGCATCGGCGGAAGTCCAGATGGTCAGAGCACGCTCGGAGCCTTCCTCGTCGATGATCAGCTTCAGCAACGTCGAGGTGTCGGCGGCAGATCGCAAGATGGCGCCGACCTGGAACAAACTCTGTGACCGTTCGCCACGCAACGTTGCGATCACAATCGCTTGCGAGGCGCAAAACGCCTGGTAGATGTGCCCGGGGCGGGATTCGAACCCGCACAGATCCGAAGATCTAGGGGGGTTTAAGCCCCCCGCGTCTGCCAGTTTCGCCACCCGGGCCGATGCGACCCCGACCTTACGCGCCCCCGCACCAGCACTCCCCCGTTTGCGTGACGGCTCGGGCGCACCGGGTCACCCGAAGTGCAGCACAGACGTGAACGGGGACTTGCGGCACGGCGGTGTCGTGGTCCTCCCACGAACCAGGTCCCCGGAGGGTCAGAGGCGTGAGGTCAGCCGGAAGTCGGAGATCTGACTGTCGGGGGTGCCGGCGTCCGCGTAGTTGTCGGCGCTGCGGGCGTCGATGTAGTCGCGGAACACGAACGAGCGGTACGCGGGCGCGCCGGCCGCCACCTCGACGATCGGTTCGATCACGCGGTCGCGCGGCGGGTTGAGGAAGTACGGGATGCTCATCCGGGTTCTGGTGCTCATCGGCCGCACCCGGTGCACCGCCGCCCGGTACCGGTCGTTCGACCACACCTGCATGCAGTCGGCGAGGTTGACCACGATCGTGCCCGGACGCGGCTCGATGTCGATCCAGCCGTGCTCCGCCGACTCGGCCTGCAGCCCGCCCACGTCGTCCTGGATCAGCAACGTGATCAGGCCGAGATCGGTGTGATGGCCGAGCGCGACGTCGGCCAGCGCAGCCAGGCCCTCGCGCTGATCGGCGGGCACCGGATCGCCGACCGTGTAGTGGTTCAGCCGCATGTTGCTGGTGGTGCGGTCGCCTCGATGCTCGGCGAGCGCCGGGCCTGACAGGCCGAGCGCGCGGAGCACGAGCTCGGTGGTGCGCAACGCGAGGTCGCTGCATGCGTCGTAGTGCGCGCCGATGGCGTCGTGGAACCCGACGAGGTCGGGCCAACGGTTGTAGTGCTTGGCGCGCCCCTCCACGGGGTCGACGAGGTCGAACACCTCCTTGTGGTCGCGCACCCGCTTGGTGAGTTCACGTTCGTTGTAGCCGAGCGGGTTGCGGCCGTCGCGCCGTACGCCATCCTTCACTGCGAACGGCGACTCGAAGAACCGGCGGGCAGCGGCGAACGTGTCGGCGATCACCTCGTCGAGGCCGTGGCCGCTCAGCAGGAAGAACCCGTGATCGCGACATGCCCGGTCGAGTTCGGAGAGCGACGTGGTGCCGGGCTCGGTGATGTCGACGACGGGAACCAGGTCCATCGCGGCACCCTACGGTGCCGGGTCGCCGCGGTCAGGGCTCGGACGAGCGAAGTCAGGCCTCGAAAAGTGACGGCGGGAAGCCGCCGGTGCTCACCGGGCCCCACCGGGTGGGCTCGACCATGATGAGGCACTTGCCCTGGTCCGCCATCGCCTGGCGGTACTCGTCCCAGTCCGGGTGTTCGCCGGAGATCGCCCGGTAGTACTCGACGAAGAGGTCGCCGGCGTCGGGCACGTCGACGACGCGAGCCGTGCCGTCGATCTGCACCCACGCATCGTTGAACTGGGCGCCCATCACCATCACCGATGCCTCGGGCCGGCGGCGGACGTTGGCTGCCTTCGCCCGCTCGGGGTAGGTGGAGATCGCCAACTCGCCCGACGCGATCATCGCTCCGGTGACGGGACTCATCTGCGGCCGCCCGTCCGCGCGGGTAGTCGTGAAGATCCACTGGTGCTTGTCGTCGACGAAGTCCGCCAGGCCCGCTCGATCGACCGTGGTGGTGCGGGCGATGTACGCCGCTCGGGGATCGTCTCGGGAGATCTTCTGCGCTGCTGCCATACCCGAGGGTACGCTCCCGGCGCGACGGCACCGGCGCGTTGTCGCAGTGCGCCCGGCACCGTGTGACAGTTCGATGGTGGCCTACGGTGGCCGGCCATGGAGTACACCAAGCTCGGCAACACCGGCCTCGACGTGTCGCGCATCTGTCTCGGATGCA
>CAZJUC010000237.1:0-4962 GCA_964549065.1 uncultured Ilumatobacteraceae bacterium
CGAGACCGGGTCGGCGCCATGCGCACGAGCCACGTAGCGGAGATGCTCGATCGGATGCACAGCGCGACCGTACCGCGCCCCCGACAACCGTGCCGTGCGCTGCCCGGCGGCAGACGAACCGTCGCAGTAGGCCCGGCACGTCGTGACCGTCGGGAATACCCGGATCGGGGCGCCAGTCGCTACGATCGCAGGCCGTGGCCGACACGACCCCCGACACCGCAGCCCCGGCTCCGTCGCGACTGGGCGAACAGCTCCCGAGCAGTGTCGTCCTGACACCGTTGGTCGACGGTGCTGCCGGCACCGGCCGCCCGATCATGGAGTGGCTCACCACCTTCCACCTGGCGTCGGTGGTGCTCGACCCGTACACCAACGAGAGTGCATGGGTGCTCAAGTCGGCGGCCCGTGTGCTCGAGCAGTTCCGTGGCTCCGACGCCCGGATCAACATGGTCGTCACCGCCAACGCTGTCGACACCCGCACGTTCCTCGGCCCCTATGCCGAACGTTTCCTGGCGTTCTGCGATCCCGACCGCGCCTTCGTGAAGGCCGCTGGTCTCCACGAGCTGCCGGCGTTCGTGTTCACCCGCGTCGATGGTGTGGTCGCTGCCGCTGCGCAGGGTTGGAACCCGCCCGAGTGGGAATCCGTGGCCGACGCCATCGCCGAGGTCTGCTGGTGGACCTCGATCCCCGTGCCCGGCCCCGGCGATCCGGGCCCGTTCCGCGGCTCACCCGCGCTGGGCTGACCCCGTGCCCGCTGGGCCTCCCGAACGACCGGCGTTGCCGGACCTTCCCGTCGTCGAGGCGATCCCTGCGGTCCGCACAGCGCTCGCAGAGCAGCGACGAGCCGTACTGGTCGCCCCGCCCGGTGCCGGCAAGACGACCGTGATCCCACTCGCACTCCTCGACGAGGCGTGGCTCGACGGACAACGCATCGTGATGCTCGAACCGCGTCGCCTCGCCACGCGTGCCGCCGCCCGCCGGATGGCCGACACGACGAACACCAGCGTGGGCTCACTCCTCGGCTACCAGACCCGCGACGAGCGCCACATCGGTACCAGCACCCGCATCGAGGTCGTCACGGAGGGCGTGCTCACCCGTCGCCTCCAGAACGATCCCGAGCTGCCGGGCGTGGGCCTGGTGATCTTCGACGAGGTGCACGAACGCAACCTGACCACCGACCTCGGCCTCGCGCTCGCACTCGATGTGGCCTCCACCATTCGGCCCGACCTGCGCTTGCTGGCGATGTCGGCCACACCGGACGTCGAGGGTCTCACCGCGCTGCTCGACGCGCCGGTGGTGGAGAGCGCAGGCCGCATGTTCGACGTCGAGATGCACTGGATGCCCCGCTCGCAGGCGAGTGGCGGCGGGCGCGGCGCCGGCCCGCGCCGGAAAGGTCGACCGCAGCCCCGAGGCCCCGGCGGCGGGAACCGGATCGAACCGGACGTCGTCGCCGCCGTCCGGCGAGCAGTGCGAGAGCAGACCGGGGACGTGCTGGTCTTTCTGCCCGGGATCGGCGAGATCCGACGCACCGAATCGCTCTTGCAGGGCGCCGTCGGCGGTGATGTCGACGTGTTCCCGCTCGCCGGGGCGCTGTCGCTCGCCGAGCAGGATGCAGCCCTCGCGCCGTCGAGGCCGGGGCGTCGCAGGGTCGTGCTGTCGACCGACATCGCCGAGACCTCGCTGACCGTCGACGGCGTGCGGGTGGTCGTCGACAGCGGCCTCGCCCGAGAGCCGCGCTTCGACGCCCGCAGCGGGATGACCCGACTCACCACCGTCGCCACCAGCCGGGCGTCGGCCGAGCAGCGAGCCGGGCGAGCCGGGCGCACCGAACCAGGCGCGGCGTATCGCCTCTGGAGCAAGATCGAGCACGGCACCCGCGCCAAGCACCGCTCGCCGGAGATCTCGCAGGCCGACCTCGCCGGATTCGCGCTCGAACTCGCTGCGTGGGGTGGTGGAGACGACCTGCGCTTCATCGACTCGCCGCCCTCCGGTGCCCTCGCCCAGGCTCGCGAGCTGCTCGCTGATCTCCACGCGATCGACGACGACGAATCGATCACCCCGCTCGGGCGCAACATGCTCGGCCTGCCGGTCCACCCCCGCCTCGCTCGGATGGTGGCCGTCGATCAGTCGTCGTTGGCGTGTGTGATCGCCACGCTGGTGGAGGAGCGTGACATCTTCCGCGGTCGCCCCGACGACCTGCCGGCCGATCTCGCCCTCCGTATCGGAGCACTGACCGGCCGACGCGGCCACGACGCCGCCGACCGTGGCGCAGTCCGCCGTCTGCGCGAGCGCGCAGCCGACCTGGCCCGCCGGGCCGACATCCGGCTCGATCTCGACAGCGTCGACCCCGACCGGGCAGGGGCAGTGCTGCTGCTCGGTTATCCGGACCGTCTGGCCGCTCGCCGACGTCCCGGCCAGTTCCAACTGCGATCCGGTGCAGGCGCGTGGCTCCCCGACGACGACCCGCTCGCCGATGAGGAGTTCGTGGTCGCCGCCGATCTCGACGGACGCCGGGATCGGGCTCGCATCCGCCTGGCTGCCGTCGTCGATGCCGACGCGGTTCTCGCCGAGTTCGGCGCCGACATCGTCGAGCAACGCACGGTCGAGTGGGACGCCGGTCGCGACGATCTGGTCGAAACCGTCGAGCGCCGACTGGGATCGATCCGGCTCGGCAGACACGTCGGGCGCCCCGACAGCAGCGACGAGACCACAGCGGCACTGATGCAGCACGTGCGCTCCACCGGACTCGGTGCGCTGCGTTGGACCGAAACGGCGACGTCACTTCGCGAACGGGTCGAGTTCCTCCACCGCACCGTCGGAGAACCATGGCCCGAGTGGTCGACCGGTCACCTGGCCGCCTCCGTCGACGACTGGCTGGCCCCGTATCTGCCAGGCGCCACCGGGCGCTCCGACCTCGAACGCCTCGACGTGGCGATGGTGCTGCGCAGCCAGCTGCCGTGGCCGCAGGGCGCCGACCTCGACGAGGTCGCCCCCGCCAGACTCGTGCTGCCATCGGGTCGCGTCGTGGCGATCGACTACGCAGGCGAGCAGCCCGACGCCTTCGTGCGCGTCCAGGACCTGTTCGGCGTCACTGCGCATCCGACCGCCGGCGGCGTCCCGATCCGGCTGCATCTGCTGTCGCCCGCGGACCGACCGATCCAGGTCACCGCCGACCTGCCCGGCTTCTGGGCAGGTTCGTGGGCCGATGTGAAGAAGGACATGGCGGGCCGATACCCGAAGCATCAGTGGCCAGACGACCCGGCGAACGCCGACCCCAAACGCATGAAGGATCGCTGATGTTCGGCCTGTCGATCGCCATGGCGATCGCCTGCGTCGGCGTGGTGTACGTCGGCGCCGTCGTCCAGGCGTCGATCGGTATCGGACTCGGGATGATCGCCTCGCCCGTGCTGCTGCTCGCCGACAGCGACTTCATCCCGGCCGCCCTGATCCTCGCTGTCCTGCCGCTGACGTTCACGATCGCCTGGATCGACCGCACGCACATCGAACCCCGCGACGTGGGCTTCGCCGTCGCCGGACGGATCCCGGGCACGATCGCCGGCGCGCTGGTGGTGGCGGCGCTGTCCGACCGGGTGCTCGCCGTGCTGGTCGCCGGGTCGGTCCTGCTCGCCGTGGTGGCCTCGCTCACCGGCCGGCTCTTCCGTCCGACCGACCGCGCACTCGTGGTGGCAGGGCTCGCGTCGGGGTTCGCCGCGACCACCACCGGGGTCGGCGGCCCGCCGATCGCCTTGACGTACCAGAACAGTGACCCGGCGACGATGCGGGCGACGATCTCCGCGTTCTTCTCGATCGGGACGCTGCTGTCGCTCGGAGCCCTCTGGCTCGCCGGTGAGGTGGGTGTCCGCCAACTGCAGTTGGCGGCGCTGATCATCCCCGGAGTCGTGCTCGGCATCGTCACCGCGCGCCGGGTGAAACACCTGCTGCGGCCCGAGGTGGTCCGCCCCGGCGTGCTCGTGATCTGCACGACGACGGCCGTCGCCCTCCTCGTCGAGACGTTCGCCTGACCGACCCGCTCTCGCTCCTCGGACCGGGTCTCCGGATGGGCGGATCGGGCCGAATCGCACTACGTTGCCGCCGTGCGTTCACGACTCCTTGCTCTGACCATCGTCTCCGCCGTTGCCATTGCCGCGTGCGGCAGCGACGACGACACCGCGACCCCCACGACCGAAGCTGCGCCGGAAACCACCGACGCCGTCGTGGAGACCACGGACGCTCCGCCCGAGACCACGCCGGACACGACGCCGGACACGACGGAGGCAGCACCGGAAACCACCGAGGCATCCCTCGCCGACCTCGAGACCTTGCCGGCCGGGCCCTACGACGTGGGGGTCACCACGATCACGATCAACGCCGCCACCGAGCGGCCGCTCACGCTCGACGTGTGGTTCCCGATCGCCGACGCCGGCGAAGCTCCCTTGCACCAGTACACGCTGATCCCCGGCGTGTACTACGAGTCGCCCGACGCGGTCACCGCCGCGCCCGACCAGATCGCACCCGACGGCCCGTTCCCGCTGGTGGTCTACTCGCACGGCAGCGGCGGACTGCGCTACATCGCCTCGTACTACACCGAAGCCATCGCCAGCCACGGCTACGTGGTCGCTGCACCCGATCACACGGGCAACACCGCCGCCGACCGCCTGCTCGGCGTGGAGGCCGAGTTCGACGTGACCGCGCTCAACCGCCCGAACGACGTCGTCGCCACCATCAACGCGATGCTCGACCCCACCAGCACCGAGACCGCAGGGTTCGTGGCCGCCGTCGATCCCGAGAACATCGCCGTCACCGGCCACTCGTTCGGTGGCTTCACCTCGCTCGCTGTGCCCGGTGGCTACGAGAACCCGGTGGGCTCGTTCGTGGCCGACGATCGGGTCGACGCGATCATCCCGCTCGCCCCGGCCACCGGTGACGGCACCCGCCTGATGTCCGACGCCGGCCTCGAATCGATCG
>CAZJUC010000238.1:0-4957 GCA_964549065.1 uncultured Ilumatobacteraceae bacterium
CATCATGGGCGTTCCAGGACGGTGGCGAGACCGAGTTCGTTCACGATGTTGTCCTGGATCGGCTGGGTGATGCGGTTGATCTCGGCGGCACCGTGCTCGATGCCGACATGCGTACGGATCGGACGTTGCCCGGGTTCGGCGTCGGCCAAGGCCAGGTAGGCATCGACGACGAGTTGGTTGTCGGGGGCGGCGTCGGTGGTGAAGAAGTCGACGAAGTAGTCGAGCATTCCGGCCGGCACGTCCTTGAGCGCCCCGTAGTCGTCGAGGACGTGCTGGCGTGCCTCTGGTTGGACCGACTCGATCAGGTTCGTCGGGAACGGGCCAGGCTCGACGATGGCGATGTCGATGCCGTGAGGCGCCATCTCGTAGCGCAGACTCTGCGAGTACGCCTCGACGGCGAACTTGGTTGCGCCGTAGGTGCCGAAGTACGGATAGGCGACACGACCGGCCGTCGAGGAGGTGTTGATGATCAGGCCGCTGCCGGCTCGCCGCATCACGGGCAGCACTGCCTGGGTGGTGCGGATGACGCCGTAGTAGTTGACGTTCATCTGTTCGTGAGCCTGCTCGACGCTGTACGCCTCGGTGTGGCCGATGTACATGATCCCGGCGTTGTTGATCAGCACGTCGACCTTGCCGTCGGCGTCGATCACCTGGGTGATCGCAGCCTCGACCGACGCGTCGTCGACCACGTCCATGTCGAGCACGCGGATGTCGCCGGGGGCCGCCTCAAGGAGGTCTCGTCGTTCACGGTTCGAGCCGTCGGCGTTGCGCATCGCGGCCCAGACCCGGTAGCCCGCCTCGGCGAATGCGAGGGCCGACAGGTGGCCGAATCCGTTGCTGGTTCCGGTGACGATGATGTTGTTGTTGTCCATGGGTTCCTCAGAACTTCCCGTTGTCGTGGGCCATCTCGGCGGGGATGTCTGAGATCACGTCCCAGTGTTCGACGATCTTGCCGTCGTCGAAACGGAGGAGGTCGTAGTAGGCGGTCGGGGTGTCGCCGAGGGCGCCTTCGGAGGTGAACAGCACGAAGTTGCCCTGGCCGATGATGTGGTGGACGGTGTCGTAGCGAAGGGCGTTGCCCTGCTCGGCTTGCGCGGCGAAACCGGCGCCGAGGGCCTCGAGGCCGTCGCCCCACCACGGGTTGTGCTGGATCAGGTCGGGGGCCATGAACTCCGCGATGCGCTCGAAGTTGCCGTCGATCAGCACCGCTTGTGTGAACTCGGCGACGAGGGCCTTGTTGGCCTCGGTCTGGTCGTGGTCGGTGACCTCGGTGGGGCCGTCGGTCAGTGTTCGACCCGACACGTTCGGGGCGGTCGGCGGTTGCAAGTTGTCCCAGTGCTCGGCGGCCTTGCCGTTCTCGATGCGGAACACGTCGAACGCAACCAGCGTCGGGGCGCCGAACAACTCTGCGTTCTCGTAGGTGTTGTGGAAGACGACGAGGTCGCCGTCGGTGAAGATGCGATGCGTCGTCACCGAGATGCCACTCTCCTTGAGCGCCGGGATGAACTCGAGGACGGCAGCCGCCCCGGTCGGCACCCCGGTGTTGTGCTGGATGTAGTCGTCTGCGAGCAGGTCGGCCGCAGCGGCAGCGTCGGAGTCGGTGAACAGCGCGGCGAGGGTTGCGGCGGCGACGTCAGTCGTGGTCATGGTGGCTTCTCCTACCTCTTTCGGTTGTTTGCGTACCGATTGGTACGCAAACAATGTAGACCGCCTCGGAGCTGCTGCCAACCCGAGCGTACCGAAAGGTACGAAATTATCTCTCGTCACGCGTCTGGCACGGGTCGATTTGCGTACCGTTTGGTACAATCGGGAGTCAGTTTCATGAGCAAGCGCTCAGAGGAAGGTCGAGCATCATGGTGGAATCGAGCGACAGTCGCGGGAGAGGTCGGCCGAAGACGATCGATCGCGACCGCGTGATCGACGTCGCGATGGATTGCTGGTGGCGCGAGGGGACCGACGCCGTGTCGCTGAACGAACTGTGCCGCCGAGCCGGCGTGTCGAAGCCCGCCGTGTACCGCGAGTTCGGCGGGGAGGACGGCCTGATGGAAGCCACCCTCGAGCGCTACGCCGAGACGGTGCTCGCGCCGATGCTGGAACGCACCACCGACGATGCGCCCTTCGCGGACGTCCTCACGGAGATGATCGACATCATGGTCGACCTCGACAGGGACATGCCCGCCGGCTGCCTCCTCGCGAAGATGCGGGTGTTGTCGTCGCAGCTCGGCCCGGCCACCGAAACCCGGGCCAACAGCCTTCGCTCAGCGTCGCGTACGCTCTACCTCGACTGGGTCGAGCGTGCGAAGGCACGTGGAGAGGTCACTGCCGACGTACCGTCTGAGGTTGCCGCAGCCTTCATCGACAGCCAGTTCACCGCGCTGCTCATCCAGGTCGCCCAAGGTGAGGACCCCGACATGCTCCGAGCCCAAGCCGAACTCAGCTTCGCCGGATTGACCAGTGGGGCTGACGCGACGGCGAAGAGCCGTGCTCGATCCCTGCGAACGCACTCCGACACTGCGCACCGTCGCACTTCGTCCGGGTGAAGCGCCGATCAGAACGTGCGAGCGCTCTCGACTCCAACCAGCGCGCCATCGATCCTCGCAGCCACCACACGATCGCCAGTCTGAGCTGCCCGCCGAGCGTCACTTGCTCGACCCGCTCACCCTGCTCAGTCTTCACGGCTCGTCGGGCACGCGTCGTCCGTCCTGAAACCGGCGCACTGCTCAATCGTCGACCACGCATAACGCCGCTCCGTAGTCCGGCCGACGCCGGTGCGAGCGCGCAACACTGCGGCCCTCCCGGACTTCCGGGATTCACGATCTGGTGGTCGTCCCGGAACTGGACGACCTCCCGGAGCTGATCGCAACCGGAGCGGTGGTCGATGTCAACACAGGCGAAGTGATCGATCACGTGCTCTGGGGGTCGGCATACCGCGGCTGCCGTCGGGCGAGAGCGCAAGCGTCACCGTCGTGCCGGACACTCTTGGCAGCTACTACCACCTCTGCACGATTCCAGGCCACGCACGCCTCGGAATGATGGGCGACTTCATCGTCGAACATGAGGATCGAAGCGACCGGGCCCTCACCGCTTCTCCCGTGCAATCGGATTGCAACCCGCAAGTTCAGCATCGTCCGCCATCGGCGGCGAGCGCCGGCCTGGTGGGCCGGGACCATGCAGTGCTCGGCGTGGGCTTGAACCCGAGTGGTCGTGCTGTCTCGGAGGCATGATTCTGCGGCGGGTCATCGGCTGGCTGGCAGTCGGTTCGACGGCGGCAGCTCTTGAGCTCGTGATCAGTCGATCGATCCGCGCTCGACGATCCACTGGGTTTGTTGTCCGGTGACAGCTGAGATGTGGTCGAAGTCCGCGTCGCAGTGCAGGACCGTGTCATCACCGCTTGCCGCTCCGACTGGAATCAGATAATCTGATCTCATGTCGGAAGTGACAGCGACGGACGCTGCTCGAAGGTTCGCGGATCTGCTCGATTCAGTCGAACATGACGGCGAGCGCTACACGATCATCCGGCACGGTCGCGCAGTCGCACAGATCGAGCCCGTCTCTCGTGGCCGCGGCTCCGACACGAAAGACCTGCTGCGACGAAACGGCCCCGACCCGGAGTGGGCGACGTCGCTCGACGAGGTCCGCGCGCTCGTCGAACTCGATGAGCGCCAATGACCCTGCTGCTGCTCGACACCACGTTCCTCATCGACGCCGAACGGTCCGACGCCCAACTCGACCAGGCAATCGACGACGACGACGACGTCGCGATCGCGGCGATCACCGTCGCCGAACTCCAAGTCGGCGCCCGCTTGGCGACCGGGCGACGACGACAACAACGTCAACGGTTCGTCGACGACGTGTGCGACGTCATCCCGATCCTCTCCTATGACCGATCGGTTGCCGCCGAGCATGCCGACTTGCTCGGCGCCGTGCGTCAGGCCGGGCGCCCACGCGGTGCGCACGACCTCATCATTGCTGCGACTGCACGCGCATCGAAGCGCACCGTCGTGACCAGCGATCTCACAGCGTTCGACGATCTCCCTGGTGTGACGATGCTCCACCATCGGTAGTCCCACCCCGCACACTTCGCCACACAGAATCCCGAGGCCCCCGCTCGGCGTACCACTCGAGTACGGCCCTCATGCCGTGCTCGACAATCGCGGCACCGAAACGAACTCAGCGGAACGGAGTCGATGTGAAGTACCTGCTCAGGGCAACAATTCTGGTTTCTGCAGACTCCTCGGGTCTCATTCATAGTGCGTAGGTCGCGCGTTCGATTCTCGCTCTGGGCCCCACGAAACACCATTGAGATGGGCGACAAGGCTCCAAGTGGGACGGGCCGGTCGGGCGCGTCGGGGCCAGTGTCGGGAGACCCGGCACTCGGGGTGTGTGAGTCCGCCTCAGCAGCGCACTGCGTTTTCCGGGCGGATTCAACCTTGCCTGCGGCGCCCGACACAGTGGTTCGCGAATGCAAGGTTCTCGATGTTGGTAGTGCATGCTTCTGAGACGCGGAGTCCGTCGAGGGCGAACGTCGCGAGCTTCGCCGATCGATGGTTCGGCATCGACTGAAGCCGCCGGTCGCGACGCCCCGATGCGACGTGACGAATCTGCACCATCGTGCCGGGGCGTCGCGACCGATCTCCCGAGAGGCGCAGCCTGCGGCTGGCCTCGCGGGAGATCGGGGGAGACGTCGTCAGCGGCGGCGGAACTCGTACACCTTGTTCACGCCATCGTCGGAGACGTAGATCGACCGCTCTCCGACGGCGACACCCGACATGATGCCGAAGGGGAAGAACCCATCCGGCACGCGATCCGAGTAGTCGAGGCCGACGATCACGGGAGACACGTCGCCGGTCACCAGGTCGATAGCGGTGACCTGCTGGCGTCCGGTCTCGACGACCAGGAGCCGATCACCGTCGACGACCATGCCCTCGAGGCCTTCCAGGCCGGTGGCCAGCGGGGC
>CAZJUC010000239.1:0-4954 GCA_964549065.1 uncultured Ilumatobacteraceae bacterium
GGGAGCGAACTGGAACACCCCGTGGCCGGCGCGGGCGAGGGCATCGGCGATGCCGAGCAGCTCGTCGTCGTCGGCATTGGTGCCGGGGACGAGTTCACCCGACTTCGACCGGTGCAGCGGCGTCCGTGAGGTCGAGAACCCCAGTGCTCCCGCGCGCAGGCCGCGCTCGACGATGTCGGCCATCGCCGCGATGTCGTCCTGCGTCGGCGGTTCGTTGGCGGCTCCACGGTCACCCATCACGTAGCCACGGACCGGACCGTGGGCGACCTGGGCGCCGATGTCGATAACGAACTGGCGCGAGTCGAGCGCGTCGAGGTACTCCTCGAACGACTCCCAGTCCCACCTGAGGCCCTCGGTGAGCGCCGTGCCCGGGATGTCCTCGACGCCCTCCATCAGCTCGATCAGCCACTCGTGGCGATCGGGTGCCGCCGGGGCGAACCCGACGCCGCAGTTGCCCATCACCACCGTGGTCACCCCGTGCCACGACGAGGGAGTGAGGTACGGGTCCCACGACGCCTGGCCGTCGTAGTGCGTGTGGATGTCGACCCAACCGGGGGTGACCAACCTGCCCGTGGCGTCGACCACGCGAGCCGCCTCACCGGGGTCGTCGTCCGAGTCGGCGTCGACCACTGCGGAGATCACACCGTCGTCCACCACCACGTCGGCGAGGCGACCGGGCCGTCCGGTGCCGTCGACGACGAAGCCCCCACGAATCACGAGATCATGCATGTCGACGACAGTAGTTGCTGCTACTTTCGCGACCACCGTGAAGCGGGTCCCGTGAGGCTCGCACGGAGGAGAGACGATGGCTGCCGACAACCCAGCCGCGAGCACCAAACAGGTGCTCGGGCCCGACGACGTGCGACGTGCCGTCACCCGGATGGCCCACGAGATCATCGAACGCAATCGTGGCGTCGACGGCGTCGTGGTGGTCGGTATCGCCCACGGCGGTGTCTGGCTCGCCCAGCAGATCGGCGCCGAGGTCGAACGCATCGTGGCGAGCAGCGACGAGCCCGGTGCGCCGGTGCTGGTGGGATCGGTCGACGCCAGCCTCTATCGCGACGACATCGGCCTGCGGCCGGTGAGCCCGAGCGCAGTGAGCGATCTGCCGGGCGACATCGACGGCGCAACCGTGGTGCTGGTCGACGACGTGCTCTACACCGGACGGACCGTGCGAGCCGCCCTCGACGCGGTCGCCGACTACGGACGGCCGAGGGCGGTGCAGTTGGCAGTGCTCGTCGACCGTGGTCACCGTGAACTCCCGATCCGACCGGACTTCGTCGGCAAGAATCTGCCGACCAGTGGTGACGAGAGCGTGACCGCCAACGCCGACGGCGTGGTGATCTCGTGACGGCGGCGCGTTCGCTGCTCGCCGTCGAGGACCTCGGCACAGACGGCATCGAGCGCATCCTCGACCTCGCCGATCACATGGCTGAGGTGAATCGCCGTCCGAACCCGAAGGTGCCCGCACTGCGCGGCAAGACGGTGTGCAGTGTGTTCTTCGAGGACTCGACCCGGACCCGGCTCAGCTTCGAGACCGCCGCCAGACGCCTGTCGGCGGACACGATGACGTTTGCGGTGTCGCAGTCGAGCCTGAGCAAGGGAGAGAGCCTGCGTGACACGATCGAGACGATCGCAGCGATGGGCGTCGACGCGTTCGTGGTGCGCCACAAGTCGAGTGGTGCGCCACGCATGATCGATGCGTGGACGCACGCGAGCGTGATCAATGCGGGCGACGGTTGGCACGCCCACCCCACCCAGGCGCTGCTCGACGCCTACACCGTGCGCACCTCGCTCGGGCGTGCCGGCGGCCTCGAGGGGCTTCGGATGGCGATCGTCGGCGACGTGAAGCACAGCCGGGTCGCGCGCAGCACGGTGGCAGCGATGCGCATGCTCGGCGTGCACGTCACGGTGGTTGCTCCCCGCACGCTGCTGCCACCCGATGTCGGCGAGGCGTTCGCCGATGCCGTCACCGACCGGCTCGACGACGTGATCGGCGACATCGACGTGCTCTACCTGCTGCGCATGCAGCAGGAACGGATGAACGAGGCGCTCGTGCCCAGCCTGCGCGAGTACACGACACGGTTCGGTCTCACCTCCGAGCGAGCGGCGGCGTTGGCCCCGCAGACGCTGATCATGCACCCTGGGCCGATGAACCGTGGCGTCGAGATCGCCGTCGACCCGGCCGAACTGCCCGGCGCCGTGATCACCCAGCAGGTCACCAACGGCATCGCGGTGCGCATGGCCGTCCTGTTCGACCTGCTCGGCACCGCCGGTGCCGGTGCCACGAGCGCCACGGCCACCCAGGACGTCCTCACGGAAGGAGGCTCGCAATGAGCTTGTTGATCACCGGAGCACGGGTCATCGATCCCAACGGCGAGCGACGCGTCGACGTACGCGTCGCCGACGGCATCGTCGGCCAGGTCGCCGAGCAGCTCGAACCGGTCGACGGCGACGAGATCATCGATGCTGCCGGTCAGGTGTTGACGCCGGGCTTCGTCGATCTGCACGTGCACCTGCGCGAACCCGGACGGGAGGAGGCTGAGACGATCGAGACCGGGAGCCGGGCCGCCGTGCTCGGCGGGTTCACCGCCGTCGTGGCGATGCCGAATACCGATCCGACCCAGGACAGCGTCGAGGTGGTCGACTTCGTGCGCCGCCAGGGTGAACGCGCCGGGTCGTGTGAGGTGCTGCCGGCGGGATCGATCACCGTCGGCCGCGCCGGCGAGCGGCTCGCTCCGTTCGCTGAACTCGCCGGCGCCGGCGTGAAGATCTTCACCGACGACGGCAACGGGGTGCAGGATCCGCTGCTGATGCGCCGTGCGCTCGAATACGCCGACGGTCTCGGGATCACGCTCGCGCAGCACTGCGAAGTCGAACGCCTCACCGAGGGCGCGGTCATGCACGAGGGTTCGTGCTGCAGTCGGCTCGGTCTGCCCGGTTGGCCGTCGATCGCCGAGGAGCTGATGCTGCATCGCGACATCGAGCTGGTGCGGCTCACCGGTGTGGGCATGCACTTCCTCCATCTCTCGACGGCCACCAGCGTCGAGCTGGTCCGCGCGGCCAAGGCCGACGGACTCCCCATCACGGCGGAGGCGACTCCGCACCACTTCAGCCTCACCGACGAGCGCCTCGAGACCTACGACGCGCTCTACAAGGTCAATCCACCGCTGCGCACGCCGGACGATCTGGCCGCGATCCGGGCCGGGCTCGCCGACGGCACCATCGATGCGATCGCCACCGATCATGCGCCTCATGTCGCCGAGAGCAAGGAGCAGCCGCTCGATGCGGCGCCGCCCGGCATGCTCGGGCTCGAAACCGCCCTCGGGGTGTCGCTGGCCAGCCTCGACATGACACTCGCCGACGTGATCGGCGCGCTCTCGTGGAAGCCCGCGGCGATCGCGGGGATCGGTGACCGCCACGGTCGCCCGATCGAACCCGGAGAGCCGGCGAACCTCACCGTCATCGACCCCGACGAGGTCTGGGAAGTGGTGCCGGCGCGCTTGGCGAGCAAGAGCCGCAACACGCCGTACGTCGGGATGCCGCTGCGGGGACGCGTGCTCCACACGATCTTCCGGGGAACCGCGGTCGTTCGGGACGCCACGGCGCTACGGTGATGAATGAACATGCAGGGAAGCGAATGAACATGCAGCACAGGACGAACGGGAGAGTGACGACATGACGGTGCGCGAGGGAGCCCTGGTGCTCGCCGACGGAAGTGTGTTCGAGGGCGAGCTGATCGGAGCGGACGTGCCGATCGCCACCGGGGAGGTGGTGTTCAACACCGTGCTCAGTGGCTACCAGGAGGTGATCACCGACCCGAGCTACGCCGGCCAGATCATCACCTTCACCACGCCGCACATCGGCAACTACGGCGTCAACGCCGCCGACTTCGAGTCCCGCGGCACGTTCTGTCGAGGCATCGTGATCCGCGAGCTGTCCCGGCGCCACAGCAACCAGCGCGCCGAGAGCGGCCTCGATGCACTGCTGCGCCGGCACGGCGTCCCCGGCATCGCGGGGATCGACACCCGGCGACTCACCCGGATCCTGCGCGACACCGGAGCGATGCCGGGGGCGTTCGGCGCGGCGAGCGTGGCCGACCTCGGCGCCGCCGCCGAAGCGGAGCCGGGCACCGACGGCGTCGACCTGGTCCGCCAGGTCACCATCGACGAGGGCTACACCGTGAACGCGCTCGACCCCGACAACCGCACCCGAATCGTGGCGATCGACTACGGCATGAAGCGCAACATCGCCGTCAACCTGTCGCGCTACGGCACCGTCGAGGTCGTGCCCGCCACCACCAGCGCCGCCGACGTGCTGGCCCGCGACGCCGACGGCGTGTTCCTCAGCAACGGCCCCGGCGACCCGGCGATGGCGCAGTACGGCGTCGAGACGATCCGAGGTCTGCTCGGTGAGGTGCCGATCTTCGGGATCTGCCTCGGCCACCAGCTGCTCGGTCGGGCAATCGGCGCCGGCACGGTGAAGCTGCCGTTCGGTCACCACGGCGGCAACCACCCGGTGCGCAACATCAGCACCGGCAAGGTCGAGATCACCAGCCAGAACCACAACTTCGCCGTCGATCCCGACTCGCTGTCGGGCAAGGCGACGATGACCCACGTCAACCTCAACGACGGAGTGTGCGAAGGCCTGCGCGTCGACGGCGAACTCGCCTTCAGCGTGCAGCACCATCCCGAGGCCAACCCCGGTCCCCACGACTCGCACTATCTCTTCGAGGAGTTCGCCGAGATGATGAAACACGCCTCGTCCGCTGCGTCCTCCACCGGCAGCACGGGAACGTCCAACTGATGCCGAAGCGAACCGACATCCACTCGATCCTGATCATCGGGTCCGGCCCGATCGTGATCGGCCAGGCCTGTGAATTCGACTACTCCGGCACCCAGGCGTGCCGCGTGCTGCGCGAGGAGGGCTATCGGGTCATCCTCGCCAACTCGAA
>CAZJUC010000240.1:0-4919 GCA_964549065.1 uncultured Ilumatobacteraceae bacterium
TGCGATCTCATCGATCACGCCTGGGGTCTGACCCCTGGCGTGATCAGCGGTGGCGTCGACGCCCGCCGCGACGACCTCCGTCGTCGCTCTGCGGACGCTCGGACTTCGGGCCGAGGTCACCGAGCTCGTCGGCGAGCTGAGCATCGAAGCTGTCCTCGAAGCTCACCTCGACGACATCGCTGCCGCTGCCGGAATCGGAACCGGAATCGGAACCGGAATCGGACCGCTCACGGCGCGGCGCACGCTCGCGCCGCTCGCCACGATCGTTGCCGCCGTTGGACGACGACGAGCCGGAGCCCTCCTTCGCCGGGGGCGGATCGCCGGCCGGGGTGAGGCTGACCTTGCCCTTGTCGTCGATCTCCTCGACGACGACCTCGATCTCCTGACCGAGTTCGAGCACGTCCTCGACGGCGTTGATGCGCTTGCCGCCACCGAGCTTGGAGATGTGGACGAGTCCGTCACGACCCGGAAGGATGTTGACGAACGCACCGAACTTGGTGATGTTCACCACCCGGCCCGTGTACGTCTGGCCCATCTCGGCCTTCGGCGGATCGACGATCGCGAGGATTGCCGCCTTGGCCTCTTCCATGCGCCACGCCTCGACGGCTCCGATGGTGACGATGCCGCGGGCACCGTCGTCGTCGACGCCGATGTCGGCTCCGGTCTCGGTCTGGATGGTGTTGATGACCTTGCCCTTCGGGCCGATCACTTCGCCGACCTTGTCGAGCGGGATGTGGATCGTGGTGATCTTCGGAGCGGTCTCGGCCACCTCGTCACGGCTCTGCGGGATGCAGGCGTTCATGACCTCGAGGATCTCGAGACGCGCCGTTCGGGCCTGGGCCAGCGCAGCGGTGAGCACGTCGGCGGGGATACCGTCGATCTTGGTGTCGAGCTGCAACGCCGTGATGGCGTCCTCGGTACCGGCGACCTTGAAGTCCATGTCACCGAAGGCGTCCTCGGAACCGAGGATGTCGGTGAGCGTGGTGTACTCACCGTCTTCGTAGATGAGGCCCATGGCGATGCCGGACACGTGGCCCTTGGTGGGCACACCGGCGTCCATCAGCGCAAGGCTGGAGGCACACACCGAACCCATCGACGTCGAGCCGTTCGACGACATCACCTCGGAAACGAGGCGCAGCGTGTACGCGAAGTCGTCCTGGTTCGGGATGACGGGCAGCACTGCACGGGCGGCGAGCGCACCGTGGCCGATCTCGCGGCGCTTGGGCGAGCCGACACGGCCGGTCTCGCCATTCGCCCACGGCGGCATGTTGTAGTGGTGCAGGTAGCGCTTGGTGTCGTTCGGTGACAGCGAGTCGATCATCTGGTTCATCCGCGGCATGGCCATGGTGAGCACGGTCATGACCTGGGTCTCGCCGCGCTGGAACAGGCCGGAACCGTGAGCGGTGGAGAGTGCACCGACTTCGGCGGAGATCGCCCGCAAATCGGCGACACCGCGACCGTCCATGCGGACGCCCTCGCTGACGACACGTGCGCGCATCAGCTTCTTGTTGAGCGAACGGACGGCCTCTTTGACCATCTTCTCGCTGCCGGCGAACTCCCCGGGTGCTTCCCTGGTGCCGCAGAGCTCGGCGGTGATCTCGGCCGTGACGGCGTCGGTCGCTTCGTTGCGCTCGGCCTTGTTGGCAATCGTGATGACCGGGGCGAGCTTGTCGCTGCCGGCCTTCTCGACGGCCGCGAAGATCTCGGGCGTGTAGTCGAGGACCGGGGTCCACTTCATCTGCTCGATGGCACCGTTGGTGGCGATCACCGAGGCGACGAGCTGACGCTGCAGCCCGATCGACTCCTTGATCCACACCTTGCAGGCCTCGAGGCCGTCGGCGAGCACCTCTTCGGTGACCTTCTTGGCACCGTCGTCGTAGTAGTAGAACGCGTTCTCGGAGCCGCCGGCCTCGACCATCATCACGGCGACGTCGCCGTTGTCGAGTTCACGGCCGGCGACGACCAGCTCGAAGGTGCCGTTCTCGGCCTCTTCGTAGGTGGGGTGCGGAATCCATTCGCCGCTCTGGCTGTAGGCCATGCGGATCGCGCCGATCGGGCCGTCGAACGGGATACCCGAGATCATCAGCGCGGCCGACGCGGCGTTGATCGAGAGCACGTCGTGCGGGTTCTCCTGGTCGGCACCGAGCACGGTGGTGACGATCTGGGTCTCGTTGCGGAAGCCGTCGGGGAACGACGGACGCAG
This sequence comes from uncultured Ilumatobacteraceae bacterium, assembly GCA_964549065.1. GTDB lineage: Bacteria > Actinomycetota > Acidimicrobiia > Acidimicrobiales > Ilumatobacteraceae > Sva-07. Next base: position 2,204 of record CAZJUC010000240.1, read on the forward strand.
CGGCCGGTCGGTGAGACGGCAGGTGAGGATCGCGTCCTCGGTCGGACGTCCCTCACGACGGAAGAACGAGCCGGGGATCTTGCCGGCCGCATAGGCCCGCTCCTCGACGTCCACCGTCAGGGGGAAGAAGTCCATGCCTTCGCGTACGTTCTTGGCGGCGTTGGCGGTGGTCAGTACCTTCGTCCCGGCGATCGATGCCACGACGGCACCCATCGACTGGGGGGCGAACTTGCCCGTTTCGAAGGTGAGTGTCTTGTCGGTCCCGGATACGGGACCGGACACGGTGATGGGTTCAGCCACTGAGGGCTCCTTTCGTGTGCACTCCCCCTCGGGAGTGCGCCTCTCGGAGCGACGGGCCGGTTCCCAGTTGGTCAACCCGAACGAGGCTGCACGACGGACTCGGCAGGGCTCGGATTCAGCAACCGGCAACCGATCCACGGTTCGCTCATGTTGCGGTACCGGACGTTCCGGCACCGCTCACGAGCTTAGCGTGGACTCGGCAGGATCAGCTGCGACCGATCAGCGGCGCAGGCCCTGATCAGCGATGATCTTGCGGTAGCGCTCGACGTCGATGCGCTTGACATAGTCGAGCATGCGACGGCGGCGGCCGACGATCATCAGCAGGCCACGGCGGCTGTGGTGATCCTTCTTGTGGACCTTGAGGTGCTCGGTCAGGTGCGAGATGCGCGCCGTGAGCAGAGCGATCTGTACTTCGGGCGAGCCGGTGTCGGACTCGTGGGTGCGGAACTTCTCGATGGTCGCTGCCGTGTTCGGCGTGGTGTCGGAGATGTCAGCCATGGGTGTGTCGCCTTCTTCGTCGGTGCTGGCAGGGTGCTCAGCGGGAGAGGTCGCATCGGGTGCCGGACGGCGTCCGATGCATCGCGCCCGCGCCGGGAAGACCCAGCCCGAACGGACCACGCAATGCTACGGCGACGACGCACCGGCCGCAACGGTCCGGCCGGATCCAGGCGGTGCCGGTACGCTCGCTCGCCGTGCCGCCGAGGATCGAAGTGCGCAGCGTCTCGAAGTCGTTCGGGCCACTCGACGCCCTCGATCCGATCGACCTGCGCGTCGACGAGGGGGAGACCGTCACCCTGCTCGGCCCCTCCGGCTGCGGCAAGACGACGCTGTTGCGCCTCATCGCCGGCCTGGAGACACCGACGGCCGGCGAGATCGTCGTCAACGGCATGTCCCCGCAGGATGCCCGGCGGCACAAACAGATCGGTTTCGTGCCGCAGTCGCCGGCGTTGTTGCCCTGGCGCACCGTCGAGGCCAACGCACGCCTCCTGCTCGACATCAACCGGCGGGCATCACCCAGCACACCGAGCGCATCGGTCGACGACCTTCTCGACGAGGTGGGCCTCGGCGACTTCCGAGGCGCATACCCACACGAGCTCTCCGGCGGCATGCAGCAGCGGGTCGGCCTGGTGCGTGCGTTCGCGATCGACGCGCCGATCCTGCTCATGGACGAACCGTTCGCCGCCCTGGACGAGATGACCCGGACCGACATGCGCCACCTGCTCGGCCGACTCTGTGAGCCGCTCGGCACCGCGGTGCTCTTCGTCACGCACTCGATCCCCGAAGCGACCTTCCTGTCCGATCGCGTGGCGGTGATGTCACCACGCCCGGGCTCGATCGGCGCCGACATCGCGATCACGCTGACCCACCCGCGCCGCCCCGACGTGGAGGACACCGAAGCGTTCTTCCGCACCACCACCCTCCTGCGCTCCGAACTGAGCGCCGGGATGCACCGGTGACCTCGTTCGTCCGGCGCGCCGCCGCACCCCTCTGTGGCGTGCTTGCGTTCGGTCTGTTCTGGGAAGGGCTCGTGCGGGTCTTCGACATTCGCAGGTTCGTGCTGTTGCCCCCGTCGACGATCATCAGCGAACTCGCCGAAGCCCCCGGGTTCTACTGGTCGAACGCGTTGGTCACCGGACGTCACATGGTGGTCGGCCTCGCGATCTCGATGCTCTGCGCCATCGTCGTCGGTGCCGTGATGGCGTCGTCGAGGTTCGTGGAGGAAGCCGCGCAGCCGGTGCTCATCCTGATCCTGGTGACCCCGTGGGTCGCGTACATCACGTCGGTGGTGCTCTGGCTCGACGGTGGGGCCCCCACCATCTTGTTCATGGTGGCGTTCACCTCGTTCCCGGTGTTCACCTTCGGCGTGGTCGGCGGCATGAAGTCCGCCGACCCGGCGGCGCGCGAGCTGCTCGCGAGCGTCGACGCGCGTCCCTGGGAGGTCTTCTGGCGACTGCGCCTGCCGGCATCACTTCCGTCGATCTTCACCACGCTGCGATTCGCGCTGGGGCTCGGCCTCGCCGCTGCCTACTTCAGCGAGGGTTCGGCGCTGACCCGCGACGGGCTCGGCGCAATCGGGCGGATCGCGGCGGCGAGCAACCAGGCCGAGACGTTGTGGGCCACGATCACGACCGCTGCGCTGCTCGGAATCACCGGCCTCGTCGTGATCTCGATGCTCGAACGCAGCCTGCTGCGCTGGCACGCATCGCAGCGGAACTGACCGCCGGCTCGTCACTGTGTCGGGCGGGACGGAGGGTTCAGCCGATCGTCGTGGCATCATGGCCGCGTTCGCGCACTCGACCGCAATCGCCGAAGGACTCCCACCATGCGTCTCCGTTCGTTCACCGCGCTCGCCGTGGCCCCCTTGGTGGCGCTGGCCGCCTGTGCGGGCGACGATGACGCCACCTCCGCCGACACC
>CAZJUC010000241.1:0-4842 GCA_964549065.1 uncultured Ilumatobacteraceae bacterium
TGGTTCGCCTCCGCCCTCAGGTGAACGGGGGATCGATCGTGATGAGACCGGTCGCCACGTCGACGTCGATCGTGACCGTCGACGTCGGGCTCGACCATCGAACGGAGAGCACGTGCGCCGGGCCATCGAGCAGTTCGAACGTCCCGTCGAACACCGCCTCGGTCGCCCGCCAGCGCAACATCGCCAGCAGCCGCTGCACCACGGGCCGATCAAGGGCGCCGTGGATCTCGGCGGCGGTGTAGTGGTGCCGGTTCACGTCACGGCCGACACCGGTGCGGGCGAGTAGGTCGGTGTCGTTCTCGCCCGCCAGGAGCCCGACGTAGTAGATCTGCGGTGTGCCCGGCAGCATGCACTGGATCATCCGAGCTGCCAGGTAGCGATCGTCGTCACGGCCGAGTGCGTCGTAGAAGGTGCAGTTCACCTGGTAGAGGTCGACGTTCGACGCCGACGAGCCGGTTGCGGCGCGGCTCACACCGCCCGACCGTTCGTGGATCCCCTCCACCAGGTCGTGAATGCGGTCGGGTGAGAGCAGACCCGATCGGCTCGGGTCGCGGGTGTCCGCGCCCACGTCGATCACCCCGATGCCGTCATGGGTGTCGAGCACGTTGACGGCATTCGCCGGCCGCATCTCGATCCAACGGCGCAGTGGTTCCGCATCGCCGGTGGTGAGTGCGTCGATCGTGAGCGGCGGCAGCGCGAAGTCGTACACGACGTCGACGTGCGGCGCGATCGCGATCTGGTCGAGGTGATGGCCGTGCATCTCGACGAGCACCTGCATCGAACGTTCGTGGCACGCCTCGGTGAGACGACGGATGAACTCCAGGGTCGCGGGGAGCATGAAGCACGAAGTACCGGGCCGCTTGATCGCGTAGCCGACGGCGTCGAGACGGACGCTGCTGACCCCGGATGCCGCGAAGCGATCGAGGATGCCGGTGAGATGGGCCCAGCCGAGCGGATGCTCGACGTCGATGTCGATCTGCTGATCGGTGAACGTCGTCCACACGAGGCGGCGGGTGCCGTCGGCGAACTCGACCTCGGTGAACGGTGAGGTCGGCCGCGGCCGATAGATCGCTGCCACGTCGGCCGGCTTCGGCGGCCCGCCGAACACGTGCTCGGGGGTGAGGAACATCGCCGCGTGAGCGGACCTGTCGCCCTCGGCGAGCCAGTCGAGGAACGCCGACGACCGTGCCGACACGTGGTTGACGATCAGGTCAGCCATCAACTCGTAGCCCTGGGCGAGTTCGGCGATCGCGCTCCAGCTGCCGATTCGGGCATCGACTGCGGTGTGGTCGACGGGATCGAAGCCGGCGTCGGCGCCGTCGATCGGTTCGAAGAACGGCAGCAGGTGGACGCCGGCGAACGTCCCGGCGAAGGGGCCGTCGAGTAGTTCGCGCACGCCGACGATGTCACCGGCCAATCGGTCGGCGTAGGCGATCAGCGCCGGAGCGGTGCGGTTCGTTCGAGAGACCATGGTGAGCGCGGCGATCGTACCCGACCGATCCGGACGGTGCCCCAGAAGCGGTGAGCGAGCGGCCGGTTCCGCGACGCGGTCAGTTCAACGTGACGGTGGCGCAGCCGACGGGGACGGTCGCCTCGAGTGGCACGCTCGGATCGATCGAGCTCTCGGCGTCTCCGTCGTACTCGCCGGATTCGTCGATGTCCTGGCCGTGGATCACGACGGCAACCTGCATCCCCGCCATCATGTCCACGAGTTCCTGGTCGAGGTCGAACGTCCGCTCGTACTGCAGTTCGCCGCCGTCATCAGCGATCGGGAAACGGTCGAGTGCGAGGGCGCTGTCACCCGAGAAGTCGCCGTCGGTGGTCAACGCGACCTGGACCGGACCGTAGAACGGGACTCCTTCGGCCGTGGTCAGCACGTCGTCGGCGTTCTCGTCGGCCTCGTCCATCGAAGGGCATTCACTGGCCACGCCGGGTTCGAGGTGGATGTGCACGGCGTGGGGCAGCTGCCCGCTCAGGTCTTCGGCCGACAGGGTGATACGCAGTTCGTTGCCGTCGACCGCGAGGATCACATCGCCGTCGACGCCCGAATCGTTGAGCTCGAGGAACTGGCCGTTGCCCGCCGGAAGTCCGTCCTCGGCGGCGTCGCTCTCGAGGACGATCACCTCGTCGGCAGCGACTGCCAGTCGGTCGACGTAACCGCTGTAGAGGCTGTTGTCCCAGACCGAGCCGAAGTCGGTGTCGAAGGTGTCGATGTTCACCCGCTGCACGATGCCGCTCACCTGGACGAGTGTGCCGTCGTCGACGTCGTCGGCGAGGCCCGTCGGGTACAGCACGAGCAGGCCGCCTTGGTCGCCCGCGATCTCGAACGCTGTCGTGTCGTCGATCGTCAACACGTCACCGCTGACGGTGACCTGCTGGCCGAGCAGCGAACCGTACGGTTCGTCGTCGATGCCGCGGCCGAGATCGGTGTCTTCGTCGACGATGTCGTCGACAGCGACACTCACCTCCGGTCCGGCGCTGTCGTCGTCGCTGCAGCCTGCTGCAACCAGGGCGACGACCGCTGCGGGCGCCATGAGCTTTCTGAGAGTGAAGGTGTGTCGCATCGTTGACGCGTGACCGCTGCCGACGAGTCCCAAACCTGGCCTGCGCGACGACGTGGCGTGCGCGACGACGTGGAGTGCGACGACGCAGGTCGCCCGACACGTCAGCGGCCTGACGAGCGGCAGGCGTTTCGGCGACGGGCGCATCGGGCAGGGCGAAACGACAACCGAGTGCACAGGAGAGCACCGTGAGTCCCACACCGAGCCGCCCGCCCGAAACGACCGAGTCGACCTCCGCCACCAGATTCCCCGGCGGGCGTGGCGCCGACGATCGTCGTCTCCGGTTGCGATCCCGGGTCATGGCGGCGACCGGCGGGGTGCTCGCCGCTGCGGTCGCGCTCGCGTCCGGCGAGTTCGTCGGTGAGGTCCTGGTCGATGCGCCGTCGCCGGTCTACGCCGTGGCCGACGTGTTCGTCGACGAGTCGCCGGGCGGGCTGGTGAGTTGGAGTATCGACACGTTCGGCGGAACCCAGCAGACCATCCTCGTCTGGGGCATCGTGCTCGCATCGCTGTGCCTGGGCGGACTCCTGGGGCTGGTCGCGCTGAGGTCGAGGCCGGCGGCATTCGGCGGGTTCGTCGCGTTCGGTGTCGTGGGCTGGTGGGCCGGGGGCCGGGATCTGCTCGCCACATCGCAGGGCGCCTTCTTCTCGTCGGCCGTCGCTGCGGCGTCGGGCATCGCGGTCATGGACGTCCTCGACCGCTTCCGCCGAGCGATGCTCGGACGCTCCGGCGCCAGCACCACCATCGGGGCCGAGGCAGGCCCGCCGCCTCCTCCGGCGCCCGACGAGAGCTCAGCAGCGCCGCTCGGCGGCAACGTCTCCGGAGCCGACGACGCTCGACGTCGCTTTCTCGCTGTGGGTGCCGGCGCAGCAGCATGGGCAGCGGTCGCGCCGACGGTCGGGAGGTGGCTCGGCCCGTCCGACCCCGAGGTGTCGTCGGACCTGCTCGCCGAGTTGCCGCTGAGCGAGTCGCCGGCGGTGCCCGACGGCTCGACGCTCGACCAGGTCGAGGGGTTGGCCAGCTACATCACTCCGAACGACGACTTCTACCTGATCGACACGGCGCTTCGTGCCCCCGTCGTCGAACCGGACGACTGGACCCTGCAGATCCGCGGCATGGTCGACGACGAACTCGAGTTCACCTTCGAAGACCTCGCAGCGATGGAGCTCGAGGAGCACATCATCACGCTGTCGTGCGTCTCGAACGAGGTCGGCGGCGACTTGGTCGGCAACGCCCGCTGGAGCGGAGTCCGTCTCGACGATCTGCTCGCTCGCGCCGGTGTACGGGATGATGCCACCCAGATCGTGGGGCGATCCGTCGACGGCTGGACCGCTGGGTTCCCGACCGCCACGCTCGACGGACGACCGGCGCTGGTCGCGCTGACGATGAACGGCGAGCCGTTGCCGATCGAGCACGGATTCCCGGCGCGGCTCGTAGTGCCCGGTCTCTACGGCTACGTGTCGGCGACGAAGTGGCTCCAGGAGATCGAACTCACGACACTGGAAGCCTTCGACGCCTACTGGATCCAGCGCGGGTGGGCCAAGGAGGGTCCGATCCTCACCCAATCGCGTATTGACGTACCACGCGGAGGGGCCACCGTCGCGGGGTCGCCCACGGTGATCGCCGGAGTGGCCTGGGCGCCGCACCGTGGTGTCGAACGCGTCGAGGTACGCGTCGACGACGGCGATTGGCTCGAAGCTCGCCTCAACGACGAGATCACCGACAACGCATGGCGCCAATGGGTGCTGCGCACCGATTTGGCGCCCGGTCGTCACACGGCGACCGTGCGCGCCACCGACGAGACCGGCACCACCCAGACCTCCGAGCGGTCCACGCCGATCCCGCGCGGCGCCACCGGTCGGCACCGCGTCGACTTCAGCGTGGCCTGACCGTCGGATCCAGGTGATGGCCCCCATCTTGCGCTGACCGAGCGGGGCCGGAGTTCCACCGTCGACGGCCTTGCGGCCGGCGGTTCGTCCGTCCATCGACGTTCGTGGCAGCGTGTCGGGAAGGAGGAATGACATGGACTTCGAGATCTCCGAACAGATGACGACCATCCTCGAGATGGTGCGCGACTTCATGGATCGCGAGGTGATCCCGCTCGAGGGTGAGATGCTCTTCGGCGATCCCGCCACACTCGACGAGCGGGTGCGTGACGCGCAGGACAAGGTGCGCCAGATGGGCGTGTGGGCGCCCAATCATCCGGTGGAGTTCGGGGGCCTCGGTCTGAGCATGGTCGACCACGGTCTGCTCAGCGAGGCCCTCGGGCGCAGCCCGCTCG
>CAZJUC010000242.1:0-4777 GCA_964549065.1 uncultured Ilumatobacteraceae bacterium
ATCATCGCCAACCCGAACTGCACCACGATGGCGTTCATGCCGGTGCTGCGGCCGCTGCACGCAGAGGCCGGCCTCGCCCGGCTGATCGTGTCGACCTACCAGGCCGTCTCGGGCGGCGGGCTCGCCGGCGTCGACGAACTCGACAAGCAGACCCGCGAGGTCGTCGACCGGGCCGCCGAACTGACCCACGACGGCGCCGCCGTCGAGTTCCCGGCGCCCTCGAAGTTCGTCAAGCCGATCGCGTTCAACGTGCTGCCGATGGCCGGGGCGATCGTCGACGACGGTTCGTTCGAGACCGACGAGGAACAGAAGCTGCGCAACGAGAGCCGCAAGATCCTCGACATCCCAGGTCTGCTCGTGTCGGGCACCTGCGTACGCGTGCCGGTGTTCACCGGGCACTCGCTGTCGATCAACGCCGAGTTCGAGCGTCCGATCTCGGTCGAGCGTGCCGCCGAGCTGTTGGCCGCAGCCGAGGGTGTCGTGCTCTCGGATGTGCCGACTCCGCTCGAAGCTGCCGGTCAGGACCCCTGCTACGTCGGACGCCTCCGCACGGACGAGGGCGCGCCGGCAGGCCACGGGCTCGCGATGTTCGTCAGCAACGACAACCTGCGCAAGGGCGCAGCCCTCAACGCCATCCAGATCGCCGAGTTGGTCCAGCGTCGGCGCTGAGGCCGTCCATCCCACCCATGCGATGAGCGGATCCCCCGTGGGGCTCGCTCATCGTTGCCCCTGACCGTTGACCGTTGACCGTTGACCGGTGACCGTTGACTTTGTACCAGGTACTTGAGACAATCGGGCCATGTCGGGCGAGTGGACGTTCCTGGTGGTGCTGTGGAGCGCCTCGCTCGCCGTGGTCCTCGCTGGTGCCCGTCCGATCTCCGACGGCCGACTGAGCACGTGGTCGATCCGATTCAACGTGTTGATCACCGAGACGTCTGCGGAGTTGATCCGCCCTCAGCTCCGGCGCGCCCGCACGATCCGGTGGACCGCATTCGTCGTCGGAGTGAACGTCGGAAGCCTCCCGATGTACATGAACGTGATCGACGTCGAGCGCGCCGGCGATTTCGCGAACACCCTGACCGCACAGGCGCCCTTCATCGCCGCAGCCCTCGGGTCGGTCGTCGCCGAGATCGTCTTCGTACGCCGCCGTACTCGCTCCCGACGCACCGCGAGGCTGGTCGAGCGCCGCTGGTCCGACTACGTGCCGACGTTCTGGGTCCGCTGCATCATCGGATCCCTCCCGATCTCACTGGCAGCCGCGACCGTCGCCACAGGACGCGACGTCGGTGCCGGTGGCTGGCTCTGGGTGGGCCCTGCTGCGAGTGCGCTGGCAATCGCAGCGATGACCATCGGTGTCCACGTCGTCGTCAACCGCCCCACGCTCGCCGACGACGAACACGACCTGCGTGTCGACGATGCGCTGCGAGCCGACGGCGTGCACCACATCGTCGGTGCTGCGTTCGCGCTGGCCGGGGTCGCAACCTCGTACAGCCTGGCGGCAGCGATCGGCAACCTGCTGGGCCTGGTGTTCGCGCTCGCCCCGTACGCCGTGATCGGCATCTGGCACAGCCTCGCGGCGACCGAACGCTGGAACGTGGATCAGGCACGGCTGCAGCGCGTATGACGGCAGCCGTCACGATCGACGACGACTCGAGCGTTCCTCCGTACGAGCAACTCCGAAGTCAGCTCGCCTTCCAGGTGCGCGCAGGCCACCTCGGCGTCGGCGACCGCCTGCCGACGGTGAGACAACTCGCCGGCGACCTCGGACTCGCGAAGAACACCGTCGTGCGCGCCTACCGGGAACTCGAGCAGGCCGGGCTCGTGGTCGGCGATGGACGTCGCGGCACGGTGGTCACTGCTCGGCCGGACCGCACCGACGAGCGAGCGACCTTGATCGACGAAGCAACGCAGCGCTACCTCGCGCAGCTCGGCACACTCGAACCGAGCCTCGACGAACTCATCGCGGCGCTCCGGCGAGCAACCGGCTGAGATGACGTCGAGCGACTCAGCAGGTGCAGGGGATCGAGTCGCACTTGGGGCACCCCGAGGCGTAGCGCTCGACGGCTTCGTTGAGGTCGACGCCCTGCTGATTGGCGAGCGTGGCAACCCATGCGACCACGTCACCGAACTCGTGGACCCGCTGTTCGTGGGTGCCCTTGCGGACCGCTTGGGCCAGCTCGCCGATCTCCTCGGTGAGCCACGCCACCGTGGCGGACACACCCCGCTCCCGATCGCGATCGCCGTAGGTGCGTTCGATCACGTCCTGCAGGTCGGCGAAGTCCACGAGCGGCGACCGTAGCAAGACGTCGCAGTGCGACGCTGCGTCAGGCCTCGACCGCCAGTGCCGCTCCCAGTTCGAACGTCGCCTGGAAGTCGGCCATCCGCGGGTCGGCATTGACCACCACCAGATACGACGTGTCGCGGTCGGGCATCGTCGACGACACCCGTGTCATCGACGCATACGCGAGTCGCCTCGAGCGTTCCTCCATGCCGACACCGACGACGACCACCGGGCTGTCCCAGCCCTTGTAGCTGTGCACGGTGCAGCCCTTGACGGCGTCGGCGTCGGGCCAGAACCGACCCTTGCTGCGATGGCGTTCGTCGGGATCACGGCTGTACACGTGGTGCACGGGGTGGCCGGCGGCCTCGATCTCGCCGGCGGCGGCCAACCCGTCGTGGTGGTACTCGCACAGGTACACCACATCACGCGGGGCCAGCTCGGGATGCTCGCGGAGCAGGCGAACGACCTCACGACCGACCGCCACGCCGAGGTCGGCGACCCGCTCGACGTTGTGCCACGAACACACCGCCGACGAGAGCGTCCCGATCACGGCCTCCTGGTCGTCGGTGACCTCTGGAACGACGGCATCGTCAGCGACGAACGATCGAGCGAACTCGTTGGTCGAGCGGATGAGTTCGGGAGCCATCCGGTACGAGCTGTTCATGTGGATCCACGGCTCGACGAAGCCGGCGGCAGCCCGTGCATCCGCGTCGTCCCACGTCGACTTGCCGTAGAGGTCGACGGTGGCGTCCGCGACGAGCAGCATCTCGCCGTCGGGACGCACCACGTGCTCGCGCAGCAGGTTCCACCAGTCGACGGTGAAGTCCTGACCCTCGTCGACCATGACAGCGTCGAAGCGGTGCTCGAAACCTGCCTGGAAGACGTCGCGGGTCTTGACGACCACCTTCACGGGCCACGTCCCCCGGGTCGGCTCGTCGGCGACGATGCCGGCTTGGGCAGCATCGTCGACCACACGAGAGCAGAAGGTGTGGAAACTGGTGCAGGTCACCAGTGCCGGGTTGGCGCCGTACTCGGCGCACCGGTCGACGACCAGGTGACGGAGATGGTTTGCCAAGGTCAGGTTGAAGCACAGCACGAGCACGCTCTTGCCTTCGGCGGCGAGCCGCGCGGCCCGAGCGGTCAGCGCGAACGACTTCCCGCTGCCCGCCGTGCCGGTGACGCCACGAATGCGAGCGCCACTCGGGTTCGCAGCGACGCGACGGGCGTCGTCGCTCAATTGCACCGGAGCGACCGCGTGGTGAACCATGCCGTCGACCACCAATTCCCGACGGACGCGGGCGATCGACGAGGCCGGAGCGGCGGTCGCGCCGGGGCCGTCGACCAGGAACTCCAGTCGGTCACCGAGATCGTCGCCCGACCACACCAGCACGGCGTTGGCGGGGTCACCGAGACCTGACGCGAGCAGCGCACCCGCCTCGGCCCCCGAACACCTCGGAAGCACCACCACGGAGCGCACGAAACCGCCGGGCTCGCGAGCGTCACCGGGGAACGCGAAGAACTGCTCGTAGAGCGTGCTGCGATGACGACGGGCCAGGGCGAGGGGCTGCTCCGGACTCGGCCCCCAGTCCCCGTCCGGGCCCAACACCTCGACCTCACCGTGCTCGGAACGTCGGTGGTCGGCCGGGCTCCAGTCGACCACGTCGACAGTGATCACGCCACGAACGTCGTGCACCAGTACCAGATCGGGAACGTCCTGGCCGAGCTTCGGGCTGACGTACATCGTCCAGTCGTCGCCCAACGAGGCGCACGCGTCGACGACCTCCCGTGTCGCGTCGTCGAGCGGCTGGTGCAGTTCGTCGAGATGATCGATGGACGGTCGGATGATGGCCACGGCATTCCCCGTTCGGACAGGCGGACGGGTGGTCATCGGCACATCGCGCACCCGACTTGAGTGTGCATCGGCCAGCCCGGTTCTCACGTGTTCGGTACTCGGCGTGCCGTGCGTGGTCTCGGCCACCGACGCGACACGGGCCTGGTCACCGTGATCGAAGGCTGACGACCGCTCGTTGCGCGGTACGTTGGGATCCGTGCGCCGCCAACCGAGCGGCTCGACCGCCACGGCGCGCGAACCGGAGGTGCCGATGACCAGATCGAACGACCCCGAGCACGTGGCGATCGACGTCACGTCGAAGATGGGCATCGTCGACGAGGCGACGTGTGTCCGACTGCTGGAGTCCACGCCCATCGGCCGCATCGGGTTCTCGGCCGATGGCGAGGTGCTCGTGCTCCCCGTCAACTTCAAGTGGCACGAGGACAGCATCGTGTTCCGCACCCTCGAGGGACAGAAACTCGCCGCTGCGGCCGAGAACCAGCACGTCTGCTTCGAGGTGGACCAGTGGGACGCTGCGACGCGAACCGGATGGAGCGTCGTCGTGCAGGGCGTCGCGCGCGAGGTGACGAACTGGGCCGAGGATGCCCACCTCGACCAGATCGGGCTGGTCCCCTGGGCCAAGGCCGAGTGGCGGCCGATCTGGG
>CAZJUC010000243.1:0-4773 GCA_964549065.1 uncultured Ilumatobacteraceae bacterium
GCTCGAGCGGAGCGAACGAATCGACGTCGGTCATCTCGTCGGTGGCGTCGGTGCGTCCCGGGTTGAACGGCACCGTCACGTCGTGGCCGGCGGCCTTCGCCGCCGCCTCGACCGCGGCGACCCCGCCGAGCACGATCAGGTCGGCCATCGACACCGGCGTGGCGGACCCGGCCTGGATCTCCTCCAACTTGGCGAGCACCCGGCGCAACTGCGGCGGGTTGTTGGCCTCCCAGTCGTTCTGCGGGGCCAGACGGATGCGGGCGCCGTTCGCGCCGCCACGCTTGTCGCTGTCGCGGTACGTCGAGGCCGACGCCCACGCCGTGGACACCAGCTCTGAGACCGTGAGGCCCGAGTCGAGGATCGTCTGCTTGAGCGTCGCGATGTCGGCGTCGCCGATCAGCTCGTGGTCGACGGCGGGCACGGGGTCCTGCCAGATCAGCACTTCGTCGGGGACCTCGGGGCCGACGTAGCGCGACACCGGGCCCATGTCGCGGTGCAGCAACTTGAACCACGCCCGCGCGTAGACGTCGGCGAAGTGATCGACGTCCTCGTGGAAGCGGCGCGAGATCGGCTCGTAGATCGGGTCCATCCGCAACGCCATGTCGGCGGTGGTCATCATCGGGGCGTGACGCCGTGACGAGTCGTGGGCATCGGGCACGATGTCCTGCGCCTCCGGGTTCGAGGCAGTCCACTGCCACGCGCCGGCCGGGCTCTTGGTGAGCTCCCATTCCCAACCGAACAGCGTGTCGAAGTAGGTGTTGTCCCACGTGGTCGGCGTCGGCGTCCACGCTCCCTCGATGCCGCTGGTGGTGGTGTCGACGCCCTTGCCGGTGCCGAGTGCGTTCTTCCAGCCGAGGCCCATCTGCTCCATCGGGGCCGCTTCGGGCTCGGGGCCCACGAGGTCCGGATCGCCGGCACCGTGTGCCTTGCCGAACGTGTGGCCGCCGGCGATCAGCGCAACGGTCTCCTCGTCGTTCATCGCCATCCGTCCGAACGTCTCGCGGATGTCGCGCGCCGACGCGAGCGGGTCGGGATTGCCGTTGGGGCCTTCCGGGTTCACGTAGATGAGGCCCATCTGGACGGCGCCGAGCGGGTTCTCGAGTTCGCGGTCGCCGTGATAGCGGGCGTCGCCGAGCCATTCGGTCTCGGGGCCCCAGTAGATGTCCTCCTCGGGTGCGAACACGTCCTCGCGGCCTCCGGCGAAGCCGAACATCTTCAGCCCCATCGACTCCATCGCCACGTTGCCGGCGAGCAGCATCAGGTCGGCCCACGAGATCTTGTTGCCGTACTTCTGCTTGATCGGCAGCAGCAGCGCACGTGCCTTGTCGAGGTTGCCGTTGTCGGGCCAACTGTTGAGCGGGGCGAAGCGTTGGGTGCCGTTGCCGCCACCGCCACGACCGTCCTCGATGCGATACGTGCCGGCCGAGTGCCAGGCCATGCGGATGAACAGTGGGCCGTAGTGGCCGTAGTCGGCGGGCCACCAGTCCTGGGAGTCGGTCATCAGCGCGGTGAGATCGGCCTTGAGGCCCTCGTAGTCGATACTGGCGAACGCCGCCGCGTAGTCGAAGTCGTCGTCCATCGGGCTCGATGCCGGCGAGTGCTGGTGCAGCATGCGCAGATTGAGCTGGTTCGGCCACCAGTGCTCGTTGGCAGTCGAGCCGACCGCGGTGTGAGCGGAGTTGGGTCCGTGCATGACGGGGCAGCCCTTCTCGCTGTCGTTGATCTGCCAGACGTCGGTGGTGTCGCTCATGATGTGCTCCTTGCGGGTCGGTGGTGGCGGGATGTTCGAGTTGGCGGTTACGGGTTGGCTGGTCGGATCGTCAGATGACGAGATCGACGGGCTCGGACGAGGCGGCTGCTCGGCACGCCGGGCAGCGACCCCAGTAGACGACCTCGGCTTCGTCGATCTCGAAACCGTGGTCGTCATCGGCGGTGAGACACGGCGTGTCCCCCACCGCGCAGTCGATGTCGAACATGACACGACAGCTGCGACAAATCAAGTGGTGATGGTTGTCGTCGGCACGGTCCTCGTAGCGCGCAACGGAACCGGCGGGCTCGATCCGTCGCAGCAGACCTTTGTCGACGAGCACCGACAGCGAGTCGTAGACCGCCTGGCGCGAGACGGTGCCGATGCCTGCCCGGACGCCATGGATGACGTCGTCGGTCGTGGCGTGCGGTCGATCGGCTACGACCCGCATGATCGCCAGACGCTGGGCCGTGACCTGCACGCCGTGCTGTCGGAGAAGCTGTTCCACATCGGACACGTGAAGCAGACTACACACAATTCTGGATCTTGTCCATTATTTTTTGCTTCTCGGGCTTGGGCCGCTCCGACCTGGGGTAGTGCGACGCACATGGCAGCCACGAGCGACCACACGCCCGTCTCCCCTCTGCTCGTACGCGTCGGCGCAGTGTCGTGGCGCCTGCTGGCGGCGGGGGCGGTTGTGTGGGGGGTCGCGTCTCTCACGTCGACGCTCACGACGATCGTGGCGCCGATCGCTGTTGCGTTGTTGCTCGCCGGCATCATCGAACCGGTCGTACGACGAGTCGAGCGACCGGGTTGGCCATCGTGGGTGGCGCCACTCGGCGCCGTGCTGCTCGTGCTCGTCGTCCTCGCCGGGCTGATCGCAGGGATCGGTGTGCGTCTCGCCGAGGAGTGGCCGGATCTCCGCGACGAGTTCTCGGCGTCGCTCGATGACCTGGAGGACCGGTTCTCGATCGAGCTGCCATCACTGCCCGGCACCGACGACTCGTCGACCGCGGTCTCGACCGACGGTTCGACGAACGGTTCGACGAACGGGGAGGTCACCTCGTCGGATGCACGACGTGTGCTGACGGTCGGCTCGGAGATCCTGTTCGGCATCTTCTTGTCGTTGGCACTGGCCTTCCTGTTCCTGAAGGACGGCGACCGCATGTGGCGTTGGCTGCTCGACAAGGTGCCGTCCGACCGACGTGACGGCGTCGACGACGCCGGCCGCGCCGCCTGGTCGACGACAGGTGCCTACGTACGCGGCCTGACCATCGTCGCGGTGTTCGACGCCGTCGGAGTCGCCGTCGGCCTGCTCGTGCTCGGTGTGCCGCTCGTGATCACGCTGGCAACACTGCAGTTCCTCGCCTCGTACATCCCGACGATCGGCGCGTTCGCCGCCGGCGGTGTCGCGGTCGTCGTCGCCCTCGGCAGCGAAGGTGTCGTGGTCGCGGTGATCGTGCTGGCGATCGTCGTCGTGGTGCAGCAGCTCGGCAACAACGTGATCGAACCATGGGTGATGGACCGCAACGTCGACCTGCACCCTGCCGTCGTGCTGATCGCGGTGGGCACCGGCGCGATCCTGTGGGGCATCGCCGGGGCGCTGTTGTTCGTTCCGCTCGCCGCGGCGCTGTCCGCAGCGGGGAGCGTCTGGTGGGAGCGTCGCTCACCCGCCGCGGCCGACGGCTAACTCTCCGGGACCCCCGAGCGTCGGAACAAGGGCCGGTACAACCAGACGGCCCCGATCGTGAACACCGCCGCTGCCGCCGTGAACACGATCGTGTCGGCCGTGGTCACCAGGGGGTCGTCGTTGACCAGCATCGCCACGTTCATCGCTGCGACCGAGACGGGAACGAGGCTGAACCAGCCGATCACCGCGTATGCGGCGGTTCGCGCCCAACGGGCCCCGGCCCGCAAGCCGACGGCGGTTGCGAATGCCGCCGGGGCGATGACGCCCAGGTCGAGGAACGCGACGAGCCAGAAGGCGGTCGGGTTGTCGAGATAGGCGTCGTTCGACGTCGGATCGTCGACCACCCCGGCGACAGCCGGAAGCTGACGGCCGACACCGATGAACACTGCGACGCCGACCATGACCCAGCCGCGCCGGCGGTCGCTCGTCGTCGTGTTCGGCCGAAGATCCGCAGGGTCGATCGCCCGCCATGCGGTAACGGCCACGAAGACCGCGAGGACGAACAACGCAATGTGTCCGAGCGCAACGTCTTCGTTGTTCCCGGGCAGGTTCGCGTAGTCCGGGCCGATCAGGTACTGCGGCATCATGTAGGCGGCGAACAGGGCGGGGGCGAACATCAGGACCGGTCCGGCCGTGTGACCACGATGGGCCAGCCCGGAAGCCACCACGGCGAGCGGCGCAGCCACGAACAGCGCGACTGCGTCGAGGCCGATCGCCTGATTGATCATCGACTCGCCGTACCGGTAGTCGATCAGCTCGAACCCGAATGGTCCGAGCACCGAGTTGACCGCCAGGGCGATGCCGAGCACGACGCCACTGCGCTCGAGCACCTTCGAAGCATCGGCACGAGCCGACGTCTCCGACAGCGTCTGCATTCGGGACCTCCTCTCTCAACGGAGCGACGACAAGGATACGGTGAGCCTCGTCGGGCGTGCAGGGCACAACGTCCAATGGTCGTCGTCGTCAGGTCGTCGCTCGCCCGCCCCTCGCGCAGAGGCTGTCGGGACGCTGATTCGGTGGCGCCTGCACCCACCGGGAACAATGGCAGACATGAGCGACAACGACGATTGGACTCCGGGCGACGACGCCAGTAGCGGCGGCACCCAGGTGGTCGAGCAGTTCATGGGCGACACGATCACGATGGTGGAGCCCTCGCTCTCGTTGCGCGGCGCCGCCGAGCGTCTCCGTGACGCCGAGGTCGGGCTCCTCGTCGTGGGAACCGTCGAAGCGGTGCTCGGCGTGGTCTCAGAACGCGACATCGTGCGCTGTGTCGCCCTCGGTGCCGACCTCGACGACACCACCGTCGAGACCATCGAGAGCAAGGACCTCAAGTGGG
>CAZJUC010000244.1:0-1305 GCA_964549065.1 uncultured Ilumatobacteraceae bacterium
CGGTATGCGTTGAGCCCGCCGTCGATGTAGGCGGCGTTCTCGTATCCCATTGCCTTGAGCGCCGCTGCGGAGAGCGCGCCGCGATTGACGGCGTTGCAGTAGCACAAGATGGTGGTGTCGAGATCGGGGACCATGTCTTCGACGAGCATCTCGAGCTTGCCGCGGCTGAGGTTCGTGGATCCCTCGAGGTGCCCGGCCGCGTGTTCGTCGGGGTCGCGGATGTCGAGGACGACGGCCCCGTTGGCGATGAGGTCGTCGACCTCGCCCGGCGCGACGCCACGAACCTGGGTTCGGGCGGCGTCGGCGAGGTGTTGGAACTTCTGGGAGTAGGCCATGAGGAGTCTCGATTCGGTGAGGAGGGGCTGAACGTCAGACCACGGCGGGTCGGACGTCGATCCAGGCGCCGTAGCCACCGAGGATGTCGGAGACGTCCTCGAAGCCGTGCTGGCGGAGCAGGCTCGCTGCCACCGACGAGCGGTATCCGCCGGCGCAGTACACGACGGTCGGCGCCGTCGGGTCGAGTTCGTCGAGGCGGCTCGGGAGCTGGCCCACCGGGACGGCGGATGCTCCGTCGATCGTGCCGAGCGCGATCTCACCCGGGTTGCGGATGTCGACGAGTTGGAGCCCGTCGATGTCATCGCGACGGCTGTCGAACTCGGCGGCGGTGAGGCGAGACGCTTGACGCACTCGGTCGGGGTGGTCGGCCATGACGACGAGCGGATGCTCGAGGTATCCGACCACCCGGTCGAAACCGATCCGGGCCAGACGGTTCTTCGCTTCGAGCTCGAAGCCGGCGTCTGCGACGAGGACGATGTCGACGTCGTTCGGAACGATCGAGCCGGCGAACTCGGCGTACCGGCCGTTGAGCCCCACGTTGATCGAGCCGACGAGGTGACCCCGAGCGAAATCCTCGGGATCGCGTCCGTCGACCACCAGCGCGCCGGCCTCGACGAGGCGCTCGACCGCTGCGAGGTCGAGCGCTTCGGGCATGGCGGTCTCGTCGAGCAGCTCGCGATCCTGACGATTCAGAATGGCATCGAACACGAAGTAGCTGGGTGCCGGCGGCTGCCCTTCGGTGACGAGGTCGAAGAAGTCCTGCTTGCTCTCTGCTCGTAGCGCATAGTTCGTCTCGCGCTGCTCGCCGATCGTGGAAGAGGTCTCGGTCGACAGGTTCTTGCCGCACGCCGATCCGGCGCCGTGGCCCGGGAAGACCCGGGTGCTGTCGGGCAGCACCAGGAGCTTGTCGTGCAGGCTGTCGTAGAGCTGCTCGGCGAGTTCTTCCTTGGTGACGCCGATCGAGGCGAG
>CAZJUC010000244.1:1405-4759 GCA_964549065.1 uncultured Ilumatobacteraceae bacterium
CGGTTCGCGCACGTCGATGAACTGGGTCGTGTCATCGACGACGGTCGCGTAGTCGTTGACCGGGTGATTGACGACCGCCATCGTCAGGCCACCTTGCGCAGTTCGTCGAGCACGCTGTCGATGTCGCAGTTGTTCGACTTGTTGTACGGAAGCCTCGACAGCGCGTTGCCCATCGCGCAGGTGTTGGAGACCGCCGAGAAGGTCAGCCCGGCGGCGATGCCTCCGGCGAGCCACTTCGCCTTGGGTGCGAAGATGCTGGCGAGAATGCCGACCAGGGAGATCGATCCGGCGACGAGTCGCACCTGACGGTCGAGTGCCCATGTCGTGCTCGTCCCGTGCACGACGTCGCCACCCGCCGACTCCCAGGCGTCCATGCCACCCTCGAGGAGGTGCAGCCGCTGCTTGCCGGCACCGGTGAGCTTGGAGTGGGCCTGTCCGGCACGGGCGCCGGACTTGCAGACCAACACGACGGGATGCTCGACGTCGGCGAGATCGTCGACGTGCTCGCCGAGTGTGTCGAGGGGGACGTTGTACGAGCCGGGAATGTGGATGGCGTCGAATTCGCCACCGGTGCGCACGTCGAGGATGCGCAGCGCCGGGTCTTCGCGCCGCAGTTCACGAAGGCGCTGGGCATCGATCGTGTCGGTGGCGGGAAGCGTTGTGGTCGTCATGGGTGTCTCCGTGCTCCTGGGAATTGTGGGGAAAGGTGGGGAATCGTGGGTGGATGAATGATGGAAGATGGTGGTGACCATCGATTGAACGAATATACGTACAAAGAGTGCCGGTTCGCAACATACCCCCCTTGGTATTTTCGTCGACCAAGTTCGAGACGAGGTCGAGACGAGGTCGAGGCAGCGGTCGAGGCAGGGCAGGGCGTTGCGGTGTAACGTCTGGTTGTACGGATGTCCTCATCTGCGACGAGACGCAGCGGGGCGCCGAGGAGCAACCATGACACTCGACCGATCGAGCCCGATGCCCTTGTGGGCCCAGCTCGAGGCACAGCTCAAGCAGCGCCTCGAGTCCGGTGAGTTCGCCGAACGATTCCCCACCGACACCGAACTCGTCGACGAGTACGAGGTGAGTCGCCACACCGTCCGCGAAGCGATCCGTCACCTCAACCGGACGGGCATCCTGCGACGTGAGCGCGGGCGCGGCACCGTGGTCAACCGTGCCGAGTTCGAACAACCACTGGGAGCGCTGTACAGCTTGTTCCGGTCGATCGAGTCGTCCGGGGTCGAACAGCGCAGCGAGGTCCTCGCCCTGCGCGAAGACACCGACGAGACGGCGGCCGAACAACTCGACCTCGCTGCGGATGCACCGCTGGTGTTCCTCGAACGGCTGCGTCGTGCCGGGGGCGAGCCCTTGGCGATCGATCGTACGTGGGTGCCGATGTCGATCGGCGCACCGCTGCTCGAGAGCAACTTCGAGCGCACTGCGCTGTACGACGAGATGGAACGTCTGTGTGGGGTGCGTCCCGATGCCGGTTGGGAGCGCATCGCTCCGCTCGTCCCGGCGCCGACGGAACGAGCGTCCCTCCGTCTGGGCCGCGGCCAGGCTGCCTTCTTCATCGAACGTCTCAGCACCGCCGGCGATCGGCGGATCGAATGGCGCACCACGATCGTCCGCGGTGACCGATACCGGTTCGTCTCGCAGTTCGAGGCCGGAAGTGCCCCATCGCTCGTCGCCTCAGCGCGCGAGTGAGTTCGTCTCATCGATGCGGCGTGACGCCGACGCGGCTGCGTCCGCCGTCACCGGACGCAGCCGACCCGTCACCAGGTCGTGCAGCGCCCCGCGTATCTCGACCCGACCCTCGGCGATCGCCTGGGGGATCGGGCCGTCGTGAGCAGCGAGGTCGACCATGGTGTTGGCGACGTTCAGGGCCGCGAGTTCGTCGACCGATGCATCCGGATGCAGCCGTGCGATCCGGCAGATCGGCTCGACGATCGGTGCCAGGTGTCCGCCGCACGTTCCTGATGCCGCTGCCGTGACCGCACCGCACGTGGTGTGACCGAGCACGACGATGAGATCGACACCGAGTTCGGCGACGGCGTACTCGAGGCTCGCCTGCGCCGCGGGTCCGGCGGTGTTCCCGGCGATGCGGATCACGAACAGGTTCCCGGCCGGCTGGTCGAAGACCACCGACGGCGGCACCCGAGCGTCGGAGCAGGCGAGGATCGCCGCTCGAGGGGCATGGAGCGGTGGGCGAGCACCGGCGTCAGCGATCGAGGCCATCGTGGCTTCCGCCCGCTGGTGGCCGGTGAGGAGCGCGTTCCACGACGAGTCAGACATGGGTCGGCTCCCCATCGAGCTGCTCGCCGTCCAGAAGTGGTGACGCCGGATGCGAGGCGGCCGGATGTGAGAGGGTCGAATGCGTGGAGGTGTCGTTCGTCGAGCGTTCGTCGATGCCGTGACGCCGCTGATCGGTGGGTGCCGGGACCTGCTGCCTGATGGCGGCAACGGCGTCGGCCGTCGAGGTGTGGATCCGGCCGTCGAGTTCCTCCCAGATGCCCGCATTGCGCAACACGTCGCGCACCGGGCCCTTGACGTCGGTGAGGTGCAACACGACATCTCGTTCGGCGACCTCGACCAGCAGTTCGTGGAGCATCTCGGCGCCGGTCGCATCGAGGTCGTTGATCCCGGAGGCGTCGAGGACGAGCGCGCGCGGTTCGTCGGTGACCGCCTCGGCATGCTTCACGACGAGCTTCTTCACGTTGATGGCGTTGACGAACGACAATGCCGCGTCGATCCGCACGACACGGATCCCGTCGACGGTGTGCGCCTCGGGGAAGCGCTCGACGTTGCGGTAGCTGGTCGTTCCGTCGACGTGGCCGAGCACCGCGCTGTGCGGCGTCGACATGCGGGCGAAGACGACGAGCATCGAGGCGACGACGGCGACACCGATGCCGAGCTCGATGCCCAGCACCAACGTTGCGACGAAGGCGACGCCGAGGCCGATCAGATCACTCTTCTTGACCTTGGCGATGTGGCGCATCTGACCGATGTCGACGAGACCGACGACCGCCATGATGATGATCGCACCGAGTGCGGCGTTGGGCAGCGAGGTGAACAGCGGTGTGAGGAACGCGATCGTCGCCAACACCAGGCCGGCGGTGATGATCGACGCCAACGGCGTGCGTGCGCCGGCGGTGGCGTTGACAGCCGTGCGCGAGAACCCGCCGGTGACCGGATAACCACCGAAGAGCCCGGAGGCGACGTTGGCGGCTCCGAGTCCGACCAGTTCGTTGTTGGGGACGATCTCGTAGCGGTTTCGCCGGGCGTAGACCTTGGCGACCGCGACCGACTCCATGAATCCGACGATCGTGATGACGAAGGCGGTACCGAGGAGGCTGCCGA
>CAZJUC010000245.1:0-4750 GCA_964549065.1 uncultured Ilumatobacteraceae bacterium
GGATGCAGAACTTCACCCTGCCCGCCTACATCGACGACCGCACCGGGCGGCCGGCACTCGTCGGCCTGATGATCTTCGCCCAGCTCGGGCCGCTGCTCGTGCTGTCGATACCTGCCGGCGTGCTCGCCGACCGGGTGTCGAAGCAGAAGCTGCAGTTGACCATGCAGAGCGCCTCGGTGGTACTGACGATCGCGATCGCCTACTTCGTCGCACGGGACAGCGCATTGTGGACGATCTTCGCGGCCCAGCTCGGCATCGGCATCGCCAACGCGTTCAATGCGCCGGCGTTCCAGGCGTCGATGCCGCTGCTGGTGCACCGCCAGGACCTGCCGGGCGCGATCAGTCTGAACTCCGCGATGATCAACGGCACCCGGGTGATGGGCCCCGTGATCGCGGCGATCCTCGCCGTCGTCGGACTCAGCGTGTCGAGCATCTTCCTGGTCAACGCCGGCACCTACCTCTTCTTCATCGCGGCGCTGCTGATCGTGCGCATGCCGGACGTGCGCAGCGGCAACACCGCCCGCGGGTTCCGCTCGTTGACCGTCGGGCTGAAGATCGCCAAGCAACGGCTGGTGCTCAACCGACTCCTGATCGGCATGTTCCTGTTCTCGCTGTTCAGCCTCGTCTACATCGGGCTGTTCCCGTCGGTCGCCCGCCTCAACTTCGACATCGCTCCTGCGAGCGCGACCTATCGCTGGCTCTACGCCGTCTGGGGTGCGGGCGCGTTCGTCGGTGCGCTGTCGGTCGGAACGTTCCTCTCGTCGATCGACCGCAAGGTGCTGATCGTGCGCGGCTTCACCGGCTTCGCCATCTCGCTGGCGATCTTCTCGCAGCTGCGTGACTCCGTGTCGCCGTTCCCGGTCGGATTCGTGCTCGGCATGTTCTACTTCATGACCGCCACGGCGATCACCACCACGTTCCAGCTGAACATGAAGAACACCGAACGGGCCACGGTGATGCCGCTGTGGTTCATGGTGTTCGGCGGCACCGTGCCGATCGGCAACCTGCTGTTCGGCGTGGTGATCGAGTGGATCGGCGCTCGCGCGGTGCTCGGCTTCGGCGCTGCGTTCGCGCTGTTCCTGGCGTGGTGGGTCGACCTTCGCCGACTGCCACAGAGCGCGTTCCTGTCCGAGGAGGACGGTGGCGAGCCGTTCACTCCGACGAACGCATCTCGGCTCCTCTGAGGCCCGAGTCGGCGGAGCCGATGAGCGAATCCCCCACATGCCGGGGTCTCGCTCATCACTCGGGCCGGATGAGCCGCTCGACGACCTGTTCGAGGCCCGCAGCGCGGCTGGCCTTGACGAGCACGGCGTCGCCGGCGCCGAGGGCGCCCATCGCGACGACTGCATCGACGACCGTGTCGATGCCATACAGGTCGGTGCCGACGACGAACACCTCGAGTCCGAGCTCGCTCGCTCGGCGGGCGATCTCCCGATGGGCCTGTTCGGGCTCGTCGATCTCGGCCATCAGGCCCAGCACGGCGATACGGCGGTCGGCGTCCATCGCGGCGAGCGCGGCGAGCGCGGCGAGCATCGAGGTCGGGTTGGCGTTGTAGGCGTCGTTGACGATCGTCGCGCCGCCGGGAGCGCTGGTGACCTCCATGCGCATGCCCGACACCGTCGCGGTCGACAGTGCGTCGAGCGCCGCCGCGAGCTCGACGCCGACCACGCCGGCGACGGCGATCGCCGCCGCAGCGTTGGTCACCATGTGAGCGCCCGGCACGGCGAGCTGCGCCGTCCCACTTCCCCACGGCGTATCGACCCGGAACCGGGCTCGTGCGAGGGCGTCGAGCTCCACCGCACTCACCCGCACGTCGCCAGCCGCTCCGAAGGTGATCACGTCAGCACCCGTCCGTGATCGCATCGCCACGACGCGGGCGTCGTCGGCATTGAGCACCGCAGTGCCGGTTGCGGGCAGCGCCTCGACGAGTTCACCCTTGGCGACGGCCACACCGTCGATGCCGCCCACCAGTTCGGTGTGGGCGTGGCCGACCACGGTGACCACGCCGATGTCGGGACGGGCGATCTCGCAGAGCCGGCTGATGTGGCCGAAACCGCGCATGCCCATCTCGAGGATCAGCACCTCGGTGTCGTCGGGCGCGTTCAGGATCGTGACCGGCAGCCCCTGCTCGTTGTTGAAGCTGCGCTCGTTCGCCGTCGTTCGCTTTCCGGCGCCACACGCGGCTGCCATCAGGTCCTTGGCCGAGGTCTTGCCGACACTGCCGGTGATGCCGATGACCTGCGCATCGAGTCGCCGACGGGCCCACTGCGCCAGCGCGAGCAGTGCCTGCGACGTGTCGGCCACCTCGATCGCGGTACCGTCCCGCCGGAACGGGTCGGGTTCGCTGGTGAGGTGTGCCACGGCGCCGCGATCGCGGGCGGCGCCGATGAACTCGTGCCCGTCTCGTTCGGCGACGATCGGCACGAACAGTTGGCCGGGGGCCGTGGAGCGTGAATCGAACGAGGCGCCGTGGAACTCGACGTCGGGACCGATCAGCCGCCCGCCAATGCCCGCAGCGGCCTCGGATGCACGAATCCTCACGAGGGCCGACGGTACCGTGGGTCGATGAGCGACGAGCGGATTCATCTCGTGGTGCTGTTCGGGGGCGAGTCGGCCGAGCACGACGTGTCGTGCACCACCGCCGCCCACGTACTGCGCGCCGCCGACCCCGAGCGGTATCGGATCACACCGATCGGCATCTCGACCGAGGGGCAGTGGGCGCTCGCCCACGAAGCCGTCGACGCGTTGATCGAAGGGCCCCACGCCGTCCCCGGCCGGCTGTACCCCGGCGGCACCGACGTGTCAGCGACACCGATGCTCGCGGACGTTGCGTCCTCCGGCGAGGTCACCGTCGTCCTGCCCCTCCTGCACGGCCCGATGGGCGAGGACGGAACGGTGCAAGGGCTGCTCGATCTCGCCAACGTCGCCTACGTCGGCAGCGGCGTGCTCGGCTCGGCGGTGGCGATGGACAAGGCGATGGCCAAGCAGGTGCTCACCGCCGCCGGGATCCCCCAGGCGAGATATCGGGCGTTCGCCGAACACGAGATGACGCCGGGCTGGGCGCCACAGCTGGCCGACGACCTCGGCCTGCCGGTGTTCGTGAAGCCTGCCAACATGGGCTCGTCGGTCGGCGTGTCCAAGGCGACCAGCGTCGAGGGGCTCCGCGAGGCCATCGATCACGCACTCACCTACGACGAGATGATCGTGGTCGAGGAGGCGATCGTCGGACGCGAGATCGAGGTCGCCGTGCTCGGCGGCATCGATCCGGAAGCATCGTTGCCCGGAGAGATCGTGCCGGGCGACGAGTTCTACAGCTACGACGACAAGTACGTCACCGACGGCGCCCAGCTGCTGATCCCGGCGCCACTGCCCGCTCACGAGGTCGAGCGGGTGCGGGCACTGGCGGTCGACACGTTCCGGGCACTGCGCTGCGACGGTCTGGCCCGGGTCGACTTCTTCTACGAAGGCGACGGCGCCGGCCGCGGCTGGCTGTGCAACGAGGTCAACACGATGCCTGGCTTCACGCCGATCTCGATGTTCCCCAAGCTCTGGATGCACTCGGGGATGACCTACGGCGAACTGATCGACCGCCTCGTCGACCTCGCCCTCGAACGCCACACCCGGCGCCGACGGAACACCAAGCACTGAGCGATCACCCCACCGGCCCCGGTTGCACGCGGTCGGCCGCGGATCCGACCGGCGGCTCGACCAGGCCGTCCGCAACCGACCGGTCCCGAGTGATCAGCACGAGCACGCTAGGCAGGACCACGAGTGTGGCCGTGACCGCCATCAGGATCATCAGCGCCGTGAGCAGACCGTACGCCGCGAACAGCGGCATCGGCGCCAGCGCCAGGAGGCCGAAGCCCACCGCAGAGCTCGCCGCCGACGCGACGAGCGCCAGGCCGGTGCCCACGCCGGTCGCTGCGACGGCTGCGGCCCGATCGCCGGTGCGGTCGAGCCCCTCCCGGTAGCGGGCGATGAAATGGATCGCGAAGTCGATGCCGATACCGACCGAGACCGCAGCGATCGTTGCGGTCACGAGATTGATGGAGTAGCCGGCGAGCTCCACGAAGGCGTAGAGCCAACTACGGAGCGAGCGCCGCACGCAGGAACCTGCGCAGTTCGTCGCGCAGGCGGCGCAACCCCGCCGGCGTCGCATGCCAACCCACCGCTCGGAGCGCCTCGGGTTCGGTGGCGATGCCGGTGAGGGTGGCGTAGCCGAGCGCGGCCACCAACCGGGGATCTCCTCGCCGGAGTCGACCTGCGTCCATCTCGACGCCGAGGTACACCACGGCCCGGTCGACGAGCGACTGGATGCGCGACCGCAGGCGTTCGGCCGGCGCGGACTCGAGCCGGCTCACCTCGCGGATCAGACCCAGCAGCGCCGGACGGCGAACCGCAGGGCGGAACACCGCGCGCACGACCGCGTCGATCCGGTCGAGTGGATCGTCGGGTGCCGCCCGCAGCGCTGCATCGATGACGATCACCAACTCGGCTGCCGCCACCCCGAGCACCTCGTCGACGAGGTCGTCCTTGGACGCGAACCAGTACAGCACGGTCTGTTTGCGAACCCCCACCGTGCGGGCGATCTCGTCGAGTGACACCGCATCGACACCACGCGTGCCGAACAGGTCGAGCGCCACCTCCAGGATCCGCTCTCGTGTCGATCGGTCAGCCATCGTGCTCCAACACGCCCCTCTCTCTACCAATTGGTAGACGATCGTGCTAGAAAGGTCAACCGTGATCGCCG